>NZ_JBVHEP010000004.1:0-278803 GCF_055562795.1 Streptomyces sp. NPDC016851
GGGGGGGGGGGGAGCTCCCCCCGCTGGGGCCCCGGGGCATACCCCCCCCGGGGCGCGGGGGCCCCCCCCCCGGGGGGCCGCCCGGGGCCCCCGGCCCCCGCCCCGACGCGGGAGGCGGATCAGATCTGCGGTGTCTCGAGGACGAGGCCGGCGACATCGATGCTCACCGCGGCGGCCGGAGTGGCCAGCCCCCCGAACGTCATCAGGGCGGCGGTGGCCAGGACGGCGGCGAATCGACGGACAGCGCGCATGCTGGGACTTCCTTTCGAGAAGGGCTCACAGGACACCCGGTGGCTGCCCCCGCGCGAACGGCGGAATGCGGCACGCCCGGCAAGGTCGCTCAAGGGTGGGAAATCCCCGGCGTGGCGTGCATGATCGCCGGCGTGCACCCGAACGGGTGACACGAAGCCCGGGCCGGAACGGGCCGTCAGCCCCCGTCGTCGGCGAGTTCCGCGACCCCGGTGATCCGGTGCAGCGGGTACGTACGGACCTCGTCCGCCGTGTGGTCGTACGCCGTGACGAAGCCGCCCTCGACGCGGATCGGGGCGATGACCCGCTGGCTGGCGGCGCCCTCGGCGTTGACGTAGCCGATCCACAGGGCCTCGCCGGTCAGGACGGCGGCCTGCATGGTGGCCAGGGTCTCGGCGGAACCGGTGCGGGGCAGTTCGCCGTTGACCTCGGGAGCCGTGCCGGGCTTACGCGGGGTGGTGGAGGCGAGGTCGCCGGCCCGGATGGCGCGCAGCGCCGCCGCGAGGAGCGTGTCGTCGGGGACCGGCGGGCCCTCCGGCACCGGCTCGGGTGCCGTACGAGGCGGGGTGCGGTGCGCATGGGCGCGGGTGATCAGCACATCGCCCTCGGCGGACTCCGCGGCCGGCGCGAACCCCATCGCCCGCAGCCCCTCCAGCAGCCCCGCCGGGTCGGTCTGCGCGGCCAGCACGGTCGGGGCGAGCCGGCGCAGCCCGAGCCCGGCGGCCCGCTTGTCGGCGAGGATCTCGCCCAGCACCGCGTCGTCGTCGCAGCGGACGTAGGCGGAGGCGGCGCCCACGCGCAGATGACCGTGCCTGCGGGCCACGTCGTCGATCAGGTACGTCAGCGGCTGCGGCACCGGCGTACGGGAGTGCGCGGCGAGGAAGGCGTGCAGGTCAGAGGCGCTCTGCCCGGCGTCGAGGGCACGCCGCACCGAGCCGGGCGTGAACCGGTAGACGGTGGCCCCGCCCTTGGACTCGACGTCCGCGAGCACGCCCAGCATGTCGGCGAGCGGCCGCCGCAGGGGCCCGGGCGCCACCGCCGTCAGGTCGGCCTGGAGCAGCACGTGGTCCAGCGGCTCGGGCAGCAGGGGCGTGAGCAGCCGGGCCGCGGCGGCGGAGGCGACGGCCTGCTCGGTGGCGGAGAGGGTGGGGACATGCGTGGGGCGGTGGTGGTGGACGGGGAGCTTGTCGCCCGGCCCGGAGGGCTCCGCTTCCGGGCTCTTCGCGGGAGCGGCGGGCGCCCCCAGCAGGGCCCGGCCCTGGGCCGACAGGGCACCCCGGCCCGTCACGCCCAGCATTTCCGCCTCCGACAGGGCCCACTCGGCGAGCCGGCTGCGCAGGTCGTCCTCCCGCTGGGCACCGCGCAGCGGGCGCTCCCAGCGCAGCCGGGCCAGCACCGACTCGGCGGCGGGCGCGGCGCCCTCCGGCAGTCCGGCCAGCAGCGCCAGCACCCGGTGCCGCACCTCGGGCGCCGCCGAACGGTCCAGGCCGGGCCCGAGCGCCGACAACGTACGGTCCTTCGCGTCCCGGCCGCCCACCAGCCCGGCCGTGCGGGTCGCCGGGAGCCACGCCGTGACCAGGTGCGACCAGCGCTCGGCGGGGGGCAGTTCCCGCCACTCGTCGTACGCCGGGGTCGCCGCGTACCGCTCGTCGGCCTCCCCGTCCGGGGCGATCAGGCCCGCCGCGTACGCCAGCTCCACCCAGAACGCGGCGACCGGCTCGGGCACGTCGAGGGCGACCGCGGTCCGCTTCAGGTCCCGCACGCTCAACCCGCCGGCCCGCAGCACCGCCGGCCCGCCCTCGTCCCAGTCCTTCAGCAGCTCCTCGATGGTCGCGAGGGCGGTGTACGCCTGCCCGGCGGCGGTGCTGTCCACAACCTGTGGACGGTGCACGGCGGCGGCCTCGACCGCCGGCGGCACCGGCTCGGGCGTCCGGTGCGCGTGCCCCTGCCGCAGGTGCAGGGCGACCTCGCGCGGCAGCACGACCGTGCCGGGCGCTGTCGGCAGCAGCAGACCCCGGTCCAGCAGCCAGCGCAGCCGGGGCGCCGGATCGGCCGTGACCTGCCCGTACGGCGGCCCCCACACCAGCCGCTCCAGCACCTCGAGGGAGTCGGCCGGTGCCTCGGCGAGCAGCGCGCCCATCCGGCGCCGGTCCGTGAACAGCTCCGTCAGGGACGTCACCGCGGAGACCGAGTCATGGGTCGAGGGCAGTCCGGCGGCCGTGACGATCTCCTGGATACGACCCGGGGACATCCCGGCGGTGGCCTCCTGGACCGTCGGTCCGAGCCCCGTCGGCGAGGGGTGCTGCGGCGAGGGGGCCAGCAGCTCACGGGCCGTGCGGACCAGCCGCAGCCGGTCGTCGCCGCCCCAGACCAGGGCCTGCTCGCGCAGGACGGCCAGGGCGTGCGGCAGGGCCTGGGCGACGGCCGGGTCGGTGTCGTCGCCTGCCATGAGTCCGAGCAGCTCGTCGTACGTCGCCGGATCGGCCGCCACGGCCAGCGCCTCCGCCGTCTGGAGCGTGAACCGGTCCAGCCGCTCCAGGGCCCGCACGACCGAGGCCCGGGTACCGGCGCGGGTCGCGAGCTGCGTGAGGTCGGTGGGGACGGGCGTGATGAGATCCGGACGGCTGCGCAGGAGCGCGCCCAGCGAGACGTCGTCCCGCCCGCGGAGCGCTTCCGCGAGGGAACGGGGGGCCGAAGGCCTGTCCTCGGTGCTCATCCGGTCCACGGTAGCGGGTCGCCTCCGGCGGCCGGGGCGACTGTGCGCGGGCGGGCGGGGCCCGGTGCCGGACGGGCTTGTGGGTCCCCTGCTCCCACTCGCGGTACCGTCGACCGACGGCGTCAGCCAACGCACACGCCCCGGAGGGGACTTCGTGGGGATTGAGAGCGACCAGGTCGTTTACGAGTATCTGAGCCGCGTCGGCGACGTGGCCCAGCAGCGGCAGTTGTCGTCGGCCACGCGCATGCGTCTGGTCGCGGACCTGCGCAACGAGATCGACAAGCGCCGCGCGAAGGCCACCGTCGACTCGCCCGCCGCCGTCCGCCGCATCCTCTCCCGCCTCGGCAGCCCCGACGAGATCGTGGCGGCGGCCGCGGACGGCACGGGCGCGGCCAACGGCGGTACGACGCAGAGCGCCCCGGCCGCCGTGCCCGTGCAGCGCGAGGTCCGCGAGCCGGAGGAGACGGGCGAGCGGCCGAAGGGTGTCCTGCGGCGCGTCGTACCGCGTCCCCGCCCGGCGCGGCCCGCCGAGGAGTCGCACCCCGCCGCCGGGGGCGCGGCCCCGCCGCACCTGGCCGCCGGGCACGAGCTCGGGGACAGCGCCGTCCAGCCGGACTGGTGGCGGGTGGACAGCGGCCCCTTCGGCGTCGGCGACGAAGTGCCGGGCTTCGTGGGCGGCGTGGAGCTGCCGGACCTGCTGAGGCAGCCGAAGCCGAGGAAGCCGGACCTGGAGAAGCCGGCGGCCGACGAGGAGACGGCTGCGGCCGTCGAGGTGGCCGTCGAGCCGGAGGAGACGGCGGGCAAGGCGGCCCGCCGGCGTCTGCCGCGCCTGCCCGCGGGCGGCTGGAGCAACCCCCTCCTCCTCGTCGCCGCCGGTCTGCTCGTCGCGGGCGCCGTGCTCGGCAACTGGTTCGTGCTCATCCTCGGCTGGCTCATCGCCTACGCCTCACGCCGCCTGACCCCGGCGGAGACGAAGTGGGCGGTGGTGATCCTCCCCAGCCTCTCCGTCGCGGCCGGGATCCTCTGGCTGTGGGGCCGGACGAACGACCGCTGGGGCACCCCGATCGCCGAGGGCCACATGAACGACGCGGTGGCGGAGACCTGGCCGTGGGTGGTCAGGGGCGCGGCGGTGGCGTCGGCACTGTTCCTGGTCTGGCGCTCACAGCGCTCGCGCTAGGGCTCAGCCGGTCACGGGGGACGTCTGCCGTTCACACCGCCTGGGCACAATGGCCCATATGGCCTTCATGACCCCGCCCGCGCTCACCGTCGGCTTCGACCTCGACATGACCCTCATCGACTCCCGCCCCGGCATCCGCGCCTGCTACCAGGAACTGTCCGAGCGGACCGGGACGTACATCGACGCCGATCTGGCGGTCACGCGGCTCGGGCCGCCGCTGGTCGAGGAGCTGATCAACTGGTTCCCGGCCGACGAGGTCGAGACCGTGGCGGACGTCTACCGGGAGATCTACCCGACCATCGCGATCGCCGCGACCCCCGCGCTGCCCGGCGCCCGGGAGGCCATCGCGGCCGTACGGGAGGCCGGCGGACGCGCGATCGTCGTCACGGCCAAGTACGAGCCCAACGCCAAGCTGCACCTCGCCCACCTCGGCATCGAGCCCGACGCCGTCATCGGCGACCTGTGGGCCGAACAGAAGGCGGAGGCGCTGCGCGAGTACGACGCGGGTGTCTACGTCGGCGACCACGTCGGCGACGTGCGCGGCGCCCGGACGGCCGGCGCGCTGTCGGTCGCGGTGGCCACCGGCCCCTGCCCCGCTGAGGAACTGCGCGCGGCGGGCGCGGACGTGGTCCTCACCGGTCTGACGGAATTCCCCGGGTGGTTTTCGGACTACCGTCCCGCACGCGCCTGACGCCGACCGGCCGCCACGGAACGCAGTACTCCCGCGCCGGCGATCAGGAATCCGGCCGCCATGAGCATGCTCAGGCCGAACATGTACGTCGGAAAGGGCGTCGTCCCCAGGAACAGCGGGGCGACCGTGACCAGTGTGGCCACGGCGCCGATGAAGAAGACGATGGCTCCGGCACGGACCAGACGGTCACCGGGAGCGGCGGAATTCGTTTGGGTTTTGTCACGCACCCGACCAGGGTAGTTCCCAGCGCGAAGGAACAACCGGGTGACGTCTTGTCACCGGCCTGAAGAGCATTAGCCTTGGTACCGGCGGGTCGTACGACCCGCCCGAGTGCTATCAAGAGCCGTTTCCAGAAGCAGTTTTCCGACGAGTACGAGGACGAGGACAGACGTGCCTACCGGCAAGGTCAAGTGGTTCAACAGCGAGAAGGGCTTCGGCTTTCTCTCCCGCGACGACGGCGGTGACGTCTTCGTCCATTCCTCGGTCCTCCCCGCCGGAGTCGAGACGCTCAAGCCGGGACAGCGGGTGGAGTTCGGTGTCGTCGCCGGACAGCGCGGCGACCAGGCGCTGTCCCTGACGATTCTGGACCCGACCCCCTCGGTCGCGGCCGCGACCCGCAAGAAGCCGGACGAGCTCGCCTCCATCGTCCAGGACCTGACGACGCTCCTGGAGAACATCACGCCGATGCTGGAGCGGGGCCGCTACCCCGAGAAGACCGCCGGCAAGAAGATCGCGGGCCTGCTGCGCGCGGTCGCCGACCAGCTGGACGTGTAGACCGCTTGGACGTGTAGACCGCTGGAACGCGTAGACCGCTTGGACGTATCGACCGCTTACGGGAAGCGCAGCGCGTTCGGGCCGAGGGGCGGCACCAGCCCCTCGGCCGCCGCGCGTGTCAGCAGCCCGCGTACGGCGGCGTAGCCGTCCTCGCCGAGGTCGGCGGTGAACTCGTTGACGTACAGCCCGATGTGCTGGTCGGCGACGGCCGGGTCCATCTCCTGGGCGTGCTCCATGACGTACGGGCGGGAGGCCTCGGGATCGTCCCAGGCCGCCCGGACCGAGGTCCGGATGGAGTCGGCGAGCAGCCGCAGCTTCTGCTCGCCCAGCGACCGCTTGGCGATGATCGCGCCCAGCGGGATCGGCAGCCCGGTGGTGTTCTCCCAGTGCTCGCCCATGTCGGCGAGCTTGTGCAGGCCGTAGTTCCGGTACGTGAAGCGCGCCTCGTGGATGACGAGCCCCGCGTCGACCTTGCCGTCCCGCACGGCCGGCATGATCTCGTGGAACGGCATGACGACGATCTCGCCGACCCCGTCGCCCAGCGTGTCCGCGGCCCACAGCCGGAACAGCAGGTACGCGGTGGACTTCTCACTGGGCACGGCGACCGTACGGCCGGTGAGGTCGACGTCCGGCTCCCGCGTCAGCACCAGCGGCCCGCACCCCCGCCCCAGCGCACCCCCGCACGGCAGCAGGGCGTACTGCTCCAGCACGTACGGCAGCACGGCGTACGACACCTTCAGCACGTCGAACTCGCCGCGCTCGGCCATGCCGTTGGTGATGTCGATGTCGGCGAAGGTCACGTCGAAGGCGGGGGCGCCGGGGACGCGGCCGTGGGCCAGGGCGTCGAAGACGAAGGTGTCGTTCGGGCAGGGGGAGTAGGCGATCTTCAGCTGCTCACTGGTCATGCCGGTTCCAACTCTCCAGTACGGGCACGAGCTTCCCGAAGCCCTCGGTGAGGGCCGCCAGGGCGTCGGGGATGCGCCAGGCGGCGCGGTCGCGCGGCCCGACGGGATTGGAGATCGCCCGCAGCTCCAGCACGGGCACCCCGTGCACGGCGGCGGCCTCGGCCACGCCGAAGCCCTCCATGGCCTCGGCGAGGGCGGTGGGGTGACGCTCCCGGAGCGCGGCGGCCCGCTCGGCGGTCCCGGTCACGGTGGACACGGTGAGCACGGCCCCGGTACGCGCCCCGACGGCGTCGCGGACCAGCCGTACGAGGTCCGCGGGCGGCTGATGCCGAACGGTCCCGAACCCGAGCTCGGTGACCGACACGAACCCGTCGGGCGTCTCGGCCCCCAGATCGGCCGCGACGATCTCATCGGCGACGACGAGCGATCCCACGCGGGCCTCCGGCAGAAACCCCCCACCGATCCCAGCGGAAACGACCAGGTCATAGGGCGTGCCCTGCAGGGCGGCGGCGGCAAGCACGGAGCCGGTGGCCGCACCGGCGAGCCCGGGCCCCACCCCAACGACGACGACGTCGATACCACTGCTGCTACCGCCGTGGGCAGCCGCCCCGCTACCGCCGTGGGCAGTCGTTCCGCTGGGGCGGAACGGGTGGGCACGGCCCGCAACGCCGAGCACCTCGTCACCCGGCTCCAGGGGCAACGCCCCGACGGCAGCAGCCACCGCGTCCCGCTCCACAGAAACGGCGGTGGCGACAAGCACCCTGCCCAGCCCAGCGGCAGCGACTACGCGTTCTTCTCCAGCTTGAAGTTCCACAGCCCCGACGCGTCCTTCTCGCCCTCCTTGATGGACACCAGCGTCGAGTCGCCCTGCGCCCCGTACTGCGCGTTGAAGAACACGCTGCCCGGAATGGTGCGGTACGTCTTCGTGCTGGAGTCGGTCAGCGGCTGACCGTTCATCAGGATCGTCCAGCCCTTGTCCGCGATCTCCGGGTCGACCCCGAAGCGCACGGTCTCGTCAGGGTCGACGGAGATGCTCTTGATGCCCTTGGCCTTCAGGCACTGGTTGAGATCGGACGGCTTCAGGGCATCGCCCTCGCCGCCACACGTGGCCTCGGAGTTCACCGAATCCTGGCCCACGGTGACCGTGGCCATCGGAGTCGGCTTGTCACAGGCCGAGAGGACGAGCAGTCCGGCGGACACGACGCCGGCGGCGGCGACGGCGCGGCGGCGTCGCACAGCGGATTGCAACCTGGTCATGGGCGAAGGCTATCTGGCCCACCGGCCGGACCGCCCACGCGGGGTACGGCGTGCCCGTCCTGCCACGCCGAGCGCAGCCGTACCCCTACGCCGAGCGCGGTCGTAGTCCTACGCCACGCGCGGCCGTACCCCTACGCCACGCGTGGCCGTGCCGCACCCCCATGCCGGGCCGAGGCGATCAGCCCCCGTACGGTCGTCAGCCACCCCGTGCCGACGATCGCGGCGCCCACCGCCAGCCCGAGCGTGCCGTTGAGCGGCATCGCGATGCCGACCGCCCCGCCCAGCACCCAGGCCATCTGCAGGAGCGTCTCGGAGCGGGCGAAGGCCGACGTGCGGACCAGTTCGGGCACGTCCCGCTGGATGAGCGCGTCGAGCGACAGCTTGGCCAGCGCCTGCGCGAAACCGGCGATCGCGGCGAGGCCCGCCACCAGGACCGCGCCGAAGAACAACGCGGCCGTGATCGCCGCGGCCAGCACACACGCCACGACCGTCACGATGATGATCTCCGGCGCCCGGGACCGCAGCCACGCCCCCACGGCCGTACCGAGCGCGTTGCCGACGCCCGCCGACACGCCCACTATCCCCAGGGACACGGCGGCGCTCTGGCCGGACATCGGATGCTCGCGCAGCAGGAAGGCGAGGAAGAAGATCAGGAAGCCGGTGAGACAGCGGATGGCGGCGTTGGCGGCCAGGGCGTGCGTGACGGCCGGGCCGACCGTGCGCAGCCCGGGGCGCTTGACGGGACGGCGGTGCGGCCCGTGCAGGTGCTCCTCGTCCGCGGCCAGCAGCGCGGTGTCCTCGCCCTTGGCGGAGTCGACCTTCGGCGGCAGCGTGAACGACAGGAACGTCCCTGCCACGAAGATCACGAAGGCGCCGTAGAGCGGCCAGCGCGGTCCGATCTGCTGGAGTCCGGCACCGATCGGCGCGGCGATGCCGGTGGCGAGGAGCCCGCCGAGGGTGACGCGGGAGTTCGCCTTGACCAGGGAGAAGCCGGGCGGCAGCAGCCGGGGCACCACGGCGCTTCTGACCACCCCGTACGCCTTCGACGCGACGAGGACGCCGAGCGCCGCCGGATACAGCTGGATGCTGCCGCTGACGACCGCGCCGGACAGGATCAGCGCGAGCAGCGCCCGGGCCAGCATCGCCCCGGCCATCGCGGCCCGGCGGCCGTGCGGGAGGCGGTCGAGGAGTGGGCCGACCACCGGCGCGAGGAGGGTGAAGGGCGCCATGGTGATGGCGAGGTACAGCGCGACACGGCCGCGGGCCTCGTCGGTCGGCACGGAGAAGAACACCGTCGAGGCGAGGGCGACGGTGATCATCACATCCCCGGCGCCGTTCACACCGTGCAGCTCGATCAGCTTGCCGAGGCCGGACTCGCCGGCGCCGTGCGCGTGGGTGGCCTTGCGGATGCCGCGGGCGGTTCCGGTGAACGGGAGGTGCAGGGCACGGCCGACCGCGCGGAGGGAGCCGCCCAGACGGCCCGGCCCGCTCAGTCGTCTGCTTCCCTTGACCCCTTTCGACCCACCGGTACCGGTGGCGCCCTGGGGCGTCCTCGCGGCTGCCACGTCGTCATAGTGCCCCGAGATGGCAGTGGGTAGTGCCATTACCGCTTGTATAGGGCCTGTGGGGTGACTGTCCGGGTTGCGGGGACCCGGTCGGCACGGTGGTCCGGGGCATCGGTCAGGACCGTCGGTGTACGCGAAGTGGGGCGGAAGGGTAGCGTGCGTATCTCAGCCATCCCGCAAAATGGATGAAGGACGTCGACGCGGTCCCCTGGTCCGCTCCGTCCGCCCCCTGCGCTGGGAGTGGCGCACACGTGAGACGGCGTATGGAGAGAAGCGATACCTGTGAGCGCAGCGACAACGCGAAGCCGCACCCCTGACCGTCTGTGCGCCGAGGCCGTCGACCTCGCCCGCGCCGCAGCCGAGGAGGCCGCGGCACCAGGAATCGTCGGCGAGCACGTGGAGCTGGTCTCCGAGGGGGATCGCGTTGTCACGCACTTCTTCGAGTGCAAGGAGCTCGGGTACCGGGGCTGGCGCTGGGCCGTGACGGTGGCCCGGGCGTCCCGGGCGAAGATCGTCACGGTGGACGAGGCGGCGCTGCTGCCCGGCCCGGACGCGGTGCTCGCGCCCGAGTGGGTGCCGTGGAGCGAGCGGCTGCGCCCCGGCGACATGGGCCCGGGCGATCTGCTGCCCACGGACGCCGAGGACCTGCGTCTGGAGCCCGGCTGGACCGGTGAGGACGAGCCGCCGCCGAACTCCGTCGTCTCCGACGAGATGGCCGCCCTGGCGGAGGCCGAGGACGCGGAGGTCACGGCGGGCCCCCTGGCCGTCCCCGCCCGCGGGTCGATCGCGGCGGTGGCCGAGGAACTCGGCGTGCGCCGTGCCCGGGTGCTGTCCCGCTACGGCCTGCACATCGCCGCAGACCGCTGGGAGGAAGCCTTCGGCCCCAAGACCCCGATGGCACAGGCGGCCCCCGCCGCGTGTGTGAGCTGCGGCTTCCTGCTGCGCATCGGCGGTTCCCTGGGCCAGGCCTTCGGTGTCTGCGCCAACGAGTTCTCCCCGGCCGACGGCCGCGTCGTCTCCCTGGCCTACGGCTGCGGCGGCCACTCCGAGGCTGCGGTCATGCCCAAGCCGCCCCAGCCGGCCCCACCGGTCATCGACGAGACCCGCGTGGACCCGTTCCCCCTCCGCCCGGCCTCGGACTCGGGCTCGGTCCCGGCGACGGCGGACGAGGACACGGAGGAACTGGGCCACTCGTAGCCGCAGCCGCAGCCGCCTACTCGTCCTGCTCGTCCGAGAAGATCTGCTCGGCGGAGGGGGCGACCACGGCACGCCGGTGCCAGCGGCGCAGAGTCTCGGGATCACCGCAATTGACGATGCGCTCGCGGACCGCTGCGGGGACGTCGATGCCCCGGACCTCCAAGACCTCCAGGACGTCTTCGGCGGCCCGCCGGGCCTCGCCCTCGGCCCGGCCTTCGTCGCGGATTTCTTCCGAGATGTACGACTTGTAGAAGGAGAGGTCCACGGCCACCAGGTTCCTCCACATTTCCGCGGCCGGGTGCTTGCCCAGGCCTTGTGCGATGAGTTCGACGATCGGATCGGCGATGGGGTGCGGTGTGTCCCGCAGGACGGTTGTCACTGCTTTGAGTATGGCCCCGATGTCCCGGTGCTTGGCGTGGGTGATGGCGGACAGCGTGGCGAGCGCGAGGTCCTTGCGGACCTCGGCCGGGTCGGTGAGCACCGGCATGTTGTGCGGTCCGGCGACCAGTGGGCGCAGGGTGAGCAGGGGCCACTGACGAGGGCCGAAGCTGACCGGCCGCGCCGCCCATTCCGCGGTGGCGCGGTCCTGGCAGACGACCAGGAGCAGCGGCTGGAGCCGGTATTTCGTGAGCAGGTACGAGGCGTAGTACGCCCAGCTCGCGGGTTTGTCCGGGTCCTTCTTGCCCTGCGCCTCGACCGCGAGCAGTAACGGCTCGTCGTCCTCGGTCTCCAGCCGGAGCAGGGTGTCGACGCGGCGTTCGAGCGGGCGGGCCTCGGTGAGGTCGGTGGGCAGGACGGTGACCGAGGTGGGCGGGGCGAAGTCGATGCCCAGTACTTCGGAGACCCGGGAGAACAGCCCGGGGTGGTCCTGGAAGATGCGGTGCATCGCCTCGTGGGACGAGCTGACCATGGCGTGGTGTCAGGCCTTTCGTCGGGGTGGTGCGGCGGTACGGCAGTCGCGGCAGTGGCCGGGCTCGGGGGCGCGGAAGGCGCGGTCGCAGCCGTCGCAGGTCTGGAGTGGGTGCCGGGCGGACGGCGGGGGTGCGGGCGTGCGGAACGGGGGCGGTGGTGGTAGCTGGGCTGTGAGGCGGTGGGCCAGCAGAGCGGCCGGGCGGCGAGGGCCTTCGGGTGGCAGGTCGGTGGTCAGGGCGTCTCGTACGGCCGTGGGGGTGACGTCGCGCTCCAGCCAGGCGGCGACGCCGGGGGCGAGGTGGGCGGTATCGCAAGCGGACAGGAGCAGACGGGGGTCGTGGCGGCGAAGGTCCGCCAGGAGGTCCGTGGCCTGCCGCAGGAGAGCGGGGGCGGGGTAGGCGGGCTGCGGTACGGCGGGGAGGGGCTTGCGCGGGGCTCGCTTCTTCGGAGCGGGGTGTGGCCTCCGTACGGTCCGTTGGTCGGTGGTCCGGTGTCCGGGCTGGTTGCAGGAGATCGTGCGAGTGATGATCCGGCCGTCGGCGACGCGTTCGCGGATGCGGCGCAGGTAGCCGTGGGTTTCCAGCTGACGCAGGGCCGCGGCGATACGGGTCGCCCCCTCGGGGAAGCGGGCGGCGAGGGTCTTGATGTCGACGCGGGCGCCTTTCGGCAGTGACTGGATGTGCGTGCCGAGCCCGATCGCGAGCAGGGACAGCTCCGGGTGCTGGGCGAGGTGGTTGCCGATCACCGTGAAGCGGGTGGTGTGGCGGGTGTTGTCGTGAACCAGGCCGGCGTGCGGGTGCCGGTTCGAGTGCTTCTTCCCGGCAACCCGGGTGTGGGCGTGCGGGGGCACGCTAGGGTTCTGCGTATCCATCGGGAAGCTCTCTCTTCCTCGGTGGTCAGGCCCTCGCACTGGGATGCCAGTCCCGGCGAGGGCCGTCGCATGTCTGCGGTTGTGTCGCGCCGAGCGTAGGGCCGACAACCAGGCGCCACGCCAGCCGAGTTGGCGATGTTCACCCGGGCGGGTGAGCGGGCGGCGGAGGTCGGGTTTGGTGAGGTTCTTTCACTGTTGTGCTTCTTGGGAAGACCGCCCGCGGCGCCGGAGCACGGGTGGTCGGGTTCCGGTGGCGCGGCCGCACGGCAGAGGGATCCGGCATGGCGGTCGAGGCAGCGGCGGGTCGGCTGAGCGTGGAGCTTGGAGGTGTTGCGCCGCCGGCCGGAACGTCTGCCTGAAGCCGGAACGTCTGCCTGAAGCGGGACAGGTGCGGAATGCCGAGCTTGGGGTGATGCCGACTCCAAGCGCGCCGAAGGCCCCCGGCTCGCCGTCGCCTCCGCTGCTTGGGCGGATTTCGTGACGTTCGCCTCCGGGAGCTGAAGCGGGGCCGGACGGCGCGCGCAGCCCCGCGTCCCAGGCGGTACCTTCGTCCTCTCGTCGATGAGGAGAAGGAACGTGAGCAGCAAGTTCGTGCGGCCCGCCGCCGAGGGTGCCGATCCGTTCGGTACGGCACGTCTGCGGCGTGGAGTGCTGGACGCGTGGGCCACCAGCCCCGCCCGGTTCCGTGAGGACGCCAACGCCGAGGAGGATCTCGTCCTCGGCGGGTACCGGGACAGGCTCGTCGTCGAGCTCGCGCAGAACGCCGCCGACGCGGCGGCCCGGGCGGGCGTGCCGGGGCGGTTGCGGCTCACCCTGCGGGACGGGGTTCTCGTCGCCGCCAACACCGGCGCTCCGCTGGACGCGGCCGGCGTGGAGTCGCTGTCCACGCTGCGTGCCTCCGCGAAGCGGGAGACCCACGAGCAGGCCGTCGGGCGGTTCGGCGTCGGGTTCGCCGCCGTCCTCGCCGTGACCGACGAGCCCGCCGTCGTCGGCCGGCACGGCGGCGTGCGGTGGTCGCTGGCCGAGGCCCGGGAGCTGGCCGCCGAGACCGCCCGGCACAGCCCCGGCCTCGGGGACGAGGTCCGGCGGCGCGACGGTCACGTACCGCTGCTGCGGCTGCCGTTCGCCGCCGAGGGCACCGCCCCCGACCCGTACGACACGGCGGTCATCCTGCCGCTGCGGGACGCGGCCGCCGCCGACCTCGCCGAACGGCTGCTGCGGGCGGTCGACGACGCGCTGCTGCTCACCCTCGCCGGCCTCGAAGAGGTCGTCGTGGAGATCAACGGCGAGAGCCCCCGGACGATCTCCCGCCGCACCGACGGCCCCTTCACCGTCGTCGACGACTCCGGCGACGGCGTCACCTACTGGCGCACCGCCGCCGCCCACGGCCCCCTCACCCCCGAGCTGCTCACCGGCCGCCCCGTCGAGGAGCGGCTTCGTCCCCACTGGTCGGTCACCTGGGCCGTGCCCGTGGACTCCGACGGCAGTCCGGCCCGGCCCCGCACCAGCCCGGTCGTGCACGCCCCCACGCCCAGCGACGAGCCGCTCGGCGTCCCCGCCCTGCTCATCGCCTCGTTCCCGCTGGACTCCACCCGCCGGCACGCCGCCCCCGGCCCGCTGACCGACTTCCTGATCCAGCGCGCGGCCGACTCCTACGCCGGACTCCTCGGCGAGTGGCGGCCGGTGACGGCCGGGCTCATCGACCTCGTGCCCGGCCCGCTCGGCAAGGGCGAGCTGGACGGCGCGCTGCGCCGGGCCATCCTTGAGCGGCTGCCGCGCACGTCCTTCCTGCCGCCCGCCGTCGAGCGCCGCGAGCACGACGGCGACGAGCTGCCCGAGTCGCTGCGGCCCCGGGACGCCGAGGTCGTCGAGGGCGCGGGAGCGGACACGGTGCGGGTGCTCGCCGAGGTGCTGCCCACGCTGCTGCCCGCAGGTCTCGAACGCCGGGCGGAGCTGCGCACCCTGGGCGTCGCCCGCGTGCCGCTGACCGACGCGATCGACCGGCTGGCCGGGCTGGAGAAGGACCCCGGCTGGTGGCGGCGGCTCTACGACAGCCTGGCCGGGGTCGACCCGGACCGGCTGTCGGGCCTGCCGGTGCCGCTCGCGGACGGCCGTACGACGATCGGGCCCCGGCAGGTCCTGCTGCCCAGCCCCGACGCCACCGGTATCGACCCGGAGACCCTGGCCCGGCTCGGTCTGAAGGTCGCCCACCCGGACGCCGCGCACCCCATCCTGGAGAAGCTGGGCGCCCTGCCCGCGACCCCGCGCGCCGTGCTCACCACCCCGCAGGTCAGGGCCGCCGTCGCCGCGTCGCTCGACGACGAGGGCGGCGCCCTGTGGGAGGAGGACACCCTCGACGCGGAGGAACTGGCCGATACCGTGCTCGCGTTGGTGCGGGACGCCGGTCTGGAGCCCGGTGACGAGCCCTGGCTCGGTGCGCTCGCCCTGCCCGACGAGGACGGCGAACCGGCCCCGGCCTGTGAACTCGTCTTCCCCGGTGGCCCGTTCGCCCAGGTCATGCGCGAGGGCGAACTGGCCGCGGTGGACGCCGAGCTGGCCTCGAAGTGGGGCGAGCAGCCGCTGGCGGCCTGCGGGGTGCTGGTGAACTTCGCGCTCGTCCGCGCCACCGACGTCGTCCTCGACCCCGACGAACTGGAGCCGCGCGAGGGCGACTTCGCCGAGCCCGACGACGCCGGCCTGCTGGACGCGGTCGACGTGTGGGCCGAGGACATCCTCGACCGTTTCCCGGACAGCCCGGTGCCGCCGGTCGCCACCGAGATCGTCGCCGTACGGGATCTGGACCTGGTCGACGAGGACAAGTGGTCCCAGGCCCTGTCCCTGCTGTCGCAGCCGCCCCTGCGGGACGCGATCGTCCAGCCCGTGCGCGTCCTGCTGCCGGACGGCACGCACGAGGTCGTACGGCCGTACACGGCGTGGTGGCTGCGCGGGAACCCGGTCCTCGACGGGCGCCGCCCGGCCGGACTGCGGGCCGCCGGCGGCGACCCGCTGCTGCGGGGCCTGTACGAGGAGGCCGACGCGACCGGCTTTGACGATGAGCAGGTGCTGCGGGCGCTGGGTGTGCGGACGTCCGTCGCCGCGCTGCTGGACGAGCCCGGCGGTGCCGCCGAACTCCTCGACCGGCTCGCCGACCCCGAGCGCGAGGTGGCGGACGCCCAACTGCACGCGCTGTACGGGGCCCTGGCCGACCTGGACCCGGAGCAGGTGACCCTGCCGGACGAGCTGCGTGCCGTCATCGACGGCCGGGTGGAGGTCGTGGACGCGGCCGACGCCGTGGTGTGCGACTCACCGGACCTGCTGCCCTTCACGGCGGGCGTCCCGCTGCTGCCGGTCCGCCCGTCCCGGGCCGCCGACCTGGCCGAACTCTTCCAGGTGCGACGCCTGAGCGAGTCGGTCACCGGGCAGGTCACCTCCGAGGGCACCGAACACGACGTCCCGGACTCCGTCCGCGTGCTGCTCGGCCCCCGCACCCCGTCCTCCTACATCGAGCACGAGGAACTCGTCGTCGACGGCGTGGAGATCGACTGGCGGCTCACCGACGACGGTGTCCTGCACGCCGCCACCCTGGAGGGCGTGGCCGCGGGGCTCGCCTGGGCGGCGGGGCAGTGGCCGCGGCGGTTCGAGGTGGCGGCGCTGCTGGAGGATCCGTCGCGGACGGAGGAACTGGCGCGGGACCGGTGGTTCGACTGAAGCGCGCGGCGGCGTTTGGCTGTTCGGTGAAAACTTCCGCACAAATTTTTCACCTGTCGTACAACCATGCGCTTTGCTCGTGGATCTGATCACGTGAGTCAACAGACTCCACGATCACTTGGGCCCCAGGAGCCGACGACGAGCGCCGGGGCCCCTCTCCACCTGGAGAACGCATGCGTATCCGAGCCACTGTGGCCGCCGTCACCGGCGCCCTGGCCCTTTCCGCCCTGGCCGTCCCCGCCGCGCAGGCGGACGACCACATGCCGAACCTGGCCTCGATGGTCCCCTCCACCTCGAAGGCCACGCCGTTCGCGGCCGCCGGCCCGACGGACGAGGGCGAGGGCGACACGAAGGTCACGAGCGTGACCGTCAACGGCGGCAAGAACATCGTCGTCGGCACGACCGTCAAGAAGTCCTTCACCGTCTCCGTGACGGCCACCGACCCGGAGGGCATCTACGACGCCTACCCCGTCCTGTGGCACGGCACGAACCCGGACAACGCCGACGGGGCGCTCGTCCCGGAGAGCCTGGACCAGGAGTTCGTCGGCGACTGCGCCAACTCCAGTGCCACCACCGCCACCTGCAAGGTGACGATCATCGCCGACCCGGCCGTGGACCTCTACGCCAACATCCTGGCCGGCACCTGGAAGGTGTGGGTCGGCGCCATCGGCAACGACGGTGACTACATCATCCGCGACGCCTACAAGACCGCCAAGGTCCAGCGTGCCTCGAAGCTGACGGTCAACGCCTCCCCGGAGCCGGTGGCCAAGGGCAAGACCATCACCGTCACCGGCAAGCTCTCCCGGGCCAACTGGGAGGACCACAAGTACCACGGCTACACCAACCAGCCGGTGAAGCTCCAGTTCCGCAAGAAGGGTTCCGACACCTACACCACGGTGAAGACCATCACCTCGAACAGCACGGGTGAGCTGAAGACCACCGTCAAGGCCGCCACCGACGGCTACTTCCGCTACTCCTTCGCGGGCACGACGACCACCCCGGCCGTCAACGCCACGGGCGACTTCGTCGACGTGCGATAACACCGTCCCGCACGACACGGACGACACCGCCGGCCCCGGAATCCGTTCGGGGACCGGCGGTTCCGTATGTCTCGTGACCCAAGTGCCATGCCCGGGTCAAACATTGGGGATGCGGCGGCAAAACCGGAACGGGGCGTACAACTTGTTCCCGGGCTCGTGGATCTGATCATCCGAGTCAAGAGACTCCTAGATCACTTCTCCACCTGGGGAACACATGCACATCCGAGCCACCGTGGCCGCCGTCTCCGGCGCCCTGGCCCTCTCCGCCCTCGTCGTACCGGCCGCACAGGCCGCCGACGCGCCGTCCGGCAAGGCGGCCTTCAGCTCCGCCTCCGCCGACGCCGACTCGGGCACCACCGCGTCGACCCTCGACGTCACCTTCTCCGACGTCAAGGTCAACAGCGGCAAGAACATCGTCGTCGGCACCACGAACGTGGTCAGCTTCCCGGTCACCTACACCGTGACCCACGCCGCGGACCTCGACACCAGCTCGGACAACTTCGCCACCGGCCCGCTGATCTACCACGGCTCCTCGCTGGACACCGCGGACAACGTCCTCATCAGCGACGACCCGGCCACCTGCACCGCCGCCTCGTCGACCGTCCTCAACTGCAAGGGCGTCATCGCCGTCCGCCCGGCCGACGGCGAACTGTTCAACTCCGACGCCGGTACCTGGGGCGCCGGCGCCCTCGCCGTCACCAGCAACGGCGACCAGAAGGAGCAGGGCGGCCTGGGCAGCACCAAGGTGCAGCGCTACTCCAAGCTGACCGTCAACGCCGGTCCCGAGCCCGTCTACAAGGGCAAGACCATCACGTCCACCGGCAAGCTGTCCCGCGCCAACTGGGAGGACAACGCCTACCACGGCTACACCAACCAGCCGGTCAGGCTCCAGTTCCGCAAGGCGGGCACCAGCACGTACACCACGGTCAAGACGGTCTACTCCGACCAGTACGGCAACCTGAAGGCCACCGCAACCGCCCAGTACGACGGCTACTGGCGCTTCAGCTTCGCCGGCACGACGACCACCCCGGCGGTCAATGCCACGGGCGACTACGTCGACGTGCGGTAACTCCGGCTACGCCGGGAAGCGGCGGTCCACCCACCTCCAGGTGAGCTCCAGGGTGGCCGCCGCCACCACCGCGATCCCGACCGCCAGCCACGGCATCGTCACCCCGACCAGCTTCAGCGCGAAGAAGTCCTGGAGCCACGGCACGACGAGGACCAGCAGGAACGCCCCGCCCATCGTGGCCACCAGGGCGATCCGCCACCAGGTGTAGGGGCGGGCGATGATCGCCAGGACCCACATCGAGATGAGGAACAGCGTGAGCGTCGCGGCACTGGTCTCCGCGTCCAGCGCGCCCGCGCCCGTGTAGTTCTCCCGGGCGATCAGATACGTCGCGAAGGTCGCCAGCGCGGCCACCACCCCGCCCGGGATCGCGTACCGCATCACCCGCCGCACGAAGTTCGGCTTCGCGCGTTCCTTGTTGGGCGCGAGCGCGAGGAAGAAGGCCGGGACGCCGATCGTCAGGGTCGAGAGCAATGTCAGGTGGCGCGGCAGGAACGGGTACTCGACCTGCGAGCAGACCACCAGGATCGCCAGCAGCACCGAGTAGACCGTCTTGACGAGGAACAGGGTCGCGACCCGCGTGATGTTGCCGATGACCCGGCGGCCCTCCGCCACCACCGACGGCAGCGTCGCGAAGCTGTTGTTCAGCAGCACGATCTGCGCGACCGCCCGGGTCGCCTCCGAGCCGGAGCCCATCGCGACGCCGATGTCGGCGTCCTTCAGGGCGAGGACGTCGTTCACCCCGTCGCCCGTCATCGCGACCGTGTGCCCGCGGGACTGCAGCGCGCCCACCATGTTCCGCTTCTGCTGCGGGGTGACCCGCCCGAACACCGTGCCGTCGTCGAGGGCCTCGGCCATCCCCTCCCGCTCGGCGGGCAGCCGGCGCGCGTCCACCGTGGCGCCGGACAGCCCCAGCTTGGACGCGACCGCGCCGACCGACACCGCGTTGTCGCCGGAGATGACCTTGGCAGCCACGTTCTGCTCGGCGAAGTAGCGCAGCGTCTCGGCCGCGTCCGGCCGCAGCCGCTGTTCCAGGACCACCAGCGCGACGGGTTTCGCTCCCTCGGCGACCTCCGGGTCGTCGAGGTCCCGGTCGACCCGGGCGAGCAGCAGCACCCGCAGGCCCTGCTCGTTCAGCCGCCCCGTCTCGGCGAGGGCCGGGTCGTCCTCGGGCAGCAGCACGTCAGGCGCCCCGAGCAGCCAGGTGCTGCTCTCCCCGTCGGCCTCGGCGAACGCGGCGCCGCTGTACTTGCGGGCGGAGGAGAACGGCAGCGCCTGGGTGCAGCGCCAGTCCTCGGCGGCCGGGTAGGTGTCGATGATCGCCTTGAGCGAGGCGTTCGGCCGGGGATCGGACTCGCCGAGCGCGCCGAGCACCCGGCGTACGTAGGTCTCGTCGGCGCCCTGCAGGGGCCGCAGCTCGGTGACGTCCATGCCGCCCTCGGTGAGGGTGCCGGTCTTGTCGAGGCAGACCGTGTCGACCCGGGCCAGCCCTTCGATCGCGGGCAGCTCCTGGACGAGGCACTGCTTGCGGCCGAGGCGGATGACGCCGATGGCGAAGGCCACCGACGTGAGCAGGACCAGCCCCTCCGGGACCATCGGGACGATGCCGCCGACCGTGCGGGCGACGGAGTCGTCGAAGGCGTTCTCCTTCACGAACAGCTGGCTGATGATCAGCCCGATCGCGGTCGGGACCATCATCCACGTGACGTACTTGAGGATCGTGGAGATCCCGGAGCGCAGCTCCGACTGGACGAGGGTGAACCGGGACGCCTCCTCCGCGAGCTGCGCGGCGTACGCCTCCCGGCCGACCTTCGTGGCCTGGAAGGCCCCGCCGCCCGCGACCACGAAGCTGCCGGACATCACCGGGTCGCCGGGGCGTTTGACGACCGGGTCCGCCTCGCCGGTGAGCAGCGACTCGTCGATCTCCAGCCCGTCGGCCTCGGCACAGACGCCGTCCACGACGACCTTGTCACCGGGCCCGATCTCGATCAGGTCGTCGAGGACGATCTCGGAGGTGCTGACCTGGCCGGAGGTCCCGTCCCGGCGGACGGTGGGACGCACCTCGCCGATCAGCGCGAGCGAGTCCAGCGTCTTCTTCGCCCGCCACTCCTGGACGATCCCGATCCCGGTGTTGGCGAGGATCACGAAGCCGAACAGGCTGTCCTGGATCGGCGCGACGAACAGCATGATCAGCCACAGCACACCGATGATCGCGTTGAAGCGGGTGAAGACGTTCGCGCGGACGATGTCGACGGTGGAGCGGCTGCTGCGCACCGGCACGTCGTTGACCTGGCCGCGCTCCACCCGCTCGGCGACCTGAGCCGAGGTCAGGCCGGTCTCGCGTGAGGTGACCGTCGCCGGCCGGGCGGAGTCGGGCCGGGCACCCGCGTCGAGATGCGTCATGCATTCGACGGTACGTGCGGTTTTGCCGCTTCACCTGCCGAATGCGGGGAAGATCCGACCTGGGGACGACGGACGTCGTGCCCTGGTCGTACGGCAGTTGTACGCCTTGGAGACCCCCGTCGGACCCTGGTGCCGCCCGCGGGGTCAGTCCGCCCGGCGCGCGGTGAACAGCAGGTACTCCCACTCCAGGACGGTCCCGCCCCCGCCCGTGCTCAGATCGCCCTCGCGGGCGAGGTCCGCCAGGCCGCGGTCCAGTGCGGCGGTGCGCTCGGGATCGCCGGCGATGTTCTTGTAGACGGTGATCGTGGGGCCGTAGCGCTCCTTGAAGTAGTCGCGGAACGCCTCGGGTGTCTCGAAGCGGTCGACCCGGACGGTCCGGCGCTCGGCCCGCACGTCCGTGATCCGGTCGCCGAAGAGGGCGCGCACATGGTCCTCGTCCCCCCACAGCGGAGGCGGCTGCGCGCCCGGCGGGGGCGGCGGCGCGTACGGCTTCAGCGTGGCGAACATCCGTCCGATGAAGCCCTGCGGCGTCCAGCTCAGCAGGCCGATGGTGCCGCCCGGACGGCAGACCCGGGCGAGTTCGCCGGCGGCCTGCTGGTGGTGCGGGGCGAACATCACTCCGACGCAGGACAGCACGGTGTCGAACTCCGCGTCATCGAAGGGCAGCGCCTCGGCGTCGGCCTCCTGCCAGCTCAGCTCCACGCCCTGCTTCTCGGCCACCCGCCGGCCGGCCTCGAAGAGTTCCGGGGTCAGGTCCGAGGCGACCACGTCCGCGCCGGCCAGGGCGGCCGGGATCGCGGCGTTGCCGCTGCCGGCGCCCACGTCCAGCACCCGCTGGCCGGAGCGCACCCCGCACGCCTCGACCAGGACCGCTCCGAGACCGGGGATGACCTCGGCGGCCAGGGACGGGTAGTCGCCCTGCGCCCACATCGCCCGGTGCTTGGCCTTCAGAGCCCGGTCGGCCTCGGTCGCGCTGTTCTGCGTCGTCATGGCTGCGCTCCTCACCGGAGGGGCGGCGGGTGCGCGCGACGGTTTCGGGCGTTTCGCCGCCTCTCTCCGAGAGTAGGGAGGGGACGGCTGCCTGTCTCGCCGGGGCGCGGGCAGGAACGTGCCTACTCGGCCGGCGGAGTCGCCGTTCCTCCGGTCGACGCAGTGGGCGTCACCTCCTGCTGGGCCGCCGCCCGCTTGATCGCGGCCTCGCGCCTGCGGACGTACCAGATGCCGATCAGCCCCAGACCGGCGCCGGCCAGGCAGGTCCACACCCACCACGTGTGGCCGTGGTCGTCGAACCAGCCGTAGAAGGGGAGCTGGACCAGGAAGAGGACGAACCAGAGGATCGTGCCGCCGGTGACGGTGGCGACCACGGGGCCCTCCAGGGGCTCCGGCGCCTCGTGTCTGGGGGTCCATTTCGCCATGGGGACAGCTTACGAGGCGATCAGGTCTACGCGCGCAGATGTGCGATCGGGGCTTTATATGTTCATACTGAAACGGTTTATGTCTGACCACTTCTCTTCGTAGGAACCACCAAACACATGTCCTCCTCGGCTCCCGCCAAGGTCCCCGCCCCTGAACAGCCGGGAGCCGGGTCCGCGTACGGCGCACTCGACCGCTTCTTCCGGATCTCCGAACGGGGCAGCACGCTGTCCCGCGAGGTCCGCGGCGGCCTCGCCACCTTCTTCGCGATGGCCTACATCATCGTGCTGAACCCGATCATCCTCGGCAGCGCCAAGGACATGTACGGTCACCAGCTCGACAACGGACAGCTGGTCACCGCGACGGCCCTCACGGCCGCGCTCACCACCCTCCTCATGGGCGTCATCGGCAACGTGCCGATCGCGCTCGCCGCCGGCCTCGGGGTGAACTCCGTCGTCGCCCTCCAGCTCGCCCCGCGCATGTCCTGGCCTGACGCGATGGGCATGGTGGTCCTCGCCGGGTTCGTGGTCATGCTGCTGGTCGCCACGGGGCTGCGCGAGCGCGTGATGAACGCCGTCCCCTACGGGCTGCGCAAGGCCATCTCCATCGGCATCGGCCTGTTCATCATGCTGATCGGTCTCGTCGACGCCGGCTTCGTCTCCCGTATCCCGGACGCCGCCCAGACCACCGTCCCGCTCCAGCTCGGCGGCGACGGCCATCTCAACGGCTGGCCGGTCCTGGTCTTCGTCCTGGGCGTGCTGCTCACGCTCGCCCTGATCGTGCGCAAGGTCTCCGGCGCGATCCTGATCTCGATCGTCGCCATGACCGTCGTGGCCGTGGTCATCGAGGCCGTGGCCAAGGTGCCGAGCTGGGGTCTCACCACCCCGAAGTGGCCCGGCAACCCGGTCGCCGGTCCCGACTTCGGGCTGGTCGGGCAGGTCAGCCTGTTCGGCGGCTTCGAGAAGGTCGGGGTGCTGACCGGTGTGCTGTTCGTCTTCACCGTGCTGCTGTCGTGCTTCTTCGACGCGATGGGCACGATCATGGGCGTCTCGGACGAGGCGAAGCTGACCGACGCGCAGGGGCAGATGCCCGGCATCAACAAGGTGCTGTTCGTCGACGGTCTCGCGGTCGCCGCCGGCGGTGCCAGCTCCTCCTCGGCGACCACCGCCTTCGTCGAGTCCACGGCGGGTGTCGGCGAGGGCGCCCGGACCGGCCTCGCGAACGTCGTCACCGGCGGTCTCTTCGCCGCCGCCCTCTTCCTGACGCCGGTCGCCACGATGGTGCCGTCCCAGGCGGCCACCCCCGCCCTGCTCGCGGTCGGCTTCCTGATCCTGGCCGGCTCGGTCAAGGAGATCGACTGGGCGGACTACACGATCGCCATCCCGGCCTTCGTGACGATGCTGATGATGCCGTTCACGTACTCGATCACCAACGGCATCGGCATGGGCTTCGTCACCTTCGTGGTGCTGCGGCTGGCGGCCGGGCGCGGCAAGGAGGTGCCGACGGCGATGTACGCGGTGGCGGCGGTGTTCGCGTTCTACTACCTGATGCCCGCGCTGGGTCTGACCTGATCCTGATCCTGATCCTCGTCGCCCGAGTCGGGTGACCCGTAGAACCTCTCCGTCTCCTCGACGGCGGCCTGGAAACGCTGGTCGAAGTCATCGCGAATGAGCGTCCGGACGACATAGTCCTGGACGCTCATTCCCCTTTTCGCGGCTTGGTGCCGGAGCCGCTGAAGCAGCTCGTGGTCTATTCGCAGGCTGAGCACGCTGGTCCCCATGCCCATGAGGGTCGCGGCACCGTTCGGTCCGGTGTGTCCTCTTCCGCGGCCGGATCACCCATATGAGTGATGTCACGGTTCAGTGGCCAGGGTCACGGGCATTCACGCGCGCCCCGGGTGGTACTTAGCGAGAGTAATGAGTTACGCTAAAGAACATGCCGGACCTCAACCATGGCGACGACGTAGCCGCCGTGAACTCCCTCCGATCCGCCGTGATGCGGCTGTCCCGTCGGCTCAAGCACCAGCGGGTCGACGAGTCGCTCAGCCCCACCGAGATGTCGGTGCTCGGCACCCTGTCCCTGTGCGGCAGGGCCACCCCGGGCGAGCTCGCCCGCAAGGAGCACGTCCAGCCGCCCTCGATGACCCGCATCGTGGCGCTGCTGGAGTCCAAGGGACTGGTCCGTCTGGAGCCGCACCCCGAGGACCGGCGCCAGAAGGTCGTGACGCGCACCGAGCAGGCAGAAGCGATGCTCGAGGAGAGCCGCCGCAAGCGGAACGCATTCCTGGCCACATTGGTGGAAAACCTCGACGAGGACGAGTGGGCGAAACTGCGCGCCGCCGCCCCCGTGCTGGAGAAACTCGCGCATCTGTAAGCCGTACGTCGCAAGGAGGCGAACCCTTTGAGTTCGGGACCCGGAGCAGCTTCCGCCCCCGCACCTGATCCCCACGACTCCCCGCCCACCTCCGACGCCCGCCCCTCCGACGCCACCCGGCCGGTCCGCAAGTCGTCGATGTTCTCCTCCCTGAAGGTCAGGAACTACCGCCTGTTCTTCATGGGACAGGTCGTCTCCAACATCGGCACCTGGATGCAGCGCATCGCCCAGGACTGGCTGGTCCTCAGCCTCACCGGCTCCTCCGCGGCCGTCGGCATAACGACGGCACTCCAGTTCCTGCCGATGCTGCTCTTCGGCCTCTACGGCGGTGTCCTCGTCGACCGGCTGCGCAAGCGGCCCACCCTGCTCGTCACCCAGTCGGCGATGGCCCTCACGGCCCTCGCCCTCGCCGCCGCCGTCCTCACCGGCCACGTCCAGGTGTGGCACGTGTACGTCGCCGCCTTCGCGGTCGGCCTCGCCACGGTGGTCGACAACCCGGCCCGGCAGTCCTTCGTCTCCGAGCTGGTCGGCCCGGGGCAGCTGCAGAACGCGGTCAGCCTGAACTCGGCGAACTTCCAGTCCGCCCGCCTGGTCGGCCCCGCCGTCGCGGGCATACTGATCACCGGCGTCGGCACCGGCTACGCGTTCCTCTTCAACGGCCTGTCCTTCATCGCGCCGCTCACCGGCCTGCTGCTGATGCGCGCCCGCGAACTGCACGTCGTCGAGCGCGCCCCGCGCGGCAAGGGGCAGCTGCGGGAGGGCGTGCGGTACGTCACCGGCCGCCCGGAGCTGATCTGGCCGATCGTCCTGGTCGGGTTCGTCGGCACCTTCGCGTTCAACTTCCCCGTCTACCTCTCGGCCTTCGCGGACGACGTGTTCCACGCGGGCGCGGGCGCCTACAGCATGTTCAACACGCTGATGGCGGTCGGCTCGGTCGCGGGCGCCTTGCTCGCCGCCCGGCGCGGCACGGCCCGGCTGCGGCTGCTGATCGCGGCGGCCCTGGTCTTCGGCGCGCTGGAGATACTGGCGGCGACCACTCCCACCCTGTGGATGTTCGCCCTGCTCATGGTCCCGCTGGGCCTGTTCGGCATGACGGTCAACGTCACGACGAACACCAGCATCCAGATGTCCACGGACCCGGCCATGCGCGGCCGTGTGATGGCCCTCTACATGATGGTCTTCCTCGGCGGCTCCCCGGTCGGCGCGCCGATCGTCGGCTGGATCACCGACACGTACGGCGCCCGGGTCGGCCTCGCGGCCGGCGGTGCCGTCGCGGCCGTCGCCGCGGCCGTGATCGGCCTGATCCTGGCCCGCGTCGGCAACCTCCGCCTGTCGGTCGGCTGGCACCACGGCCACCCGCGGGTGCGGTTCGTTCCCCGGGAGCAGCAGGAGCAACTGGCTCCGGCGGCGTAGGGCGGCGTAGGGCGGCGTGGCGCGTGCCCGGCCGGGAGGCTCACACCCTCTTGGCCAGCAGCTGGCCCGGCCAGCTGTTCTCGCCGACCGTGAAGGCCTCGGTCCGGGTGAAGCCGTTGGCCTCGTAGTAGTGGACGAGCTTGCCGTCGTCGCCGGCGTAACAGTCGACCCGCAACAGGCCCACCCCTGCCCGCCGGGTCACCTCGGCGGCGTGCGTGAGGAGCGCGCTGCCCACGCCGTGGCCCTTGAAGCGGCGGTCGGAGGCGAGCCAGTGGATGTACCGCTCGGGCTCGCCGGGCTGCGCGAGGTGGGACAGGTACGCGCCGGGCGAGTCGGTGAGGGTGAGGGTGGCGGCGGGGACGCCGTCGGCATCGGCCATGAACACGCTGCCCTCGTCCATGTACCGGCCGACCGACTCCACCGTCTTCGGGCTCTGGGACAGGGGCTTCGTCCCCCACTGCCCCGTGCGCCCCTGCGAGACCAGCCACTCCACGCAGCTGTCGAGCATGCCGAGTATCGCGGGAATGTCGTCGGGACCGCCGTCTCTGATGGTGATCTCCATGGCCTCATGGTGCCAGGCTGGAACCATGAGACTCTTCGCCGCCGTGCTTCCCCCTGACGGGGTGGTCCGCGAACTCGGTGCCGTGGTGGACGCGTTGCACAAGCTGCCCGGGGCGGACGGGCTGCGGTGGACAGGCCGCCCGGGCTGGCACTTCACCCTCGCCTTCTACGGCGAGGTCGACGACGGGCTCCTGCCGGAGCTGTCGGCCCGGCTGGAGCGTGCGGCCCGCCGTACCGATCCGTTTCCGCTCGCCGTGCGGGGCGGCGGTCAGTTCGGGCACGGGCGTGCCCTGTGGGCCGGGGCGGAGGGGGACCTGGCGACCCTGCGGCTGCTGGCCGAGCGGGCGGAGGCGGCGGCGCGGAAGGCGGGGGTGCCGATGGGGGAACACCGGCGGTACAAGGCACACCTCACCGTGGCCCGTAGCCGGGAGGCCTCCGATGTCCGGGCGTGTGTCGAGGCCCTGGACAGGTTCGTGAGCCGGACCTGGACCGTGCGGGAGCTGGTGCTGGTGCGGAGCAATCTGCCGACCTCGGGGGTCGCGGGCGAGCAGCCCCGCTACGAGGCGGTCGCCCGTTGGCCTCTCGGAGGCGCCGGTTAGGCTCGGGGCGTGGACCCGAAGACCCGGAACCGGATCATGGCCGGTGTGCTCGTGCTGATGTTTCTCGTCGTTGCCTTGGCTTCCGTGCTCGGGAGGTAGGGCGGCGGCCGGGGAACTGCGGACGGCTGCTTTCCGGCTGCCGGCCGGTGGGGGCTTGTCGCGCAGTTCCCCGCGCCCCTGAAAAAAAGGGTCTCTACCAGGCGAAGGCCTCCGGTGACGGCCCCGGGCCCGGGAAGATCTCGTCCAGGCCCGTCAGGAGTTCCTCGGACAGGTCCAGCTCGGACGCGCGGACCGCGGAGGCGAGCTGCTCGGCCGTGCGGGGGCCGACGATCGGGCCGGTCACGCCGGGGCGGGTGAGCAGCCAGGCCAGCGCGGCCTCGCCGGGCTCGATGCCGTGCTTGTCGAGCAGGTCCTCGTAGGACTGGATCTGCGCGCGGGTGGCCGGGTCGTTGAGCGCGTCGGCCGCGCGGCCGGAGGCGCGGCGCCTGCCCTCGACCTCCTTCTTGAGGACACCGCCCAGCAGACCGCCGTGCAGCGGCGACCAGGGGATGACGCCGAGGCCGTAGTCCTGCGCGGCCGGGATGACCTCCATCTCGGCGCGGCGCTCCGCGAGGTTGTACAGGCACTGCTCGCTGACCAGCCCGATGGTCCCGCCCCGCCGGGCGGCGATCTCGTTGGCCTGGGCGATCTTGTAGCCGGGGAAGTTCGACGACCCGACGTAGAGGATCTTGCCCTGCTGGACCAGGACGTCGATCGCCTGCCAGATCTCTTCGAAGGGCGTGTTCCGGTCGATGTGGTGGAACTGGTAGACGTCGATGTAGTCGGTCTGGAGCCGCTTGAGGCTGGCGTCCACGGCCCGCCGGATGTTGACCGCGGAGAGCTTGTCGTGGTTGGGCCAGGCCGGGCCGTCGGCGCCCATGTTGCCGTACACCTTCGTGGCGAGGACGACCTTGTCGCGCCGTCCCTCGCCCTTGGCGAACCAGGTGCCGATGATGCTCTCGGTACGGCCCTTGTTCTCGCCCCAGCCGTAGACGTTGGCCGTGTCGAAGAAGTTGATGCCCGCGTCCAGCGCCGCGTCCATGATGGCGTGGCTGTCGGCCTCGTCGGTCTGCGGGCCGAAGTTCATGGTGCCGAGGACGAGCCGGCTGACCTTGAGTCCCGTGCGTCCGAGCTGCGTGTACTTCATGCTGCCCAAGCCAACGTCTTGAAGTGCGCTCCAAGCAAGCACGCGTTGAGCTCGAGGGGTCCGGGCGTCAGTCGCGGGGGAACTCGTCGGTCTTGAGGGTGAGGCCGAGGTCCGTGATGGTGAGGTCGACGCCCGCGCCGAAGGCGACCGTCGTCTCCGTGAGGTAGTCGCCGTCCTTGGGCTGGGTGTACAGGTGGCACTTGCCCTGGTAGGGGTCGGCGATGAGGTAGACGGGGACTTCGGCGAGGGCGTAGGCGGTCTTCTTGGGACCGTAGTCGTTGTGGGCCGTGCCCTTCGAGATGACTTCCGCCACGAACTCGATGTCCTGGCAGCGCCAGAGGCCCTTCTCGTTCTTCTCGGCTCCCTCAGCCACGAGGGTCACGTCGGAGGCGAAACCGTTGAGGTGCCCCGGATAGTCGACACGGACATCCGATTTCACGCGCTTGCGCGGGTACTTGGCACGCAGCTGCTCGAAAATGTCGGCAATGATTTCCCAGTGCGTGTCCTGCTGCGGCACCATGAAAATGACCCCCTCGACGATCTCGACCTTGAAACCCTCGGGGGCGGTCCGCTCAAGCGACTCGAACAGCTCGTCCAACGTCAGCTCGTCGTCTGCCTCGGCCATCTCGATCCTGTCTTCGCGGACGGTCATCGTGGCGCTCCTCCCCGGCCGCCTTATGGACGTGGGCAGCCGCGCAGCACAACGATGCGTACGGTGACCAGGACACCGGAAAGAAGCGCATATGCCACACCGGCCCGCCACCGACCACCTCGTCCAGCTCCTCCGCACCACCCTCGGCGACTCCGTCCTCGGCATCTACCTGCACGGCTCCGCCACCCTCGGCGGCCTCCGCCCGCACAGTGACATCGACGTCCTGGCCGTCGTACGGGAGCCCACGACACACACCCAACGCCGGGCCCTGGTGGAGGAGTTGCTCAAGGTGTCCGGCGTGGACGGGCGGCGGCACGTGGAACTGATCGTCGTCGTCCAGGACGACGTACGGCCCTGGCGCTACCCACCCACCTGCGACTTCCTCTACGGCGACTGGCTGCGGGACGACTACGAGCGCGGAGTGACCCCGGGCCCCGAACCCAGCCCCGACCTCGCGCCTCTCCTCACCATGGTCCTACGCGCCGACGCCCCGCTCCACGGGCCGCCGCCCGCCGAGCTCCTCGACCCCGTGCCGCACGACGACCTCAGGCGCGCCATCGTCGCCGGCGTGCCGGAGCTGATGGCCGACCTGGACTCCGACACCCGCAACGTGCTGCTCACCCTCGCCCGGATCTGGACCACGCTCACCAGCGGGACCATCCGCTCCAAGGACGCGGCAGCCGCGTGGGCGCTCGACCGGCTCCCGGCCGAGCACCGGCCCGCCCTCGCCCGCGCCCGGGCCGTCTACCTGGGGGAGGAGGCGGAGCGCTGGGACGACCTGGCGCCCCGGCCCTGCGCGGAGTTCCTGACCCGGATGATCACCGAGAGTCACTCCTCGTAGGGCTCGCCCAGGTCCCAGGCCTGGTACATCGCCTCGGCGAAGGCAGCCGCGATCTTGTGCTCGCCGCTGCCGTTGGGGTGGGTGCCGTCGTAGGTGTCGGTGTCGATGTCGTACGACGGTGGGGACGAGGCCAGCAGGACGGGCGAGCCGGGCTCGTCGAGGTCGGCGGCCGTCTTCGCCAGCAGTTCGTTGAAGCGGGCGACCTCGGCGGCGAAGGCCGGGTCGGACTGGGCCCGCACGTTCGGGATGACCGGCAGCCACACCATCCGCACCCGCCGGTTCGCCGCGCGGGCCTCGGCGGCGAAGGCCCTCACGTTCTCGGCGGTCTGCTCGGCGTTGGTGTAGAAACCCAGGTCGATCAGGCCCAGGGAGACCATGAGGACATCCGCACGGCACGACCGCACGGCCTCGCCGATCAACGGCGCCATGTGCAGCCACCCCTCGCCCCAGCCGGCCAGGTGGGCCCGCGGGAAGTCCGGGTCGGCGTACGCGTACGACGTCGGGGCGTCGGCGAACTTGTCGTGCAGCGTCTCGCGCGGACCGACGAGGGTGAAGGGCCCGCCGTAGGAACGGCACAGGTGCTGCCACATCCGGTAGCGCCACGTGTGTTCGCCCGCGCTCCCGATCGTCATGGAGTCACCGACGGGCATGAACCTGAGCATCCGCTCATGATGAACGATCAGAACGCCGGACGGGGTGTGAGTCGGGCCACGCGTCATGGAGAGGGCTGGGGGTCACGTGCCCGAAGGTGCGTGGGGCGTCCCGGACCTCGTGGGTGGCGGAGGCGGTTGGGCACGCTCGTACTGGTCGTGCCAAGCGGCGATCGTGAAAAGCAGGGCGACGGCTGCCAGGAGCAGTTGGACCGCTCCTGCGTAGGGATGCGCCGAGCACAGGAAGACCAGGGCGATCACGAGGACGCCCAATGTGAACCCGCCGAGCCAGAGGATCGGAGCCCAGTCCATCTGGGGTGCCACGGTTTGCCCGTCCGCACGGCCCCATCCACGGATGACCGACGCCAGCCCCAGCAGAAAGCCGACCGGGATTTCGATGAGCAGCACGATCAGGCTTATGCAGCCACCCGCGAACCCGTCGCCTCGCGAGTCCGAAGGTTTTCCAGGGCGGCCATCGTTTCCCGGCGAGCCCGATATGCACGACCTCGGCTCGAAGCGCATGGTCACATGCTCGTACGCCACGCCGTGCACTGCGTCACGGTTCACCAGGCGGAGACGGATTCGTGGCCGAACTGGCACCCGCAGCGCCCGAGAAGGGCACCGAACCCCGGCGCACCGAGCAGCGGCAGACTTGACCGCCTGGGCCATGTGCAGCGGGCACGAGGCCGAAGGACTTCACGGGGTACGTCGGTGGATCTCAGCTCAGTGATCATCGCTGTGGCAGGTGTCGCAGGAACCCTGGGAGGGGCACTGCTCACCCAGCGCGGCTCCGAACGAGCGAAGCGCCTGGAGATGGAGCTCGTCCGTGACCATGAGGAGGCCCGCGAAAACCGTACGCTGCGACGCACCTGCTATGCGGAACTCAACCGGGATGCCCGGCAGTTCACCACCGCACTCAACCGCCACCTGCACGTCATGCGGGAACGCGGGGTGCAGGAGGCCGACAGTCAGGCACTCGAGGAGGCGAAGAACGCGCACCGCGATCGATACTCCGAAGCACAGATGATCGCCCCCGAAGAAGTACTCAGGCGGGCGAGTGTCGTCAACCAAGCCCTGAACAACGTCTACGGCCAGGTCAAGCGCCTCGAACGCGGTGCCCCCGAACCAGGCGAAACGATGGAGACCGCGGCCCAGGCCCAGCACGAGGTCTGGGAGATGCTCCGGACCATGAGAACCGCCATGCGCGACGACCTCGGGGTGTCTCGGCCCGCTCGCGGGCCGGTGGCAGAGTGAGCCGGATGATCGGACGCCTGTACACCGTTGTCATCGACTGCCCCGACCCGGATGAACTCGCCGGTTTCTACGAGAAGCTGCTGTCGCTGTCACGGCAGGCGGACACCGGCGACTTCGTCGTGCTCCAGAACGCGGCGGGCACCCCGGTGGTCGCCTTCCAGCGGGTGGACGACTTTCGCGCGCCGCGGTGGACGGATTCCGCACGCCCTCCGCACATGCACCTCGACGTGATGGTCGCGAACCTCGATACGGCCGAGGCCCAGGTGCTCGCCCTCGGTGCGAGGCTGCTGGACGGTTCGGACAAGCCGATCGGTTACCGCGTCTACGAGGACCCCGTCGGCCACCCCTTCTGCCTGATCACTCCTGAGGGAGCTTGACCTTCCCATGTGAGGCCCGGCGTCGCAGGCGTGCTTCCGTTACCGGCGATGAACCGCGCAGCGGGATGGCAGGCTTGGGGGCATGCGCCGACCGTTCGCCCTTCTTGCCGCGGCCCTTCTCGTGGGCGTCTTCGCCGTGCCCGCCTCCGCCGCCGACGGCGACGAGGACTTCACGATCAAGGATCCGCGCATCACCGAGTCCAGCGGTCTCGCCGCGTCCCGGCTCCACCCCGGCATCTACTGGACGCACAACGACAGCGACGACGGCCCGTACCTCTACGCCGTCGACAGCAGGACGGGCGAGACCGTCGCCCGTCTCACCCTCACCGGCGTCGGCACGCCCCGGGACGTCGAGGCCATCTCCGTCGGCCCGGGCAACCGGATCTACGTCGGCGACATCGGCGACAACCTCGGCGGCAGCTGGCCCCACGTGTGGATCTACGAGCTGCCCGAGCCGAAGACGCTGAAGGACCAGACGATCCGGGCCACGCAGTACGTCGTGAAGTACTCCGACGGGGCCCGCGACGCCGAGTCCCTCGTCGTGCACCCGAAGACCGGCCGGGTCTACATCGTCGACAAGAACGAGAAGGGCGGTCACCTGTACGAGGGGCCCGCCGAGCTCTCCGCGTCCGGCACGAACCTCTTCCGGCCCGTCGCCGCCGTGCCCGACCTGGAGGCCACCGACGCCACGCTCTCCCCGGACGGCGAACACCTCGTCGTACGCAGCTACTTCGGCGCGATCGCGTACGACTGGAACGGCGGGAAGATCAAGCGCAAGGAGCGGCTCGGCGTGCCGTTCCTCGGGCAGGGCGAGTCCGTCACCTACACCGCCGACGGGACGCGGCTGATGTACGGCGCCGAGGGGGCCGACAGCTCGGTGGAGGGACAGGACGCGCCCGGTGGCTCCGGATCCTCGTCCGGGGGAGGGAGTTCGTCCGCGCGCAGCGACGGTGGCAGCGGCGACGGGCTCGGCGGCGATCTCAAGACCGGCGCCATCGCCGTGGCCGTGGTCTGTGTCGCCCTGCTCGGTCTGCGCGGGCTGAGGCGGCGCAGGTAGCAGACGGAGATGGCGGCGGAGACGGCGGCGGCTTATGGGGCCGCCGACTCGCCCCGGCGTTGCGCTACCAGGACCTCCAACCCGTCCAGGATCCGCTGGAGTCCGAACCCGAAGTGGTCGAAGTCCGGCCCGAACGTGTCCTCGGAGAGTGACGCCATCACCGGGTAGCGGCCCGACGCCAGGACCTTCTCCAGCATCGGCACCTGCGCCTGCCAGAACTCCGCGTCCGTCAGGCCCGTCCGGCGTTCCGCCTCCTGCTGGTAGAGCTGCGAGCGCGCGGCCCCGACGACGTACCCGTCGATCATGATGATCGCGGAGACGAGTTCGGGGTCGGTCAGCCCCATCGGGCGGATCAGGGTGAGGACCTTCTCCATGCCGTCCAGGGCGCTCGGGCCGAGGATCGGGCGGGACTGGTTGACCTGGAGCAGCCAGGGGTGGCGGCGGTAGAGGGCGAGCGTCTCGCGGGCCATGGCCTCCAGGGCGGCGCGCCAGCCGCCGTCGCCCAGGTCCGCCGGATCCTCCGAGGGACGCTGGACCCGGTCCAGCATCAGGTCGAGCAGCTCGCCCTTGCCGGGGACGTACCGGTAGAGCGACATGGTGCCGGTGCCTAGTTCGGCGGCGACCCGGCGCATGGAGAGCCCTTCCAGGCCGTCCGTGTCCGCGACCTGGACGGCCGCTTCCACGATCCGGTCCAGGGTCAGGGTCGGCTTGGGGCCGCGGCTGGGACGCCGGCCGGTGTCCCACAGCAGTTCGAGGGTGCGGGCGATGTCACCGCTGCCGCTGGTCTCCGTACCGGCCGCACTGCCGGTGGTGCCGGCGCCGCCCGTCCTGCCCGTATCGCCCGTGCCGCTTTCCATGGAGCCCAGCTTAGGTCCCCCGTAAAAAACTGGGTACGGCGTACGCGCAATCGGGTACGCTGTACTCAGTTTGGTGCCGGAGCAGGGCACGGGAACAGGGGAGGGGCGGTATGGACGGATACGCGGTGCGGGCCGAGGCGCTGGAGAAGCGGTACGGCGAGAAACGCGCCCTGGACGGCTTCGACCTGTCGGTACGCGAGGGCACGGTGCACGGCCTGCTCGGGCCGAACGGGGCGGGCAAGACCACCGCCGTCCGCATCCTGTCCACGCTGGTCCGGCTGGACGGGGGCAGGGCGACGGTCGCCGGTCTGGACGTGGCCCGGCAGCCGCGCGAGGTGCGGGCCAGGATCGGGCTCACCGGGCAGTACGCGGCGGTCGACGAGGTGCTCACCGGCCGCCAGAACCTGGAGATGTTCGGCCGGCTGTTCCACCTGGGCGGCAGGCGGGCGAAGCTCAGGGCGACCGAACTGCTGGAGCAGTTCGACCTGACCGACGCCGCCGACCGGGGCGTCGGCAAGTACAGCGGCGGCATGCGGCGCCGCCTCGACCTCGCCGCGTCGATGATCCTCGCCCCGGCCGTCCTCTTCCTCGACGAGCCGACGACCGGTCTCGACCCCCGTAGCCGCGGGGAGGTCTGGGACTCCGTCCGGGCGTTGGTGGCGGGCGGCACGACCGTGCTGCTCACCACGCAGTACCTGGAGGAGGCCGACAGGCTCGCCTCCCGCATCACCGTCATCGACCAGGGGCGCGCCATCGCCGACGACACCCCGGACGGGCTGAAGAGCCTGGTCGGCGGCGACCATATCGAGGTCGTGGTCGCCGAACGGGCCGAGATCCCGCGGGTGGTGAAGGTGGTCGCCCGGGTCGCGGACGGCGAACCCGAGGCGGACGAGACCGAGTTGCGGGTGCACGCCCCGGTCACCGACCGGGTCACGGCACTCACCGAAGTGGCGCGGACCCTCCAGGACGAGGGCGTCCGCGTCGAGGACATCGGGCTGCGCAGGCCCAGCCTCGACGACGTGTTCCTGCGCCTGACCGGACACCGGACCGAGGAGGGGGCAGCGGCATGAGTGCCATCGACCTGAGCTCACCCAGCACGCACGGCCGCACCTACTGGCTGCTCGCCGACTGCTGGAACGTCGTCCGCCGTGGGCTGACCCACTACCAGCGCCAGCCCGTCAACATCGCCTGGCAGCTGGGCTTCCCGATCCTCTCCGTGCTGCTCTACGGCTATGTCTTCGGCAGCGCCATGAAGGTGCCGGGCGGCGGCGACTACAACGACTACCTGATGCCGGGCATGTTCGCGATGACCATGGCGTTCGGCTTCATCAACACGGCGACCGTCGTGGTCTACGACTCCACCAAGGGCGTCATCGACCGCTTCCGTTCCATGCCGATGGCGTCCTCCGCCGTGGTGGCCGGACGCGGCGTCACCGATCTGCTCGTCGCCTGCGCCGAGTTGGCGATCATGATGCTCACCGCGCTCGCCATGGGCTGGCGGCCGGACGGGGGCCTCGGCTTCCTGGCCGCGTTCGGGCTGCTGCTGTGGCTGCGGTTCGCGCTGATCTGGATCGGGGTGTGGCTCGGCCTGATCGTGCCCAACCCCGAGGCGGCGGGCGGCCTGTTCGCGGTGGCCTTCCCGCTGACGATGATCTCCAGCATCTTCGTCGCACCGCAGCTCATGCCCGACTGGCTGGGCTGGGTGGCGGTCTGGAACCCGATCTCCTCCACGGCGGCGGCGACCCGCGAGCTGTTCGGCACGCCGGTCGGCGGCGACACCTGGGTCGAGCAGCACGCGCTGCTGATGGCCGGGGTGTGGCCGGTGATCCTGACGCTGATCTTCCTGCCGCTCGCCGTACGGCGGTTCCGGAAGCTGAGCCGCTAGGCGGACCCGCCCTGGGCAGTGTCGTCACATGGTCAACTTGTGAGGGCGCAAGGGCTGACCTTCGGTCTGACCTGCACGTACCATCCCGCGCATGGGGAAGTGGGGATTTCTGCTGGGGCTGCTCTTCGCCGGGGTGCTCGGTTGGGCGCTGGCCGGAGCGGTGGCCAGTGGCTGCGGGCCATCGCGCCGAGGCGGCTGTGGTGTTCCAGACGGGGCCGGCTGGTATTTCGCGGCGATGATGACCGTGCCGTGGCTGTTGGTCTTCCTCGCGCACTCAGTGACCCGCCGCGGCGGCCGGGGGCCAACAGCACTGGGTGTCTCCGCCGGGTTCCTCGTGAGCATCGCATTCGTACTGTCCAAGGACCCTGTGCTGCCACGCATGTGGGGCCTGGCCGTGGTTCTTGTGGGCTTGGCGATCGGTACGCCCCTTGTCGCGTGGCGCCTGGGGCGCAGCCGACGTACCCCGCCCGCTCGGAGGTTGCAGCCTTGACACGGCCGTCATGAACTGTCCGTGGTGAGTGGGAGTTCATCCGGTCGTCTCTGCCTGCGTGGATTGACATGCCCCAGGGCCGGACACCGCCTTGAGCGGAACCCGCACCTCCCGGAGGGTTGACGTGCTCATGGTGCGTCAGTTTCCTGGGAGGTGCGCGGCGCACATGGGAGCGCTCCCATTCCGTGTTCCGGGGCCGCGCCTCCCCCGAGAGGAAGCAGCCATGTTCCGCACTCTGCGAAGAGCGCTGTGCGTCGCCGCGGCGCTCCTGTTACCCCTGGCCGGTACCCAGTCGGCACAGGCCGGCGCCGACGCCGGTGATGCCGGCGCTCAGGCCGGTGCCGGCTACTGGCACACCAGCGGCCGGCAGATCCTGGACGCGGCCGGGCAGCCGGTCCGTATCGCCGGCGTCAACTGGTTCGGCTTCGAGACCGACATCCACGTCGTCCACGGCCTGTGGGCCCGCGACTACAAGAGCATGATCGACCAAATGAAGTCGCTGGGCTACAACACCATCCGCATGCCCTACAGCGACGACATCCTCAAGCCCGGCGCCATGCCCGGCAGCATCAACTACGACGGCAAGAACACCGACCTGCGGGGCCTGACGTCGCTTCAGGTCCTGGACCGGATCGTGGCGTACGCGGGTCAGGCCGGGCTCAAGATCGTCCTCGACCGGCACCGCCCGGACGCGGCGGGCCAGTCGGCGCTCTGGTACACGGCCTCGGTCCCCGAGTCGACCTGGATCGCCAACCTCAAGGCCCTCGCGGCGCGCTACAAGGGCAACCCCACCGTCGTCGGCATCGACCTGCACAACGAGCCCCACGACCCCGCCTGCTGGGGCTGCGGCGACACGGCCCGGGACTGGCGGCTGGCCGCCCAGCGCGCCGGCAACGCGGTGCTGTCGGTCAACCCCGAGCTGCTGATCATGGTGGAGGGCGTGCAGTCGCACAACGGCGCCAACGGCTGGTGGGGCGGCAACCTCATGGGCGTCGCCCAGCACCCGGTCCAGCTGGACGTCCCGAACCGGCTGGTGTACTCGGCCCACGACTACGCCACGTCCGTGGCCCAGCAGTCGTGGTTCAGCGATCCGTCCTTCCCTGCCAACATGCCGGGGATCTGGGACAAGTACTGGGGCTACATCTTCAAGCAGAACATCGCGCCGGTCTGGCTCGGCGAGTTCGGTACGACGCTCCAGCCGGCGGTGGACCAGAAGTGGCTGGCCGAACTGGTGAAGTACCTGCGCTCGACGTCGGAGTCCGGCGCCGACAGCTTCCACTGGACGTTCTGGTCCTGGAACCCCAACTCCGGTGACACGGGCGGGATCCTGAAGGACGACTGGCAGACCGTGGACACCGCGAAGGACGGATACCTGGCGGCCGTCAAGGCGCCCGGCTTCGAGGGCGGCGGTTCCGGACCCGGCCCGGGCGGCCCGGGCGAGCCCGGCGGTACGGCCGCCTGCTCCGCCGCCTACACCGTCAGCAGTGACTGGGGCGGCGGTTTCAACGCCGAGGTGAAGGTGACCAACACGGGCACCGTGCCGCTCAAGTCCTGGAAGGTGAACTGGACATGGTCCGGCTCCCAGAAGGTCACCAGCATGTGGAACGCCTCGCACACCCAGAGCGGCGCGATCGTCACGGCGGTGAACGCCGCGCACAACGGGAGCGTGCCCGCGGGAGGTTCGGCGAGCTTCGGCCTGGGCGGCGCGCCCGGGGGCGGGAGTGTACCGAGCGTGAGCTGTACGGCGACCTGACCGCGGAGTGAGGGGAGAGGGTCCCGGGGGGGGTAGGGGCGTTCCGGAAATCGCCGGAACGCCCCTGTTTCTGAAGGCGGTTGAACCGATGCGATGACTCGATTCGGTCAAGTCTTGGTCGAAAACGTACGTGAATGGCGCGCTCTTCCGAAACGATGCGGGACGGACCGTGGGACCCGCGGTCCTGACCCCCCTCACCGTTCTGAGAGAACTCCATGAGAAGAAGCGCAGCCGTCCTGTGCGGCGCGACCGTCGTCCTGGCCGGGACACTCACCGCCGTCCCCGCCAGCGCCAGCGCGCCGCACTCCGCGAACGCCGCCCAGGCCGCGAAGGTCACGTGGAAGAAGTGCGCCACGGAGGACTACCCGACGCTCCAGTGCGCGTCGGTGAAGGTGCCGCTCGACTACGCCAAGCCGCAGGGGAAGAAGATCACGCTGGCGCTGTCCCGCGTGCCGCACACCGCCAAGACGTTCCAGGGCCCGCTGCTGGTCAACCCCGGCGGCCCCGGCGGCAGCGGCCTGTCGCTGGCCGGTTTCGTCGCGTCCTCCCTGCCGAAGGAGGTCGCCGCCCAGTACGACGTCATCGGGTTCGACCCGCGCGGCGTGGGCAAGAGCCAGCCCGCCCTGGACTGCAAGCCGGGCCACTTCGACCCCGTGCGCCCCGACTCCGTGCCCAGCACGCCCGCGCTGGAGAAGGCCAACCTCGACCGCGCCAAGTCCTTCGCCCAGGCCTGCGGCAAGAAGTACGCCGACGTCCTGCCGTACATCAACACGGTCAGCGCCGTGAAGGACATGGACTCGATCCGCAAGGCCCTCGGCGCCAAGAAGATCAACTACTTCGGCTACTCGTACGGCACCTACCTCGGCTCGGTCTACGCCAAGCTCTTCCCCGAGCGGGTGCGGCGCCTGGTGCTGGACTCGATCGTCGACCCGACCGGCGTCTGGTACGACGCCAACATCAAGCAGGACTACGCCTTCGACAAGCGCCACAAGGCGCTCATGGCGTGGATCGCGAAGTACAACTCCACGTACAAGCTCGGCACCGACCCGAAGAAGGTCGAAGCCAAGTGGTACGCGATGCGGGCGGCCGTGGCCAAGAAGCCGGCGGGCGGCAAGGTGGGCGCCTCCGAGCTGGAGGACATCTTCATACCCGGCGGCTACAACAACGCCTACTGGCCCACCCTCGCCCAGACGTTCGCGGCGTACGTCAACAAGAAGGACACCGCCGCGCTGGTGAAGGCGTACGACAACATCGCCGCCATCGACGCCTCCGGCGACAACGGCTACAGCGTCTACACCTCGGTGCAGTGCCGTGACGCGTCCTGGCCGCGCGACTGGAAGCAGTGGCGCAAGGACAACTGGGCGGTGTACGAGAAGGCGCCGTTCATGGCCTGGAACAACGCCTGGTACAACGCGCCGTGCGCGTTCTGGCCGACGAAGTCGCTGAAGCCGGTGAACGTGGCCAACGCCAAGCTCCCGCCGGTGCTGCTGTTCCAGGCGACGGACGACGCGGCCACCCCGTACCAGGGCGGTGCCACCATGCACCGGCTGCTGAAGAACTCCAGCCTGGTGGTGGAGCAGGGCGGCGGCAACCACGGCATCTCGCTGAGCGGCAACGCCTGCCTCGACAAGCACCTGGCGACGTACCTGACCAGCGGCAAGGTGCCGCACGGCAGCGGCGTGGCCGACGCGGTCTGCAAGAAGCTGCCCGACCCGAAGCCGCAGGCCACGGCGGGCAAGACGCCGAGCACGGGCCAGTCGGCCGTCGCGACGGTCGGCAACACCCTGCGCGGGATCCTGGGATCCGGGGTATGACGCGCTCGCGTGAGCATCGCCTGACATGACGTGAGGGGCGCCCGGAACCTACCGGGCGCCCCTCATCGTCTGCGGGAGAAGGTCAGAGCTTCTCGATCACGTAGAACCCCTGCGCCCAGGAGGCCGATCAGTCAGCGCCCGGTCTCCAATTTCTGGCCCGGGCGATCACTCCCTGGCCTCCCACGAGGCCGACACAGATCGCCAGCACCGTGCTACCCACCACCGTCACCGCAGTGAGCTCCGGAGCCCAGCGGGCCCCGCCAGTGGTCACCATCGGGTATCCGAGGACGGTGGATACGACGGCGCCTGCGAAACCGGCCACGCCGATCGGGACGGACAAGTACCACAGTGCGGTGGACCGGAACACGTGTGTGTCTCCCGCCAGGACGCCTACGGGAGCGAGTCGGCTTCCGAAGACCTGGAACTCCGCCAAGGCGCTGAACGCGGCGGCAAGGGCAGCCATGAGCATGCCCCCCAGCCCGAGCAGAGTCACCCAATCTGCGATGGTCTCGTCCAGCAAGGCGCCACCCAACTGCACGCCTGCGAGGACGTTGACCAAGGGCGCCGTACCCACATGGCGATACGCGGCTTCCCGGACCGTGCTGCCGGCTGACGCGTCACCTGAGTCAGAGATCACAACGAGTTTGATCTCTGCGCCACCCCCGCCTTTCCCCGTCGCGGGTAGGTCGCCGGTGGCGATGCGCAGGTCCGGTGTCCCTGTTTCCCAGCGCGCCAGCTCGCCCAGCCGCCGATCGCCCTCGCGAAGGACGGCGGACCGAGCGGGCGGACACGGTAGTTGAACAGCCTTCCAGCTCACGCAGGGACCTGTGAGGACGGCCGGCTCTTGCCGATCTTGGAGCAGCGCGAACAGAGCGCGTCCCTGTCCCAGATCCTCTTCGAACGCCTTGATCTGCGAGGCCGGCTGGACACGGCTTCTGATGATCAGGACGCTGTCCCCCAGGGCGTCGAACGTCTGCCTGGCCTCCGTGGCCGCTACCGTGGTTCGGCTCACCCACAGCTGCACCTGACTGACCAACCCCAGACCCACCACGACTGCCACGACGAGACGCGCGATGACACCCGGATACGCGTGCAGCCAACGGCCGGCGATGAGCCCGCCCGAATACTGCTTCGTGACCGACCGACTGGCCAGTCGTCGCCCGAGGGCCGTCATCACCCAGGCGATCAACGTAGGCAGAGTCGCGAGTGTCAGGACGATGCCGATCGCGTACTGCACGATGCTGACGCGGTAGTCCGGAGCCAGCGGCCCGAGATCGACCGGCATGGCCATCCCGAGGCCGAGCGCGCACAACAGCGCGTAACGCCGCTTCACCCGGCCCCTGGTCAGCGTGCGTGGGGAACGACCGTCTCCCTTCTTTCGATGCAGCAGCACCGAGGAGACGAGCACTCCAGCGGCCGCACCGGCCGCGCCGAGGAGGACAGTCGGCAGCCAGGCACGAACGGCCGCCGCCGAGAGCGTGTAGTCGGTGAGCGGAATGGCGATGTCGGTGTACGCCGCCGACAGGAGCGGCACCGTGCCGATCAAGGCGCCTGCCACTACCGGCCACAGCGCTTCGCCCATGCAGACGAGGGCCCGGTGCCGCCAAGTGCCGCCAAGTGCGTCGAGCAACGCCGTACGACGGTCACGTGAAGCCGAACCGCAGCGCAAGGCCACCACGGTCAGGACAGCGGCCGGAAGGCCCAGAAAGCCGATCACAGCCGCCATGAACGCGTCAGCATCGACCACGCTGATCGAGTCCCCGAACGGCGTGGGATCAGGGTCCCCGAAGCCAGAGATCCGCATCGTCTCATCCCACTCAGGGGACTTGGTGGCCGTCGGTCTGACATAGGCCAACCGCTCCGAGGGAGACGTGAGGCCTTCAGCGGAGATCCTCCCCGCATCCCGTCCGTAGCGGTCGGATATCCCCTCCCGCTGCCCTGCCGCCGCAAGCGCTGGAGAGAGTACGGCCTCCCCCGGCCGCGGCCATTCGGTCAGGCCGGGGGGCGGCGAGGCGCTGGGAGTCAGCGGCTCGATGAAGATGACACTGTGCTGAAGTCCGCCGACCGTGTCACCGCTCTCCCGCCAGTGGGCGACAGCGCGCTCTCCTGGGAACTTGCCGGTGAATCGAGGTGCTCTTGCCTGGGCGTGGCTCTGCTGCGCACTGTCTGCCGCCAAGGTGATGACCACTGTGCCGACGGCACAGCAGAGGAACGCGGTGGCCAGTGCGAGCGCGAGACTCCGCAGTCGGTGTCCTGGACCGCCCTTGGAGGCCCGTAGGCCCAGAGCCATCAGCTGTCGCGTCAAGCCGCGCCCGCTCAGACGCCCCACGTCTGAGCCCCCATGCTGATCTGCCCGTCCGTGATCCGCGCGACGCGCTCAGCACCGACCGCCACGTCCTGGTCATGCGTGACGAGCAGAAGCCCGCAGCCCCATCGGGAGGGCAGCGAATACAACAGTTGACTGACGCGGTCACGGTTGTCGTCATCGAGTGCGCCGGTAGGTTCGTCGGCAAGAATCAATGACGGCCTGTTGACCAGGGCCCGAGCGATCGCCACCCGCTGGCGCTCCCCACCGGACAGCGATCCCGTGGACACCGAGGTATCGGAGATTCCGAGGTCGCGAAGGAGTTCTTCAGCAGCGCTCCGTCCGCGGGAGCGTCGCACACCGCCCAGCATGGCAGCGAGCATCACGTTCTCCAGAGCTGTCAGCTCCGGGAGCAGTTCACCGAACTGGAAGACCATGCCGATATGGCGTGACCGGTGTCGTGCCCTCGCGCCGGCCCGTAGTGACGTGACGTTCGCACCCGCCACCTCGATGGCTCCGCTGTCCGGGCTCATGAGCCCCAGGACACACGAGAGCAGTGAGCTCTTTCCGCTGCCACTGGGCCCCATCAACGCGACGGACTCGCCCTCCGCGACAGTGAGATCTACGCCATTGAGAAGCACACGGTCAGCCAGCTGGAGCCGGATGTCATGCAGTTGGAGGACGGGATTCCGCACCAAAAGTCCCTTGCGAGGCAGGAAGTGGTTGAACACGAGAACGCGCCCGTCACCTCGACGGCGACGGGCGCATCGCAGCCGCTCTAGATCCGGTATCCCCAGGAACCGCACGCATCCGGCTTGGCGAATTGCTGCTCACAGACTCGGACCTTGTTGAGGACCGCACCCGCGCCGGTTTTTACGCAGTTGTCCGGACCAGCGCCGTTCTTGTCCCAGAGGTGGCTCGAACTGTTGTCGTAGACGCGAAAGTACTCGCCTTCTACCGCGTTCGTGTCGGACTCCATGTCACAGACTCGGAGACGGCGATCACCTTCGAACCCCTTAGCAGTGTCGTCGCCCTGCGAGGCTTGGATCTGGGCCCACGCCGGAGCGCTCCCGATGCTCAGCCCGAGAGCGAGAGTGGCGCCGGCCACCGTGGCGGCGAGGCGCCCGGCTCTGCGAGATATTCGACTCTTCATCCGTTCCGTCCCTTCCCTAGAGGATCGATTCCTCCAGGACTTCACCTGTTCCGCGGTCCCAGGCATCGCCCAGAGCCAAAGGATCATGACAGGTTCTTCACAGGCCGTCCACTTGCTACACCGGAACGCCCTTACGCCACACGCGACTTGGATCGACTGACAGCCATTCGGGGCACCGACCCCCGGTCCTCCTGCTGCTCGTGTGCCAGGTCCTCACCGGGGATAGCGACCGTCGTCGTCCGCAGCCGGCGACGAGCATGCCGCAACCGGCCGCCGCGAGGCCGGTGACAGTCTGCGGGGGACTCTGGGGTTCTGGAATTCGGGCGCTGTGGGTGCCTTTGTGACCCGTGCCTGACATCACGAGAGAGGGGCGCCCTGGCCATGTCCGCCGGGAGCCCCCGCTGTCACGAAGAATGCGGAGACGATCGGTCATGGGGGGCGACTTGCGGAACGAAATGGTGGCCGTCCCGACGGGGTCCGTCACGCTGTCCGGCCGCGGACTGAGCGCAGCTGGCCGGTCGAGGTCGCGTCGTTCCGCCTCTCGACGGTCCTAGTCACGCAGGCCTGGTACGCCGAGGTCACCGGCCAGTGGCCGAGCGCGGGCCCGGGGCGACCGGCTGCCGGTCGAGGGCGTCTTGTGGTGGGACGCGGTCCGGTTCTGCAACGCCCTGTCGTGTCGCGAGGAGCCGGACCCCGTTACGACATGCGGTCCAACGCCGGTACGGCCGACTGGGACGGCAGCGCCGACGGCTACCGGCTGCCGACCGAGGCCGAGTGGGAACACGCCTGCTGCGCCGCTACCACCGGCCCGCGCTACGGCACGCTCGACGACATCACCTGGTACCGGGGCAACTCGGCGGACAGCATCCGCCCCGTGGGGGCAGACAGCCCAACGCCTGGGGCGTGTACGGCGTGTTGGGCAACGTCTGGGACTGGTGCTGGGACCTCTACGACACCGAGGTCTACGGCAGCTACCGGGTGCTCCGCGGCGGCGGCTGGTCGGACGAGCACTGGAGCTGCCGGGCCTCGATGCGGCGCCGGAGCCACCCGACGTACCGGACCGACGACGTGGGGTTCCGCGTGGCGCGCTCGGCTCCGGGTGATGCGTAGCTCCCGGGCGTGGATCCGGCGCTGCCGGCCGCGGTGCCTGAGACCTTCCGGCGGGGGCGGCAAAGGACTGCGGAGAGGGCAGCCCGGCGAGGTTGTGGGAGATGTTCGGCGGGGGCGCGGCTGCCTGGGCACGAGCGAGGGCGCCCCGCACACGTGGAGCGCCCTCGGTCACGTACGCGAAAAGGGTCTCAGAGCTTGTCGATCACGTAGTCGACGCACTTCGTCAGAGCCTCGATGTCCGCCGGGTCGATCGCCGGGAACATCGCGACGCGCAGCTGGTTGCGGCCGAGCTTGCGGTAGGGCTCGGTGTCGACGATGCCGTTGGCGCGCAGGACCTTGGCGACGGCGGCGGCGTCCACCTCGTCCGTGAAGTCGATCGTGCCGATGACCTGGGAGCGCTTGGCCGGGTCGGTGACGAAGGGGTTCGCGAACTTGACGTCCTCGGCCCAGCCGTACAGCGTCCGCGCGGAGGTGGCGGTGCGGCGGACCGACCAGTCCAGGCCGCCCTGACCGTTGATCCACTCCAGCTGCTCGTTGAGGAGGAACAGCGTGGCGAGGCCAGGGGTGTTGTACGTCTGGTTCTTGCGGGAGTTGTCGATCGCCGTCGGCAGTGAGAAGAACTCCGGGACGTGCCGGCCGGAGGCGTGCACGCGCTCGGCGCGCTCGATCGCGGCGGGGGAGAAGACGCCGATCCACAGGCCGCCGTCGGAGGCGAAGGACTTCTGCGGGGCGAAGTAGTAGACGTCCGTCTCGGCGATGTCGACGGGGAGGCCGCCGGCGCCGGAGGTGGCGTCGACGAGCACCAGGGCGCCCTCGTCCGCGCCGGCCACGCGCTTGATCGGCATGGCGACACCGGTGGAGGTCTCGTTGTGCGTGAAGGCGTACACGTCGACGCCCGCCTCGGCGACCGGCTCGGGGTGCGTGCCCGGGTCGCTGGAGATGACGTCCGGCTCGGCCAGCCAGGGCGCGAGCTTGGCGGCCTTGGCGAACTTGGAGGAGAACTCGCCGAAGCTGAGGTGCTGCGACTTGTTCTCGATCAGGCCGTGCGTCGCGATGTCCCAGAACGCGGTGGAGCCGCCGTTGCCGAGGACCACCTCGTACCCGTCGGGGAGCTGGAACAGCTCACGGATGCCCTCACGCACCTTGCCGACCAGGTTCTTGACGGGAGCCTGGCGGTGGGAGGTGCCGAGCAGGGACGTACCGGTGGCGGCCAGGGCGTCCAGCGCCTCCACCCGCACCTTGGAGGGGCCCGCGCCGAATCGACCGTCGGCGGGCTTGATGTCAGCAGGAATCTGGATCTCAGCCACGCTCTGGAGGTTAGCCGGTGAGGAAACCTGGGCGAAACGTGTTCCGTCGGGTGAGACGGGGTTCGTGTCGACGTGAGACTGGTTTGCTGGACGTATGACGGATCTTGAGGCCGAGCTGCGCAAGGTCGTCCGGGGCGATGTGGGCTTCGACCGCACCTCCCGGGCACTGGTCACCATGGACGCCTCCAACTACCGCCGGGTCCCGCTCGGCGTCGTCGCCCCGCGCGACGCCGACGACGTGGCCGGCGTGCTGGAGGTGTGCCGGGCCCACGGCGTGCCGGTGGTGCCCCGGGGCGGGGGCACGTCGATCGCCGGGCAGGCGACCGGTACGGGGGTGGTGCTGGACTTCACCCGTCACATGAACCGTCTCGTGTCGCTGGATCCCCAGGCGCGTACGGCCGTCGTGCAGCCGGGGCTGGTGCTCGACCGGCTCCAGGAGGCGGCGGCCCCGCACGGGCTGCGTTTCGGGCCCGACCCCTCCACCCACAGCCGCTGCACGCTCGGCGGCATGATCGGCAACAACTCGTGCGGCTCGCACTCGGTGGCCTGGGGGACGACCGCCGACAGTGTGCGCGAGCTGGACGTGATCACCGCGCGCGGGCGGCGGCTGCGGCTCGGGCAGGAGTGGGCCGGGGCGCCGGACGGCCTGCGGGAGCTGGTGGACGGCCAACTGGCCCGGCTGCGCACGGGCTTCCCGGAACTGCCCCGCCGCATCTCCGGGTACGCGCTGGACGCCCTGCTGCCCGAGCGGGGCGCCGACGTGGCCCGCTCCTTCTGCGGTTCCGAGGGCACGCTGGGCGTGCTGACGGAGGCGGTCGTACGACTCGTCGAGGCACCACGCGCGCGTGCGCTGGCCGTGCTGGGCTACGCCGACGAGGGCTCGGCGGCGGAGGCGGCCGCCGGGCTGCTGCCGTACGGGCCGCTGACGGTGGAGGGCATGGCGGCGGACCTGGTGCCGTCCCCGGCCGCGCTGCCGCGGGGCGCGGCCTGGCTGTTCGTGGAGACCGGCGGCGAGTCGGCCGGGGAGGCACGCGCGCGTGCGGAGGCGATCGTGCGGGCGGCCGATGTCGTGGACGCCCTGGTGGTGACCGACCCGGCGGGGCAGCGCGCGCTGTGGCGGATCCGGGAGGACGCGAGCGGTACGGCGACCCGGATGCCGGACGGGACGGAGGCCTGGCCCGGCTGGGAGGACTGCGCCGTGCCGCCCGCCCGGCTCGGGCCGTATCTGCGGGACTTCCGGGCGCTGCTGGCCGCCCACGGGCTGCGCGGCACGCCGTACGGGCACTTCGGGGACGGCTGCATCCACGTCCGGATCGACTTCGACCTGCTCACGGAGCCCGGCATCGCCCGGTTCCGCCGCTTCTCGGAGGAACTCGCGGAGCTGGTCGTGGCGCACGGCGGCTCGCTGTCCGGGGAGCACGGCGACGGGCAGGCGCGGGCGGAACTGCTGCCCAGGATGTACGGGCCGGAGATGATCGGCCTGTTCGAGCGGGCGAAGGGGGTGTGGGACCCCGACGACCTCCTCAACCCCGGCATGCTGGTGCGCCCCGCGCCCCTGGACGCCGGCCTGCGCTTCTCCGTCCTCCCCCGCGAGCCCGTCGACGTCGCCTTCGGCTACCCCTCCGACGGCGGTGACTTCTCGGCGGCGGTGCGGCGCTGCGTGGGCGTCGCCAAGTGCCGTACGACGTCGGTGCCCGGCTCCGCCGTCATGTGCCCGTCCTTCCGGGCCACCGGCGAGGAGCGGCACTCCACGCGCGGCCGGGCCCGGTTGCTGCACGAGATGCTCGCCGGTGATGTGGTGACGGACGGCTGGCGCTCCACGGAGGTGCGGGACGCCCTGGACCTGTGCCTGTCCTGCAAGGGCTGCCGGTCGGACTGCCCGGTGGAGGTGGACATGGCCACGTACAAGGCGGAGTTCCTCCACCACCACTACGCCGGCCGGCTCAGGCCCGCCGCGCACTACGCGATGGGCCGGCTGCCCGTGTGGCTGCGCGCCGTGTCCCGTACGCGCACGGCACGGCTGGTCAACGCCCTGGCCCGGCTGCGGCCCTTCGCCCGGGCGGCGAAACGGGTGGGCGGCATCGCCCCCGAGCGGGAGATCCCCCGGGTGGCGACCCGGACGTTCAGCCGGTGGTGGGAGCGGCGCCGGGCGCGAGGGACCTCCGCGCCGGGCGACCTGGTCGTCCTGTGGCCCGACACCTTCACCGAGTACCTCTCGCCCTCCGTGGGGCAGGCCGCCGTGCGGGTGCTGGAGGCGGCCGGGCTGCGGGTGGCGCTGCCGCCGACCGTGCGCCTGGCGAAACCGCCGGTGGGTGACGGCAGGACCGTCGCCCTCGACCCGCTGTCCCTGCTGCGGGGCCGGGGCCACGTCTGCTGCGGGCTGACGTACGTGTCGACGGGGCAGCTGGACCGTGCCCGAGCGGTCATGCGCCGCACGCTCGACCTGATGGAACCGGTGCTGGAGACCGACGCCCCGGTCGTCGTCCTGGAGCCGAGCTGCGCCGCGGCCCTGCGCACGGACGTCCCCGAGCTGCTGCACGACGACCCGCGCGCGGCCCGCCTCGCCGCCAAGGTGCTCACTTTCGCGGAGACGCTGGAACGCCACGCCCCCGACTGGACACCACCGAGTGTCGACCGCCCGGTGGCCGGCCAGACCCACTGCCACCAGCACGCGGTGCTGGGCGACGCCGCCGACCGCCGGCTGCGCGGAGCCGCTCAGCTCACCGGCGAACTGAGCGGCGGCTGCTGCGGCCTCGCGGGAAACTTCGGCTTCGAGAAGGGCCACTACGAGGTGTCCGCCGCGTGCGCGGAGGAACAGCTCCTGCCGTCGGTACGGGACGCCCCGGACGGCACGGTGGTCCTGGCGGACGGCTTCTCCTGCCGCACACAGCTGGAGCAGCTGGCGGGCGTGCGGGGGAGGCACCTGGCGGAGGTGCTGGCGGCGGCGCTGGAGGGAGAAGAGGGGAACGACGCGGAGTTCGGGCGGTGAAACGGGGCGAGTGGCCGTCGCCGGACGCGCTTGAGGCGTTCGGGCCACGGGACCGGCGGAACCGAGTGTCTGAGCAGGGGGAGGGGCTGAGGCACTCCTAGAGTCGCGGCACCAGCCACTCGAAGGAGCCCGTGCATGAGCGTCCGCGTCCAGCCGATCACCCGTGACGAGCATCTCGCGTTCGTCGCGGCCCGCCCCTCCGCCAGCCACACGCAGATCCCGTCCTGGGGCGAGGTGAAGCCAGACTGGCGGGCGGAGAGCCTCGGCTGGTTCGACGGGGCCGGGCAGCTCGTCGGCGCGGGACTGGTGCTGCTGCGCCCGCTGCCCGGGCCGAAGCTGCCCGGACTGCCGCGGTACCTGGCGTACCTGCCCGAGGGCCCGCTCATCGACTGGCACGAGCCCGGCCTCGAACGTCTGCTGGAGCCGATGGTCGCCCACCTCGGTGGACGGGGCGCGTTCGCGGTGCGGATGGGCCCGCCGGTCGTGGTGCGCCGCTGGAGCGCCGAGGCGGTCAAGGCGGCGATCGCGGACCCGGCCGCCCGGCGCCTGCGCGACGTGCGGGCGACCTCGTTCGAACCGCGGGCCGGCCAGGTCGCGGACACCCTGCGCCGCATGGGCTGGCGGCAGACCGAACCCGGCGGCGAGGACGGCTTCGCCGCGGGACAGCCCCGGTACGTCTTCCAGGTGCCGCTGGCCGGACGGTCGCTGGAGGACATCCGCGGCGGCCTGAACCAGCAGTGGCGGCGCAACATCACCAAGGCGGAGAAGGCCGGCGTGAAGGTCGTACGCGGCGGCTACGAGGATCTGCCGGCCTTCCACGAGCTGTACTCCGAGACCGCCGAGAGGGACCGTTTCCTCCCGCGCCCGCTGCCCTACTTCCAGCGCATGTGGAGCGCGCTCACCGCCGAGCACCCGGACCGGATGCGGCTCTACCTCGCCCACCACGACGGCGAGGTGCTCGCGGCCGCGACGATGCTGACCGTCGGCGACCACGTCTGGTACTCCTACGGCGCCTCCACCAGCCGGCGGCGCGAGGTCCAGCCGAGCAGTGCCGTGCAGTGGCGCATGATGTCGGACGCCCATGAACTCGGCGCCGCCGTCTACGACCTGCGCGGCATCACCGACACGCTGGAGGAGTCCAGCGATCTGCTGGGCCTGCTCCGGTTCAAGGTGGGCACGGGCGGCGAGGCCGTCGAGTACCTCGGCGAGTGGGACTTCCCGATCAACCGGCTGCTGTACAAGGCGCTGAGCCTGTACCTGGCCCGCCGCTGAGAGCCCGGCCCCGGAGCACTCCGAGACAGTGGCTTAAACGGTTTACGCGCCTGGCCGAGTCCATTACTCTGGACTTCGAAGTACATCTTGATGCACGCGAGTGTGTATGAAGATGTAGGTACGCCGAGCACAGGATCGCCCGTGACCCCTCCGGACACCGCCACCACGCCCCAGTCCGCGACGACCGCCACCACCGGCGCACCGGCCGCGGGGCCGGGCCGGCTGGGCTCCCTCGGGCCGGTGGGCCTGGTGTTCGCGGGCGGGATCTCGGTGCAGTTCGGCGGCGCGCTGGCGGTGATGCTGATGCCGAGGGCGGGCGCCCTCGGGGTGGTGGCGCTGCGGCTGCTCGTGGCGGCGGTCGTCCTGCTGCTGGTCTGCCGGCCCCGCCTGCGCGGCCACTCGCGCACCGACTGGGGCACGGTCGTCGTCTTCGGCATCACCATGGCCGCGATGAACGGCCTCTTCTACCAGGCCGTCGCCCGCATCCCGCTGGGCCCCGCGGTCACCCTGGAGGTCCTGGGCCCGCTCGCCCTCTCGGTCCTGGCGTCCCGCCGCGCGATCAACGTCGTCTGGGCGGCCCTCGCCCTCGCCGGCGTCTTCCTCCTCGGCGGCGGAGGCTTCAGCGGCCTCGACCCCACAGGAGCGGCCTTCGCCCTGGGCGCCGGCGCCATGTGGGCGGCCTACATCATCTTCAGCGCCCGTACGGGCCGCCGCTTCCCGCAGGCGGACGGCCTGGCCCTGGCGATGGCCGTGGGGGCGGTGCTGTTCCTGCCGCTGGGCATCGCCGAGTCGGGCACGAAGCTGCTCGACCCGGTGACGCTGGGTCTGGGCGCGGCGGTGGCCCTGCTCTCCTCGGTCCTGCCCTACACCCTCGAACTCCTCGCCCTGCGCCGCCTGCCCGCCTCCACCTTCGCGATCCTCATGAGCCTGGAACCGGCCATCGCCGCGGCGGCCGGCTTCCTCCTCCTCGACCAGGCCCTGACCACCATGGAGGCCGCCGCGATCGCCCTCGTCATCGTGGCGAGCATGGGAGCGGTACGGACCCAGGTCGGGCGCGGACGCGGCGGCCGCCGGAAGACGGCGGCGCTGGAGGGTGCGGGGCTGGAGGGCTAGAGCGGCCGGGACGCGTTCACTGCGCCCCTGGCGCGCGCGCCACGCGAAACCCGACGTCGTCGATCCGGAACGTCGGATGGCTGCGGCGCCGTACGGAGGCACGGCAGCTCCAGTGCTCGTCGGCCCAGCCGCCGCCCCGCAGCACCCGGTAGGTGCCGTAGACCTCGGCGTCGTAGACGTCCCAGCACCACTCCCAGACATTGCCCAGCATGTCGTACAGGCCCCAGGCGTTGGGTTGCCTGCCGCCCACGGGACGGATCCGCTCCTCCGAGTTGCCGCGATACCAGGCGATCTCGTCGAGCCGCCCGTACCGCGGCCCGCTGCCACCGGCCCGGCAGGCGTGCTCCCACTCGGCCTCGGTCGGCAGCCGGTACCCGTCACCGGAGGCGTCCCGGCCGACCGACTCCGAGTCGTCGCACAGGCGGTACACCGGCGTCAGCCCCTCCGCCCGGGACAGCGCGTTGCAGAACCGGACCGCGTCCCACCACGACACGCCCTCGACGGGCAGCCGCTCACCGCGGGCGGCACTCGGCCGCTCACCGGTGACCCGGGCGTACCAGGCCTGGGTGACCGGCACCGCCGACATCCGGAACGACGCGACGTCGACGGCCCAACTCCGCTGCGTCCGCCGGTCGGACAGCGCCACCCGCCCTGACGGAACGGCCACCATCTCGATACCCGTGTCCACGCCGGCGCCCATGCGGGCCACACTAACGGCGGTGCGCCCGCCGACGTGAAATTTCCGCGCGAGCACCGCAGTTGACCCGGTCATGACTCAAGGCCCCGCACCCCGCCCGCTGTCCGAGGAAGCCCTCTCCGACCTGCTCGGCAAGCAGCAGTTCGGCACGCTCGCCACCGTCAAGCGCAACGGCCGGCCGCATCTGACGACCATGGTCTACGGCTGGGACCCCGAGGCCCGGATCGTGCGGTTCTCGACGACGGCCGACCGCGTCAAGGTCAGGCAGCTGCGGCACAATCCGCGCGCGGCGCTGCATGTGCAGGGCGGTGACGTGTGGTCGTTCGCCGTCGCGGAGGGCGAGGCGGAGGTCTCCGACGTCACGACGGTTCCCGGCGACGAGGTCGGGCGGGAGCTGCTCGCGATCATCCCAGAGGAGGCCAGGCCGCAGGACGAAGGCGCGTTCCTGGAGCAGTTGGTGGCCGAACGGCGGGTGGTCGTCCGCTTGCACGTGGACCGGCTGTACGGGACGGCACTCGACGTCGACGGCTGAGACGTGACTCCCCAGGGGACGTCCGCGCCCCCTAGCGCACCAGCACCCCCCGCACCGAGATCCCGTAATGCACCCGCAGCCGCCGCAGCTCCCACAGTCCGACCGCGGTCACGGACAGCGGCGCCCCGAGCACGAACACCGCCCTCACCGGCCCCGGCACGCCCGCGTACGCCCCGGTGAACACGTCGATCAGTGCCATCTCCCAGACCAGCGTCATGGCGAGCAGCGGCGGCATGGTCTGGTGGATGTCGGCCGTGCGGAACACGTGCATCAGTCCCAGGCCGATGCCCCAGAAGATGAACGGCGTCACCCACACCAGGATCAACAGGATGACCACCCAAGTGACCACGGTCATCACCGGGTTGGTCGCGAATTTCCCGTCGAAGAAGCCGGTCAGCATGGTCGCCGGGAAGACGAAGACCGCGGCGATGAGGGCCAGGATCGCGCCGAACGACTTCGCCGCCCGGCGCAGCAGGTCCCGGCGGGCCGACGGAGCGGTCAGGGCCATCAGGACGCCCACGACCACCGGCAGTGTCACGGACAGCACCAGCACGCTGATCCACGACTGCGAGAACCGGTCGCTCGCCACGTCCTCGACGGAGTGGGCGATCTTGTAGGACACCGACACCCACACCACCGCGCCGAGCCCCACGAACGTGCGGATCTTCTGCATACGCGTGATGAACGGATCCTCGACGAGGTCCGGCCGGGACGGCTTGAAGACCCGGCGCGCGGTGTGGATGGGGCCGATCCGCCGCCGCAGCCGTGCGAAGGGGCCGGGCGGTGGCGCCTGCGGTGGCATCGGGTGGGGTGTGTAGGGGTGCGGCACATGGGGCGGATAGCCACCGCCGGCGCCCGGTGGCTGTGGCGGGGGCCCATAGGGGCCGGGCTGGGGCGGCGGGTACGGCTGCCCGCCGTGCGGGCCGTACGGGGGCGGCTGACCGCCATGGGGACCGTACGGGGGCGGCTGCCCGCCCGGGTTCCAGTTGCTCATCCTTGTGTCTCCCCCGATGCGTGACCCGTGCGCGACCAAGTGAACGAGCGCGTCCCAGAGTGTATGGAGCGCGCCGCCGAGGCACACGCTTCCGGCCACCGGCACATTTTCATGCAAGCACGCTTGATTGTTTCTTGCCCCGCTGCCATGCTCCTCAGCACGCCACACCGCCCAGTACCACCTCCGCACACCGTCGTGCCCCGAGGGGAGCGCCCGTGTCCGATCCGACGACGTCCGTGATCGACGACCTGCGCGAGGAGAGCGAGGAACTCGACCGCCTCGTGGCCGGGTTGAGCGCACCGAGCTGGGCGCTCCCCACCCCCGCGCCCGGCTGGACCGTCGCCCACCAGATCGCCCACCTCGCCTGGACGGACCGTTCGGCCCTGCTCGCCGTCACGGACGCCGACGGCTTTCAGGCCCTGGTCGAGAAGGCCCTCGCCGCACCGGGCTCCTTCGTCGACGAGGGCGCCGAGGAGGACGCCGGACTCCCGCCCGCCGACCTGCTCGCGCGGTGGCGCGACGGCCGTACGGCGCTGGACGAGGCGCTGCGGGCCGCCCCGCCCAAGGCGCGCTTCCCCTGGTACGGACCGCCCATGTCGGCCGCCTCCATGGCGACGGCCCGTCTGATGGAGACCTGGGCCCACGGACAGGATGTGGCCGACGCACTCGGTGTGGTGCGCCCACCCACCGACCGGCTGCGGCATGTGGCCTGGCTCGGCGTGCGGACGCGGGACTTCGCCTACGGCGTGCACGGGCTGACTCCGCCGGCCGATCCTTTCCGCGTCGAACTCCGGTCTCCCTCCGGCGACTTGTGGGCGTACGGCCCCGAGGACGCCCCGCAACGCGTTACCGGCCCCGCCCTCGACTTCTGCCTCCTGGTCACCCAGCGCGCCCACCGCGCCGATCTCGCCCTGCGCGCCGAGGGCCCCGACGCCGACCGCTGGCTGGACATCGCCCAGGCCTTCGCGGGGCCGCCGGGCACCGGCCGCACCCCTAAAGGGGAGGCGCGGTGACCCTCCGCATCGGCAACGCCTCCGGCTTCTACGGCGACCGCTTCGACGCCATGCGCGAGATGCTCACGGGCGGCGACCTGGACGTCCTCACCGGCGACTATCTCGCCGAGCTGACGATGCTCATCCTCGGCCGGGACCGGCTCAAGGACCCGGGCGCCGGATACGCCCGTACGTTCCCGCGGCAGTTGGAGGACTGCCTCGGGCTCGCCCACGAGCGGGGCGTGCGGATCGTCACCAACGCCGGCGGTCTCAACCCGGCCGGACTGGCCGACGCCGTACGGGCGTTGGCCGACCGGTTCGGCATCCCCGTGCGCGTCGCACATGTGGAGGGCGACGACCTCACCGCCGCCCACCCCGGCAGCCTCGCCGCCCACGCCTACCTCGGCGGCTTCGGGATCGCGGCCTGTCTGCGGGCCGGCGCCGACGTCGTCGTCACCGGGCGGGTGACGGACGCGGCACTCGTCACCGGCCCGGCCGCCGCCCACTTCGGGTGGCAGGAAACGGAGTACGGCCGGCTGGCGGGGGCCGTCGTCGCCGGGCACGTGCTGGAGTGCGGGGCGCAGGCCACCGGCGGCAACTACGCCTTCTTCCGGGACGGCGACGTCCGCCGGCCCGGCTTCCCGCTCGCCGAGCTCCACGACGACGGCAGCTGCGTCATCACCAAGCACCCCGGCACCGGCGGTTTCGTCGACGTCGGCACGGTCACCGCCCAGTTGCTGTACGAGACGGCCGGGGCCCGGTACGCGGGGCCGGACGTCACCGCCCGGCTCGACACCGTGCGGCTCGCCCAGGACGGGCCCGACCGGGTGCGGATCGAGGGCGTGCGGGGGGAGGCGCCGCCGCCCACCCTCAAGGTCGGGCTCAACAAGCTCGGCGGCTTCCGCAACGAGGTCGTCTTCGTGCTCACCGGCCTCGACATCGAGGCCAAGGCCGCCCTGGTGCGGGAACAGATGGAACCGGCCCTCGGCAAGGCCGCCGACGTGCGCTGGGAGCTGGTCCGCACCGACCGGGCCGACGCCCCGAGCGAGGAGACGGCGAGCGCGCTACTGCGGCTCGTCGTACGGGACCCCGACCAGGAGGTCGTCGGGCGGGCCCTGAGCGGGGCCGCCGTGGAGCTGGCGCTCGCCAGCTACCCCGGCTTCCATGTGCTGGCACCACCGGGGAAGGGCGAGCCCTATGGGGTCTTCGAGGATGTGTACGTCCCCCATGGTGCCGTCGACCATGTGGCCGTCCTCCATGGCGGGCGCCGGGTCTCCGTGCCGCCGGCCCCCGGCACCGCCGTACTCGACGTGGTGCCGGAACCGCCCCTGCCGGAGCCGCTGCCGCCCGGGCCCACCCGGCGCGCACCCCTCGGCCTCGTCGCGGGCGCCCGCAGCGGTGACAAGGGCGGCAACGCCAACGTCGGTGTGTGGGCCCGCACGGACGACGCCTGGCGGTGGCTCGCCCACGAGCTGACGACCGACCGGTTCCGGCAGTTGATCCCCGAGAGCCGGCCGCTGAAGGTCACCCGGCACGTCCTGCCCAATCTCCGCGCCCTGAACTTCGTCGTCGAAGGGATCCTCGGCGCGGGCGTCGCCGACCGGCACCGCTTCGACCCGCAGGCCAAGGCCCTCGGCGAATGGCTGCGCTCCCGCCACCTGGACATGCCGGAGGCCCTCCTGTGACCGTCCTGACCTCCGCGCTCGACCCGAGCGGCCCCGAGTACCGGGCCAACCGCGAGACCATGCTCGCCAAGCTCACCGAACTCGACGCCGAGCACGCCAAGGCCCTGGCGGGCGGCGGCGAGAAGTACGTCGAGCGGCACCGGGGGCGCGGCAAACTCCTCGCCCGCGAGCGGATCGAGCTGCTCCTCGACCCGGACACTCCGTTCCTGGAGCTGTCCCCGCTGGCCGCCTGGGGCAGCGACCACACCGTGGGCGCCTCCCTCGTCACCGGCATCGGTGTCGTGGAGGGAGTGGAGTGCCTGATCACGGCCAACGACCCGACCGTGCGCGGGGGCGCGAGCAACCCCTGGTCGCTGAAGAAGGCCCTGCGCGCGAACGACATCGCGCTCACCAACCGGCTGCCCTGCATCAGCCTGGTGGAGTCCGGCGGCGCCGACCTGCCCTCCCAGAAGGAGATCTTCATCCCCGGAGGTGCCATCTTCCGGGACCTGACCCGGCTGTCCGCCGCCGGCATCCCCACCCTCGCGGTCGTCTTCGGCAACTCCACCGCCGGAGGCGCCTACATCCCCGGCATGTCCGACCACGTGATCATGGTCAAGGAGCGGGCCAAGGTGTTCCTCGGCGGTCCGCCCCTGGTGAAGATGGCCACGGGGGAGGAGAGCGACGACGAGTCCCTGGGCGGCGCCGAGATGCACGCGCGCGTGTCGGGCCTCGCCGACCACTTCGCCGTCGACGAGCACGACGCGCTCCGGCAGGCCCGCCGCGTGGTCGCCCGCCTCAACCACCGCAAGGCGTACGGCGATCCGGGCCCGGCCGAGCCCCCCAAGTACGACGCCGACGAACTCCTCGGCATCGTCCCCGGCGACCTCAAGAGCCCCTTCGACCCACGTGAGGTCATCGCCCGCATCGTCGACGCCTCCGACTTCGACGAGTTCAAACCGCTGTACGGGACGAGCCTGACCACCGGCTGGGCCGCACTCCACGGCTATCCGGTCGGCATTCTGGCCAATGCCCAGGGGGTCCTCTTCAGCGATGAGTCCCAGAAGGCCGCCCAGTTCATCCAGCTCGCCAACCAGCGCGACATCCCGCTGCTCTTCCTGCACAACACCACCGGCTACATGGTCGGCAAGGAGTACGAGCAGGGCGGCATCATCAAACACGGCGCGATGATGATCAACGCGGTCAGCAACAGCCGCGTCCCGCACCTCTCGGTCCTCATGGGCGCCTCCTACGGCGCCGGCCACTACGGCATGTGCGGCCGGGCCTACGACCCGCGTTTCCTCTTCGCCTGGCCCAGCGCCAAGTCGGCCGTGATGGGCCCGCAGCAGCTCGCGGGCGTGCTGTCGATCGTCGCCCGCCAGTCGGCGGCGGCGAAGGGACAGCCGTACGACGAGGAGGCGGACGCCGCCCTGCGCGCCATGGTGGAGCAGCAGATCGAGTCCGAGTCGCTGCCGATGTTCCTGTCCGGGCGGCTGTACGACGACGGCGTCATCGACCCGCGCGACACCCGCACCGTCCTCGGCCTGTGCCTGTCCGCCATCCACACCGCCCCCTACGAGGGCGCGCGCGGCGGCTTCGGCGTCTTCCGGATGTGAGGAACCCTCAGTGATCACTTCTGTGCTCGTCGCCAACCGGGGCGAGATAGCCTGCCGCGTCTTCCGCACCTGCCGCGAGCTCGGCATCCGCACGGTCGCCGTGCACTCGGACGCCGACGAGAACGCCCTCCACGCGCGCGTGGCCGACACGGCCGTACGACTTCCCGGAGCCGCGCCCGCCGACACCTACCTGCGCGGCGACCTGATCGTGAAGGCGGCCCTCGCGGCCGGAGCGGACGCCGTGCACCCCGGCTACGGCTTCCTCTCCGAGAACGTCGGCTTCGCCCGGGCCGTCCTGGACGCGGGCCTGGTCTGGATCGGCCCGCCCCCGGAGGCCATCGAGGCGATGGCGTCCAAGACCCGCGCCAAGCGGCTCATGGGGCTGAAGCCGCTCACCGACGTCACCGAGGCCGACCTCCCGGTCCTGGTGAAGGCGGCGGCGGGCGGCGGCGGACGCGGCATGCGCGTCGTACGGCACCTGGCGGACCTGGACGCCGAGTTGGCCGCCGCACGGGCCGAAGCGGAGAGCGCCTTCGGCGACGGCGAGGTCTTCGTCGAGCCGTACGTGGAGAACGGCCGCCACGTCGAGGTGCAGATCCTCGCCGACACCCACGGCACCGTCTGGCCGCTCGGCACCCGCGACTGCTCCCTCCAGCGCCGCCACCAGAAAGTCGTCGAGGAGGCCCCCGCCCCCGGCCTCTCCGAGGAACTCCAGGAGGAACTGAGCGCCCTCGCCGTACGGGCCGCCCGAGCCGTCGACTACGTGGGGGCCGGCACGGTCGAGTTCCTCGTCGCCGACGGCAGGGCCCACTTCCTGGAGATGAACACCCGCCTCCAGGTCGAACACCCCGTGACGGAAGCCGTGTTCGGCCTCGACCTGGTCGCCGAACAGATCCGCGTCGCCGAGGGCCACCCCCTCGACCACACCCCGCCACGCGCGCGTGGCCACGCCGTGGAGGCCCGCCTCTACGCCGAGGACCCGTCCCGCGACTGGTCCCCCCAGGCCGGCCGCCTGCACCGCCTCGCCCTGCCCGAGGGCATCCGCCTCGACACCGGCTACACCGACGGCGACGACATCGGCGTCCACTACGACCCCATGCTCGCCAAGGCCGTGGCCCACGCCCCCACGCGCACGGAGGCGATCCGCAAGCTCGCCTCCGCCCTGGAACGGGCCGTCATCCACGGCCCCGTCACCAACCGCGACCTCCTGGTCCGCTCCCTGCGCCACCCGGAGTTCACCGCGGCCCGCATGGACACCGGCTTCTACGACCGCCACCTGCCGCACCTGACCGAGCCGTCCCCCGACCTGCACGCCCCCCTGGCCGCCGCCCTCGCCGACGCCCAGGGCCGCTCCCGCTTCGGCGGCTGGCGCAACGTCCCCTCACAACCGCAGACCAAGCGGTACGCCGTGGCCGGGCAGGAACACGAGGTCCACTACCGGCACACGCGCACGGGCCTGGAGGCGGACGGCGTACGGGTGGTACACGCCGACGCGCACCTCGTGGTCCTCGAAGTGGACGGAGTACGGCGCAAGTTCGAGGTGGCCACCTACGGCGACCGGATCCACGTGAACAACACGGCCCTGACGGCCCTGCCCCGCTTCCCCGACCCGACGACCCAGCACGCCCCCGGCTCCCTTCTGGCTCCCATGCCGGGCACGGTCGTCCGCGTGGCCGAGGGTGCCACCGCGGGGAGTGCCGTAAAGGCCGGAGACCCCCTCCTCTGGCTGGAGGCGATGAAGATGCAGCACAAGATCACGGCCCCGGCCACGGGAACGCTGAGTGAGTTGTGCGTCGTGGCAGGACAACAGGTCGAGCCGGGCGCGCTGTTGGCAGTGGTGAAGGAGACCCCTTAGGGGCGCGGGGCTGCATTGATATGCGGCTCCGCCGCGTGAGCGCGACCAGCCACACACCACCCGCACCCGAAAGGACTCCCATGGACACCGAAGACCACAAGGCCCTCCGAGAGGCCGTCTCAGCCCTGGGCAACCGCCACGGCCGCGGATGCGACCCCGCACAACTCTGGTCCGACGCGGGAAAACTCGGCTACCTCGGCGTCAACCTCCCCGAGGAATACGGAGGCGGAGGCGGAGGCATATCCGAACTCTCCATCGTCCTGGAAGAACTCGGCGCGGCAGGCTGCCCCCTCCTCATGCTGGTCGTCTCACCAGCCATCTGCGGCACGGTAATAGCCCGCTTCGGCACAGACGCCCAGAAACAACACTGGCTCCCCGCCCTGGCAGACGGCACCCGCCTCATGGCCTTCGGCATCACCGAACCCGACGCCGGCTCCAACTCACACCGCATCACGACCACAGCTCACCGCGATGGAGACAACTGGATCCTCAACGGCCGCAAGGTCTTCATCTCCGGCGTCGACCTCGCGGACGCGACCCTCATCGTCGGCCGCACCGAGGACGCCCGCACCGGCCGCCTCAAGCCCTGCCTGTTCATCGTCCCGCGCGACGCGCCCGGCTTCACCCGCCGCCCCATCGACATGGAACTCAACGCCGCCGAGAAGCAGTTCGAGCTGACGCTGGACGACGTACGGCTGCCCGCCGACGCCCTCGTCGGCGACGAGGACGCGGGGCTGCTCCAGCTCTTCGCCGGCCTCAACCCCGAGCGCATCATGACGGCCGCCTTCGCGATCGGCATGGGCCGCCACGCCCTCGCGAAAGCCGTCGAGTACGCCCGCGACCGACAGGTCTGGGACACCCCCATCGGCGCCCACCAGGCCATCGCCCACCCCCTGGCCCAGGCGCACATCGACCTCGAACTCGCGCGCCTGATGATGCAGAAGGCGGCCCGGCTGTACGACGCCGGCGACGACATGGGCGCGGGCGAGGCCGCCAACATGGCGAAGTACGCGGCGGGGGAGGCCTGTGTGAAGGCAGTGGACCAGGCCGTGCACACCCTCGGCGGCAACGGCCTCACCCGCGAGTTCGGACTCGCCTCGCTGATAACGGCCGCGCGCGTGGCTCGTATCGCCCCGGTGAGCCGGGAGATGATTCTCAACTACGTCTCCCACCAGACCCTGGGCCTGCCCAAGTCGTACTGAGACGGCCCGCGCGAGGAGGAACCATGTTCCGCAGCGAGTACGCAGACGTTCCGCCCGTCGACCTGCCCATCCACGACGCCGTCCTGGCCCGGGCCGCGGAGTTCGGCGACATCCCGGCGCTGATCGACGGCACGGACGGCACCACCCTCTCGTACGAGCAGGTGGACCGGTTCCACCGGCGCGTCGCCGCCGCCCTCGCCGAGGCCGGGGTGCGCAAGGGCGACGTCCTCGCCCTGCACAGCCCCAACACCATCGCCTTCCCGACCGCCTTCTACGCCGCCACGCGCGCGGGCGCCACCGTCACCACCGTGCACCCGCTCGCCACGGCCCAGGAGTTCGCCAAGCAGCTCACCGACTGCGCGGCCCGCTGGATCATCACCGTCTCGCCCCTGCTGGACATCGCGCGCCGGGCCGCCGAACTCGCGGGCGGCGTACACGAGATCTTCGTGTGCGACAGCGCGACCGGACACCGCTCCCTGATCGACATGCTGGCGTCCGCCGCCCCGGAGCCGCAGGTCGCCATCGACCCCGTGGAGGACGTGGCGGCCCTGCCGTACTCCTCCGGGACCACCGGCACCCCCAAGGGCGTGATGCTCACCCACCGGCAGATCGCCACCAACCTCGCCCAGCTCCACCCGGCGATACCCGCCGGACCGGGAGACCGTGTCCTGGCCGTTCTGCCCTTTTTCCACATATACGGGTTGACGGCCCTGATGAACGCGCCCCTGAGGCAGGGCGCCACCGTCGTCGTCCTGCCCCGCTTCGACCTGGAGCAGTTCCTCGCGGCCGTCCAGAACCACCGCATCACCGCCCTCTACGTGGCCCCGCCGATCGTGCTGGCCCTCGCCAAGCACCCGGCGGTCGCGCAGTACGACCTGTCGTCGCTGAAGTACATCATCAGCGCCGCCGCACCCCTGGACGCCCGCCTTGCCGCCGCCTGCTCGGAGCGGCTGGGTCTGCCGCCGATCGGCCAGGCCTACGGCATGACGGAACTGTCGCCCGGCACGCACGTCGTCCCGCTGGACGCGATGAGCGACGCGCCGCCCGGCACCGTCGGCAAGCTCATCGCCGGCACCGAGATGCGCATCGTCTCCCTCGACGACCCGGACAAGGACCTGCCCGCCGGCGAGTCCGGCGAGATCCTCATCCGCGGCCCGCAGGTCATGAAGGGCTACCTCGGCCGCCCCGACGCCACCAGCGCGATGATCGACACCGACGGCTGGCTGCACACCGGCGATGTGGGGCACGTGGACGAGGCTGGCTGGCTGTTCGTCGTCGACCGCGTCAAGGAACTCATCAAGTACAAGGGCTTCCAGGTGGCCCCCGCCGAGTTGGAGGCCCTGCTGCTCACCCACCCGGGCATCGCCGACGCCGCCGTCATCGGCGTGTACGACGACGACGGCAACGAGATCCCGCACGCGTACGTGGTCCGCCGGCCCGACCGCACCGACCTGTCCGAGGCGGAGATCATGATGTACGTCGCCGAGCGCGTGGCCCCCTACAAGCGGATCCGGCACGTCACCTTCATCGACGGCGTCCCCCGGGCGGCCTCCGGCAAGATCCTCCGCCGACAGCTCAGGGAGCGGGCATGACTCTGATCGGCAGGGCACGCGCGCGTGCCGTGGAAACCCTCACCCTCGACTCGCCCCACACCCGCAACGCCCTGTCGGCCGCCCTCGTCGGCGAACTGGCCGACGCGCTCGCGGACGCCGGCCGGGACCCCGGCGTCCGCGCGGTCGTCCTCACCCACACCGGCAACACCTTCAGCGCGGGCGCGGACCTCAAGGACCCGCCGCCCCCCGAGGCGCTGGTCGCCCTGCTCCGCCGGATCATCGACCTGCCCAAGCCGGTCGTCGCCCGGGTCACCGGCCACGTCCGCGCGGGCGGCCTCGGCCTGCTGGCCGCCTGCGACATCGCCGCCGCCTCCACCGAGGCCACCTTCGCCTTCACGGAGGTCCGCATCGGCGTCGCCCCCGCGGTCATCTCCCTGCCGCTGCTGCCGCGCACCGACCCGCGCGCCCTGTCCCGGTACTACCTCACCGGCGAACGCTTCGGTGCCGCCGAGGCCACCGCGACCGGCCTGCTCACCACCCACGCCGACGACGTGGACACCGCACTGGCCCCCATCCTCGACGGCCTGCGCAGATCCGCCCCCGACGCCCTGGCCGAGACGAAACGGCTGCTCACGGCTAGGGTGCTGGAAGCCTTCGACCGGGACGCGGCCGTCCTGACCGCGCTCTCGGCCCGGCTGTTCTCCTCCCCGCAGGCCCGCGAGGGGATGACGGCCTTCCTCGAACGACGGGATCCGGCATGGGTGGTGTGAGGACATGGGCGGTGTGAGCACGGTCGACCGCGCGGAGAGAGACCGTGCGGAGCGAGTCCCCAAGCAGGACCGCAGCCGGGCCACCCGGCAGCGGCTCCTGGAAGCCGCCGTGTCCTGCCTCGCCGAACACGGCTGGGGCGGATCCACCGTCTCCGTCGTCGCCGAACGCGCCGGCGTCTCCCGCGGCGCCGCCCAGCACCACTTCCCGACCCGCGAGGACCTCTTCACGGCGGCCGTCGAGTACGTCGCCGAGGAACGCTCCACGGCCCTGCGCGCCCTGTTCCCCGAGGGCGCGGCCGGAGACCGGCACGCGGTCGTCGCGGCCCTCGTCGACCTCTACACCGGGCCGCTGTTCCGCGCGGCTCTCCACCTCTGGGTGGCCGCCTCCAACGAGGAGCAGCTCCGCGCCCGCGTCACCGAACTCGAATCCCGCGTGGGCCGCGAGACCCACCGCATAGCCGTCGACCTGTTGTCCGCCGACGAATCCGTCCCCGGCGTCCGCGAAACCGTCCAGGGCCTCCTCGACATGGCCCGCGGCCTCGGCCTGGCCAACCTCCTCACCGACGACGCGGCCCGCCGGGAACGGGTGGTCGAGCAGTGGGCGGGGCTGCTGGAGCAGGCGCTGGGCAGCCGCTAGAGGGCGTCCGCCCGGAGATGCCCGCCCGGAGATGTCCGCCCAGGGACGTCCGCTCAGGGACTGAGCCGCTCCACGCGCCAGCTCCCGTCCGCCCGCTCCACGTACCGCAACCGGTCGTGCAGCCGGTTCTCACGGCCCTGCCAGAACTCCACCGTCTGCGGGGCCACCCGGAAACCGCCCCAGTGCGGCGGCACGGGCACCTGCTCGCCCTCGGGATAGCGGGCGGCCAGCTCGGCGTACGCCCCGTCGATGTCCGCACGCGTGGCGATCACCGAGGACTGCGCGCTGGCCCACGCCCCGAGCTGCGATCCGTGCGGCCGGGTCCGGAAGTACGCCGCCGTCTCGTCCCGCCCGGTCCGCCGCGCCACCCCGGTGACGATGACCTGCCGGGCCATCGGATGCCAGGGGAACAGCAGCGAGACGTACGGGTTCTCCGCCAGGTCACGGGCCTTGCGGGAGTCGTAGTTCGTGTAGAAGACGAAGCCCTGTTCGTCGAAGTGCTTCAGCAGCACCGTGCGGGAGCTGGGCCGGCCCTCGGCGTCGGCCGTCGAGACGATCATGGCGTTGGGCTCGAACAGCCCGCCGTCCGTCGCGGCCTGCTTGAACCAGCGCGCGAACTGCTCGACGGGGGTGGCGGCCAGCTCGTTCTCGGAGAGGCCCTCGGCCCGGTACTGCTTGCGCATCGAGGCCAGGTCGAAGGGGACGGCGTCGCGGTCGGTCACCCGGTCATCTTGCCGTATGGACGGTGTCCTTCGTCACTGCCTGGCACTGAGTGCCGTGAACCCTCCCCAACGGTGGCACTCGGGGATATCGTTTCCGTGCCGTTCCGGTTGGGTGACCGCCAGCCGCACGGGGCATCACAGGGGAGACCTTCCGGGACCGCGAGTCGCCGCACACGACCGTGGATCTCCGGACGGCCGCCCGCTTCGCAAGCTGACTGACACATGGTTCGTTCGTCCCACCCCACATCACACCATCTGTCGCTTACATCACGAGGAGCCGCCTGATGTCCGACTTCGTACCCGGGCTCGAGGGAATCGTCGCGTTCGAGACGGAGATCGCCGAGCCGGACAAGGAGGGCGGCGCCCTGCGTTATCGGGGCGTCGACATCGAGGACCTCGTCGGCCACGTCTCCTTCGGCAACGTCTGGGGCCTGCTCGTCGACGGCGCCTTCAACCCGGGCCTGCCGCCCGCCGAGCCGTTCCCCATCCCCGTCCACTCCGGCGACATCCGCGTCGACGTCCAGTCCGCGCTGGCCATGCTCGCGCCCGTCTGGGGCCTGAAACCCCTCCTGGACATCGACGCCGAAGAGGCCCGCGAGGACCTGGCCCGGGCGGCCGTCATGGCCCTGTCCTACGTCGCCCAGTCGGCCCGCGGCCAGGGCCTGCCGATGGTCCCGCAGCGCGAGATCGACAAGGCCCACTCGGTCGTCGAGCGCTTCATGATCCGCTGGCGGGGCGAGCCGGACCCCAAGCACGTGGCGGCGGTGGACGCCTACTGGACGAGCGCCGCGGAACACGGCATGAACGCGTCCACCTTCACGGCCCGCGTGATCGCCTCGACCGGCGCGGACGTGGCGGCGGCCCTGTCGGGAGCCGTCGGCGCGATGTCGGGCCCCCTCCACGGCGGCGCCCCCTCCCGCGTCCTCGGCATGATCGAGGAGATCGAACGCACGGGAGACGCCGAGGCCTACGTCAAGAACGCGCTCGACAAGGGCGAACGCCTCATGGGCTTCGGCCACCGCGTCTACCGCGCCGAAGACCCCCGCGCCCGAGTCCTGCGCCGCACCGCCCGCGAACTCGGCGCCCCCCGCTTCGAGGTCGCCGAGGCCCTGGAGAAGGCGGCCCTGGCGGAACTCCACGCCCGCCGCCCCGACCGGGTCCTGGCCACCAACGTCGAGTTCTGGGCCGCCATCGTCCTCGACTTCGCCGAGGTCCCCGCCCACATGTTCACCTCGATGTTCACCTGCGCCCGCACGGCCGGCTGGTCCGCCCACATCCTCGAGCAGAAGCGCACGGGCCGCCTGGTCCGCCCCTCGGCCCGCTACACGGGCCCCGGCTCCCGCAACCCACGCGAGATCGAGGGCTACGAGGACATCGCCCACTGACCCGACTCACACACGGCCTCACCCCGCTCGGGGTGAGGCCGTGGCGCACGTCTCACCCCGTGAGCCGGTCCAGCTCCTCCCCGATCGCCTCCCGCAACGGGCCGTGCCGCGCCCCGAGCGCATACCGCTCCCCGCTCCACATCTCCCGCGGATAGAGCCACACGGGCCGCCGCACGAGATCCTCGGGCTCCCAGTCGTACCGCGGCCACACATGCGCGTGCAGGAACCCGTCGGCGTTCCCGAGGATCTCCAGATTGACCCGCCGGAACCCCGACTCCACCCGCCGGCAGGCCCGCTCGACGGCTTCCCCCAGCCGCTCCATGTCCCCCAGAAACGCCAGCCGCCTGCTCCGCGGCAACTCCGACAGCCGCTCCACAGAGGGATCATCGGTCAACAACACCGAGTAGCCGGGCAAAAACTGCACATCACCGATCGCCGCGAACCCGGCGTCCAGCCTCCGCATCACGGCCGGATTCTCACCCCGCAGGGCGCTGCCGATCCGGTCGTCGCGCCACTCACCCACCACCATCGCCCCCCTCGAAAACGCAGACGACCCGCGAGCCTGGTCCTCCGGAGGAGGGCCGGCCGGACGTACCGGCGGCTCGCGGGTCGGGTGACTGCTGGAGATTGGGCCGGCTGCACGCTTCGCTCACGCGCTGGTCCGGCACCGCACTGTGTGTGGTGTCGGGCCGCTAGCCCGCAGCCACCTCACGCGTCCGGTTCTCATACATCTGCCGAACCACCTCCCTTCTCGTGTACCTGGAACCCTAGGAAACGGTCCCGCCTCGGATCAACCGATTTTCTGAGACCTTGACCCCATGACGCAGCGACAGGCGATTCTCAGCGGTTCGGTGTTCGAGGAGCGGATCGGATACGCCCGGGCCGTGGTGGACGGGGACTGGGTGCATGTGTCGGGGACGACCGGGTTCGACTACGCGGACATGACGATCTCCGACGACGTCGTGGAGCAGGCCGAGCAGTGTCTGCGGAACATAGGGGCCGCGCTGGAGAAGGCGGGATGTTCGTTCGCGGACGTCGTGCGGGTGCGGTACCTGCTGCCGGAGCGGGAGGACTTCGAACCGTGCTGGCCGGTGCTGCGGGCGTGCTTCGGTGAGGTGCGGCCGGCCGCGACGATGGTGGTGTGCGGGCTGGCGGACGCCCGGATGAAGATCGAGATCGAGGTGTACGCGCGCCGCGGGAGTGGTACTGGGGGTGTGGCGTTGATCGACTGAGTCCGCGGCAGGCCGCCGTCAAGGCGTTGACGTGGGGATCGCCGCCGTACAACGATTCCTTCAATGTTGTGGGAACTTGGTGTGCGCTGGGTCACGTTCCAGTTGAATGATTGCAAGTAGCGAACCGACGTGACGTACGTGCGGACGCAAGCCTGCAGGGGGTCCAGGTGAGTGCTTCCCGGCGTAGTGGGACCACCGACGAGTTGGGGCCGGACGAGCCCGAGCGGGACGGTTCGGACGGCTCGGACCTGCTCGCCGCGCTGCTGGACGGCATGGACGCGGCGCTGTGCGCCTTCGACGCCGACGGGGTCGTGACGCACTGGAACCGCGAGGCCGAGCGGATTCTGGGCTGGAGCGCGGACGAGGCCGTGGGGCGGCGGGGCTTCGCCGGGTGGGCCGTGCGCAGCGCGGACGCCGAGGAGGTCGAGGGGCGGCTGATGTCCGCCATGCATGCGCCGGGGCGCCAGGTCCACGAGTTCGCGCTGCTGACGAAGGACGGCGGGCGGGTCCTCGTACGGATGCAGTCGGCGGCCGTGCGGGGTCCGGACGGAAAGCCCGCGGGTGTGTACTGCGCCTTCAGCGAGGTGCACACGCAGATCGATCTGGAGCGGTCGATCGCCCTCAGCGAGGCGCTGTTCGAGGACGCCAGCTGGGGTGTCGTGCTGGTGGACGTCGACCTGCGGCCCGCCGTGGTGAACGCGCACGCGGCCCGGGCGCTGGGCACGGGGCGTACGTCCGTGCTCGGGCGGCCGCTCGGGGAGCTGCTCACGCAGGGCGTGGAGGAGCTGGAGAGCGCGCTTCAGCATGTGCTGGCCGAAGGCGCGCCGCCCGCGCCCGCCGAGGTGTGGGTGACGGTGCGCGCATCGGAGGGGGAGCGGCGGCGGTGCTGGCGCAGCGGTTTCCTGCGGCTGGCCTCGCCACTCGCGGAGGAGCCGGTTCCGCTGGGTGTCGGCTGGCTGTTCCAGGACGTGACGGAGGCCAAGCAGAGCGAGCAGGAGGCGTCACTGCTGCGGTTCCGCACGCAGCAGCTGCACCGGGCCTCGCGGGCCGCCGCCGAGTGCGAGGACCCGGCGGAGGCCGCGACGGTCCACCTGGACTTCGCGCTGGCCGGTTTCGCCGACCACGCGGTGATCGACCGGGTGGCCGGCGGCGCGCTCGGCGACGCGGAGACCGAGGGGCCGGTTCGGCTGGTGCGGGTCGCCGAGACACCCTCCGGCGCGCCGGGGCCGAGCAAGCTCGCCGACCGCGCGGGTCTGCCCGTGCGGTACGCCGAGGGGCATCCGGCCCTGCAGTGCGTGGAACGCGTCGGCGCGCTGCGGGCGAGCGCAGGCACGATCCCGCCCGAGCAGGCCCGGGAGTGGGCGCTGGCCCGCCAGTGGCCGCCGGACGCCGTGCACGCCCTGTGCGCGGTGCTGCGCAGCCGGGGGCGGACGCTGGGCGTCGTGACGTTCCTGCGGGGCGCGGGGCGCAGCGCCTTCGAGCGGTCCGACGCGATGTACGCGGAGGACGTGGCGGTCCGGATCGCCGCGTCGCTGGATCTCGCGGGGCTGTGGGACGAGGAGTGAGCGGCGGTCAGTGCCGGTAGAAGATCCGGTCCCGGTATTGCTCCATGACCCGCGCGTTCCAGTCGTGGCCTCCGTCGACGTTCCCGGAGCGCAGCAGCGGCGGTTCTACGCCGCGGTCGGCGAGGGTGGCGGCCGTCGTCGCCATGACGGCCTGGAGGAGGGCCGAGGTGACGACCGTGGAGGCGGGGGCGAAGGGGGCGGGGACGGTGTCGAGGGTGAGTTCCGCGTCGCCGACGGCGATCTTCGAGTCGAGGACGAGATCGCAGTGGTCCTTGAGGTACGTCCCCGAGGTGTGCCGCGACGTCGTCTCGGAGGCGTACGCCACCGACGTCACGCCGATGACCCGCACGCCCAGGGCGCGCGCGTGCAGGGCCATCTCCACGGGAAGGGCGTTGCGCCCCGACAGGGAGATGATCAGCAGGGCGTCGCCCGCGCGGAGCGGGGAACTGTCCAGGACGGCGCTCGCGAGGCCGTCGACGCGTTCCAGGGCGGAGCCGAGCGGCGCGGGCATGACGTCGACGCCGACGACACCGGGCACGGCCAGCAGGTTCATCAGGGCGAGACCGCCGGCGCGGTAGACGAGGTCCTGTGCGGCGAGGGAGGAGTGCCCGGCGCCGAAGGCGAAGAGGCGGCCGCCGTTCTCGACGGTGTCGGCGAGGAGCGTCCCGGCCGCCGCGATGCTGTCGGCCTCCTCGTCGCGGACCCGCCGCAGCAGGCCGATCGCGGCGTCGAGGAACTGGCCGGCCGGCGCGCGGTCGCTCATACGGGGTCCCTTCGGGCTGGGCTGGGGCCGAGTGTCGCGCATCACGGTGCGGTCTGGACCAGTGCGGTGTCAATACGGCCGTGAAAGGCTCCGCCGTACCCCGGCGCGGGCCCGGATAACCTTCGCTTTCCCTCCCGCGGCACGGTTGTCGGTGGTATCCGGCAGAATTGAGTGCAGGGCCAGCGCACACGCCGGTGAGCCGTCCAGCCTCCGGCAGATCTCACTCGAGGGGCACGTATGTCCGGACTGATCGACACCACGGAGATGTATCTCCGCACCATCCTCGAGCTGGAGGAAGAGGGCGTGGTCCCCATGCGCGCCCGTATCGCCGAGCGGCTGGACCAGAGCGGGCCGACGGTGAGCCAGACCGTGGCGCGGATGGAGCGCGACGGCCTGGTGTCCGTCGCCAGCGACCGGCACCTGGAGCTCACCGACGAGGGCCGCCGTCTCGCCACGCGCGTGATGCGCAAGCACCGCCTCGCCGAGTGTCTGCTCGTCGACGTGATCGGCCTGGAGTGGGAGCAGGTCCACGCCGAGGCGTGCCGCTGGGAGCATGTGATGAGCGAGGCCGTGGAGCGCCGCGTCCTGGAGCTGCTGCGGCACCCGACGGAGTCGCCGTACGGCAACCCGATCCCGGGTCTGGAGGAGCTCGGCGAGAAGGACGGCGCCGACCCGTTCCTGGACGAGGGCATGGTGTCGCTGGCCAGCCTCGACCCGGGCGCCGAGGGCAAGACGGTCGTGGTGCGCCGGATCGGCGAGCCGATCCAGACGGACGCGCAGCTGATGTACACGCTGCGGCGCGCGGGCGTGCAGCCCGGCTCGGTGGTGAGTGTGACGGAGTCGGCGGGCGGTGTGCTGGTGGGCAGCGGCGGCGAGGCGGCCGAGCTGGAGTCGGACATCGCCTCCCACGTGTTCGTCGCCAAGCCCTGATCCCGGTCCCGGGGTCCTCGCCAACTCACGTTGCCCGTGGGGTGGTTGTGGCGTTGGCGTGATCCCGTCGAATCCGGTATTCAGTCCGTCGAATGGCAGCGCCCGCTCGTTTCCCGTGCGACGCTGTCGCGTGAGGCATATGACCTGAGGGCTCTTGGCCGCGGCTCGACAGCGATGTCACCCGGCCGGGGAGGGGGCGCGAGGATGTGCCGTGGACAAGCGGAGGGCCCCGGCGCCGTGTGGCGCCGGGGCCTGTCCTCCCCTGTGCTGACCCGGAGCCCCGAGCTCTCAGGGTCATCCCCCGCGGACCGGTTTCCCCGAGCGGTCCGCCCCCCGCTGAAGATCTCCCCTCGGCCGAGGCGATCAATCCTTGAGGGCGGTCACTCGAACGAGGGGTGTTGCCCGCGAGAACGGCCTCTTCGAATGGCCATTCGATAATCTGCGAGTGACGTACCGACCGGAACGTGCGCTAACAGGGATGTGCGCTCCGGCAGGAACGCAAGGAACCACAAGAACCACAAGAACCACAAGGAACGGCAACAGGCACAGCAGGCAGAACACGGTTCACAGGACCGACCGGCCCGAGACGGCCACGGTCCGCGCGAAGCTGGGGGGTGCCAGGGCATGGCGCGACGCATCGACGTGACCGGGACGGGCGGCGTACGCCTCGCGGCCTGGGAGTTCGGCGACCCGCCCAAGACCGATCCAGCCGGATCCGGGCCGGCGCGGGACGTGCCCGACGGCTCCCCGGGCGTGCTGTTACTGCACGGCCTCATGGGCCGCGCCTCGCACTGGGCGTCCACCGCCCGCTGGCTCTCCGGCCGGTACCGGGCGGTCGCCCTCGACCAGCGCGGCCACGGCCGCAGCGACAAGCCCCCGCAGGCCTCCTTCACGCGTGACGCCTACGTCGACGACGCCGAGGCCGCCCTCGAACAGCTCGGCCTCGCCCCGGTCGTCCTCATCGGCCACGCCATGGGCGCGCTGACCGCCTGGCAGCTCGCCGCCAGGCGCCCCGATCTGGTCCGTGGCCTGATCATCTGCGACATGCGGGCCTCCGCGCTCGGCGCCGCCTCGCAGCGCGAGTGGGACCAGTGGTTCAAGTCCTGGCCGCTGCCGTTCGCCACGCTCGCCGACGTCCGCAAGTGGTTCGGCGAGGACGACCCCTGGGTGGAGCGGCCCAACCCGGCCCGCGGCGAGTTCTACGCCGAGGTGATGTCCGAGTCTCCGGACGGCTGGCGTCCGGTCTTCGACCCGGAGCAGATGCTCCGCTCCCGCGAGACGTGGGTGTACGACGCGCACTGGGAGGAGCTGGCCCAGGTCCGCTGCCCCGCCCTGGTGGTGCGCGGCCTCGACGGCGAGCTGGGCCGGGCCGAGGCCCAGGAGATGGTCCGCGTCCTGCCCCGCGGCCAGTACGCGGAGGTGGCCGACGCCGGCCACCTGGTGCACTACGACCAGCCAGAGGCCTGGCGCGCGGCGATCGAACCGTTCCTGGACGCCCTCAGCACCGACTGAGGCCCCCCAGGCCCCCCAGGACCCCCGCTCACCCCTTGCTGACCGCCGTCAGGATCTCCGGCAGCCGCCGGGCCGTCTGCGGAGCGGCGAGCCGCAGTCCCGCCGCCGTGAGCACCGCCGCGTACCCGGTGCCCACCGGCAGCAGCAGCCACGCCCAGTCGTCGCCGTCGGCGCTCAGGTTCAGCCAGATCGTGAGCGCGATGACGGGTGCGCACAGCAGCGCGGCGGCGATCATGCCGCCGAAGATGGAGATCCAGGCGAGCCCGGTCTGCCCGGGGGCGACGTTCTTGTAGCCCTCCTGCGGGATGGAGTAGGGGAAGCGGGCCGATGTCCACGCCCCCGTCGCGAGCATCGCGCCGAGCAGCGCGAAGGACAGCCCCAGCGCCTCGGGCAGCCGCCGCCAGTCGCCGAGCATGGCTGTCGTCACGAGGGTGACGAGCGTGGCGTACGGCAGGGTGATCAGCAGCAGGGCCAGGGCGCGGGCGCGCAGCTCGACGTAGGCGTCGCGGGTCGACGAGATCGTCATCGCGACCATCCAGAACGCCGAGGTGTCCTGACCGAACTGGTTGTACATCTGGATGCCGAGCATCCCGGCGGCGAAGCAGGCGAAGTACACGGACCCGGTGCCCTGCCACGCGTTGAACACGGGCACGATCAGCCCGATGGCCAGCGATGTCACCCACGCCGCCTTGGTCTTGGGGTCGCGCCACACGTATCGCAGGCTGCGCTCCATGACCGTCCCCGTACGGCCCGCCGGCAGCAGCCGCCCGAGCCCGGTCGACGAGCGCTCGCGGGCGGCCGACTCGGCGGCCGGCAGCGTCGACCCGTCGGGCGAGGTCATCAGCCGGGTCAGATGCCGCGACCACACGGCGAGCAGCGCGGCCAGCGCGCCCGCCGTCAGCGCCAGTTGCGCGAGGGCGCGACCGTACGCCCCCTCGCCCACCGCGTGCACGGCCCCGACGGCCGACGCGGGCGGCACCCACTGCAGCACGTCCGCCACCGGGTCGAGCTCACCCAGCCCCGACGCCCCGAGCCGCTGCGCACCGAAGTTGACGACCTGCGCCCCGATCGCGATGACGAGCCCGCTCAGCACCGCGAGGTCCCGCCCCTTGCGGCTGGTCAGCAGCCGTACGTTGGCGGCGGCCACGGCCCGCGCGAGAGCCACGCACACCAGCAGCGCCAGCGCGACGGCGACCACCCCCACCGCGAACGCCGCCCCGCCCCGGGCCACCGCGACCACGGAACCGACCAGCAGACACAGCGTGAACAGCGGCCCGATGCCGACCAGCGACGCCACGAGCAGCGCCCGCACCAGCGGCCGGGGCCGCAGCGGCAGCATCACCAGCCGGGTCGGATCCAGCGTCTCGTCACCACTGGGGAAGAACAGCGGCATCACCGCCCAGCCGAGCCCCAGCACCGCCGCCGCCAGCACGACCAGCGACTCGACGTGCGCGTGCCCGCGCAGCGCGATCAGACCGATCAGCTGCAGCGCGGCGAACAGCAGGGCACAGACCGCCGACGCGATGTAGGCGGCCTTCCGCCCGCCGGACTGCCGCAGCCCGTTGCGCAGCAGCGACAGCTTCAGCCGTACGAAGACCGGGGTGATCGTGGCGTCGCTCACCGGGACCCGCCGCCCAGCCAGTCGAGATCGGATCCGGCGTCCCGGCTCTGCGCCCCGACGAGCTCCAGGAACGCCCGCTGCAACGAGGGCGCGTCACCCCGCACCTCCGCGAGCGTCCCGTGCGCGCGGATCCGCCCGGCGGCCATGACGGCCACCCAGTCGCACAGCGACTCGACGAGCTCCATGACGTGGGAAGAGAACACGACCGTGGCGCCGGAGGCGGTGTACCGCTCCAGGACGCCCCGGATGGTCTGGGCGGAGACGGGATCGACGCCCTCGAACGGCTCGTCCAGGAACAGCACTTCGGGATTGTGGAGGAGAGCCGCGGCGAGCCCGATCTTCTTGCGCATGCCGGTCGAGTAGTCGACGACGAGCTTGTGCTGCGCCCCCGCCAGATCGAGGACGTCGAGGAGCTGCGTGGCCCGCTTGTCGACCTCGGCACCGGGCAGCCCGCGCAACCGCCCGGTGTACGCCAGCAGTTCCCGCCCCGACAGCCGCTCGAACAGCCGCAGCCCCTCCGGCAGCACCCCGATCCGCGCCTTCACCTCGACGGGGTCCCGCCACACGTCGTGCCCGACCACCTCGACGGTCCCGTGGTCGGGCCTGAGCAGCCCGGTCACCATCGACAACGTGGTGGTCTTCCCGGCCCCGTTCGGCCCGACGAGCCCGATGAACTTGCCCGCGGGCAACTCCAGATCGACCCCGGCAACAGCAACCTGCTGCCCGAACCGCTTCCAGAGCCCCTGCACACGCACAGCGCTGGATCCCACCGCGTCTCCCTCCGTCACCTTGAACCCTACGGTGGAGAAGCGTCCCTAAAAGGGGCGCGGGGAACTGCGCGAGCAACCGAACACAACCCGCGGCCGCCACGAAACGGCAACCAGGCAGACGAACAGGCGCTTACCGATCCCTGCCGCACGCATAAGCCAACGGCGAGATCAACTCCTCCGCATCCGGCAGCCACCGATTCGCAGGCGTAGGCCGGCAGGCCCACTGCACAGCCCCCCGAGACCCGAACCGCGTGGGCGGCGCAGCCACGTACGCGCCCTCACCCAGCACCGTCAGATCCAGCGACGACAACGACCACCCCAGCTTCCGCACCAGATCAGGCACCTTCACGGAGGCCCCCGGCAGCACGAAGAACTCCATCCGCCGATCCGGCGTGAGCGTCACCGGCCCCAGCGTCAGCTCCATCCGCTCCATACGCGCCAGCGCGAGAAACCCGGCGGTCTCCGGCACGGAGATCGCGTCGAACGTACGCCCCGTCGGCAGCAGGATCGACGCCGTCGGCTGCTTCTGCCACATCCGCCGCGCGACGGTCGCACTGCCCGTCGCCTGCGACTCCCAGTCCGGACGCGCCGGGTGTGACCCGGGCGCCGGGCACGCGGCGTCACCGCAGGAGCAGCGCTGAGCGCCGTCGGCGGCTTCCAGCCAGGTCCCGGGGAAGACGTCCCAGTGGCGCTCCTCGGCGTAGCGGACAGCGGTCTCCAGCAGCGATTCCCCGCGCTGCTTCGGGATCTGAGCGGCTTCGGTGCCGGCGATCGTCTCTTCCACGATGAACACAACTCTGGTCGTCACCAGGGGTTACGCCCGCTCGCGTGCGCGGGGAGGAGCATCGCCCCTGAGGTCGGGGCGCATGGGTGCATGTGCGGGGGCGCGCAGGAGGAACCGTGGCCGGGGCTGGGTAGCCACGAGGGGGGCCGGCAACAGCCGTTACCCCGGCAATCCTCACATGCCTCGCATTTTCGCCTGGTCGGCGGGGCATTGATCTTCACGGCCGGAACTTTTCGCTGGGACGCGAGGGGCCCGGCCGCGGAAGACACGTCAACTCGGTGCGTGGGCAGGCACCGCAGCCACAGGGGGTACGCCATGGCCGCAAGGCCGCTCGTCGCCAGGCAGCCGAACGAACGGCTCCAGGCGCTCATCCAGGAAGCCGGATGCTCCAACGCCGGCCTCGCCCGCCGGGTCAACATGTGCGGTGCGGAGCACGGCCTCGACCTGCGCTACGACAAGACGTCGGTGGCGCGCTGGCTGCGTGGGCAGCAGCCACGGGGACGGGCACCGGCGATCATCGCCGAGGCGCTCGGCCGCAAGCTCGGCCGTACGGTCACGATCGACGAGATCGGCATGGCCAACGGCAAGAACCTCGCCTCGGGTGTGGGTCTCCAGTTCTCGCCGACGGTGCTGGGGGCCATCGAGCAGGTCTGCGAGCTGTGGCGCAGTGACGTGGGGCGGCGGGACTTCCTGTCCGGCTCCTCCGTCGCCGCGTCCGCGCTGGTCGAGCCCAGCCGCGACTGGCTGATCTCCGCACCCGACGGCCAGGTGGCGCGCTCGGCCGGGCCGCGGGTCGGGCAGTCCGACGTGCAGGCGGTGCGGGCCATGACGCAGGCGCTGGTGGATCTCGACCACCAGTACGGCAGCGGGCATGTCCGGCCGGTCGTCGTGCACTACCTCAACAGCGTGGTCTCGGGGCTGCTGGCGGGGTCGTACCGGGAGGCGGTCGGGCGGGACCTGTTCGCCGCGGTGGCCCGGCTGACCGAACTCGCCGGATACATGGCCGTGGACACCGGGCAGCCCGGTCTGGCCCAGCGCTACTACATCCAGGCGCTGCGGCTGGCCCAGGCGGCCGGGGACCGGGGCTACGGCGGGTACGTGCTCGCCGCCTCCATGAGCCATCTCGCCGCTCAGCTCGGAAACCCGCGGGAGATCGCGCAGTTGGCACGGGCGGCGCAGGAGGGGGCGCGGGGGCGCGTGACGCCGCGCGCGGAGTCGATGTTCCACGCGGCGGAGGCGCGCGGGCACGCCCTGCTGGGCGACGCGCGCGCCGCCCAGTCCAGCGCCGGGCGCGCGGTGAGCGCCCTGGAGGCGGCCGACCCGGACACCGGGGACGACCCGGCGTGGATCGCGCACTTCGACGAGGCCTATCTCGCCGACGAGTTGGCCCACTGCCACCGGGATCTGGGGCAGGCCGAGGCGGCGGCGCGGTGCGCGCAGGAGTCGCTGGCCGGGCATCCCGAGACGCGGGCGCGCCGCCGGGCCATCGGTTATGTGCTGTTGGCCACGGCGCAGGTGCAGCAGCGCGAGATCGAAGAGGCCTGCAACACGGGCATGAAGGCCGTCGAACTGCTGGAGGGGCTGCGCTCCAACCGGGGTGCCGAGTATCTGGAGGACTTCCAGCAGCGACTGGAGCCGTACCGGGAGGAAGCGGTGGTCAGGGAGTTCGGGGCGCGGCTGGACCTTCAGACGGCGGCGTGAACACGGGGTCTGCGGATGCGTGAACGTACGGGAACGGCCGCTTGACGCGAAGGAGGTGACGGGGGCGGCGTGCCGTGACCCGGTTTTGTTACCGCGCTCACAGGGCAGGAGGTCGCGTCCTGTGCTGCGTGGCACGGGGCTCAGGGGACCCGGTAGCGTGACCCGACGATTCACAAGGTCCCCCATTAGTAGGAGTCCCGGTGACGCAGAGTGGACAGGGCGAGGAGCCCTCGGCGCGCCCCGCGCGCGAAGGCATCGTGCTGCCCTCCGACGGTGGCGAGCCCCTGCTGCCGGGCATGACGGGCGGACCGGGTGACGCGCCCGCCGGCCGCCGGTCCGGCCCGCCCCCGACCGGCCAGGCCCCGGCCTCCGCCCCCGCCGAGGGGCAGACCTGGGGCCAGCCGTGGGGCCCCGACCAGCAGCCCCCGTCCGCGCAGCCGGGCCAGAGCTGGCAGTCCCCGCCGCCCCAGCAGTGGACGGAGCCACCGGCATGGGATGCCCAGCACCCCGCCCCCGGCACACCGGGCCCGGGCGAGCTGCCCCCGGAGGGCACCCAGCCCCCGAACCCGTACGCCGGCACCTACGGCCCGCCCGCGGCCGCAGCCCCGCTCCCTCCGGAGGGCGCGTACGGCTCCGCCGGCACGGCGGGTTCACACCCCCAGGGCACCGACGCGTACAGCTCCCCTGCCGGGGCAGCGGGCTCTCAGGGCACCGCCGGGTACGGCACCGGTCCTGCCGGACAGCAGCCGCATCAGGCTGACGCGTACGGGCCCGGGTCTGCCGGTGGGCAGGCGCCTCAGCAGTCCGGCGCGTACGGGCCCGGATCCTCCGGTGGGCAGCAGCCGCAGCAGGCCGATGCCTACGGGCGCGGCCCCGCGGGTGGGGATCAGCCGCAGCAGTCCGGTGCCTACGGGTCCGGGTCCTCCGGTGGACAGCAGCCGCAGCAGGCTGATGCCTACGGGCGCGGCCCCGCAAGCGGGCAGCAGCCCCAGCAGTCCGGCGCCTACGGGCCCGGAACCTCCGGCGGACAGCAGCCGCAGCAGCCCGGCGCGTACGGGCCCGCCGCTGGGCAGTCGCCGCAGCAGGCCGATGCGTACGGGGCTCCCGCCGGAGGCGCCCTGCCCCCGGCCTCCGGTGCGTACGGGCCTGCCGGTGGGCAGTCGCCCCAGCAGAACGACGCCTACGGGGCCGCTGCCGGGCGTGCCCCGCTGCCCCCGGCCGTCGACGAGGGGGCGACCCAGTATCTGCCGCCCGTCGCCTCCGGCCCCGCCGATGAAGGGGTGACGCAGTACATACCCCCGGTGGGCCCGGGCGCGCTGCCGCCCGAGATGCCCGCCGAGCAGGACTCCGAGGCCACGCGGTTCCTGGGGACCGGGCCGTTGCCGCCCGCCTCGAACCCGGACGCCGAGGCGACGCAGTACATCGCGCCGGTCCCCGGCGGGGGCCAGCAGCCGCCCGCCGGGTTCGAGAACCTCTTCCGCAGCGAGTCCGGTGCCGAGAGCCCGGCCGCGGCCACCCAGCAGATACCCCGCTTCGAGCAGCCGGAGCCGCAGCCTTCCTACGCCCCGCCCGGCGGCGGACGGCCCGGCCGTGGCGGCCGGACCGGCTCGCGTGTGCCCGTCATCGCGGCCGTCGGCATCGGCATCGCCGTCCTCGGCATCGGCGCCGGCGCGCTGCTCGCCGGCGGCGGAGGCGGTGACGACGACGGCGGCGACAACAACAAGACCGTGGCCGCCTCGGCGCCCGCGACGGACGGTTCCGCCTCGCCGTCCGCGGACCCGGCCCGCGCGCAGGCGGTCGAGCTGGACAAGCTGCTCGCCGACAGCGGCGACAGCCGCAGCACGGTGATCAACGCGGTGGCCGACGTCAAGGGCTGCGACAACCTCGCCCAGGCCGCCAAGGACCTGCGGGACGCGGCCAAGCAGCGCAACCAGCTGGTCACCCGGCTCTCCGGCATCGCGGTCGACAAGCTGCCCGAACACGCCGCGCTGACCACCGCCCTCACCAAGGCGTGGCAGGCCTCCGCCTCGGCCGACAACCACTACGCGGCCTGGGCCGACCAGACCGCGGGCAAGAAGGGCTGCAAGAAGGGTCAGGCCCGCGTCACCGGCCAGACGCAGGCCGGCAACCGGGCCAGTGGTGTCGCGAGCACGGAGAAGACCAAGGCGGCCCGGCTGTGGAACGGCATCGCGAAGACGTACGGCCTGACCGAGCGCCAGCCCACGCAGCTGTGAGGCGACCGGAGCTCAGCAGGTGACCCAGTAGGCGACTCAGTAGTTCACGTCGGCGTTCTGAAGGGTGCTCGTCGTGTCGACGAAGCCCTTCCGCGCCGACACCAGCCGTCCCTCCCGCACCACCTGAAGGGTCACGTTCGCATTGACCAGGCGCGGGAAGCCGGCGGCGGCGAGCTTGTCCTGGAACCGCCACTGGAGCGTCGGCGTGAGCCCGCCCGTGTCGACCCGGAGGCCGTCGTCGAGGGCCTCCGTGACCGTGTCGGCGGTCACCTCACCCCCGCCGAGCGACTCGATGACCTTGTGGAACGCCGTGTAGGCGATCCAGGTGGTCTGCACTCCGGCGTCCGCGGGGTCGATGCGGTTGTCGTCGAAGGCCTCTTCCTTGATCACCCGCTTCATCGCGTCCCAGCGGGGATCGCTCGCCACCGGGTACCAGCCGGTGATGTACGAGCCCTCGTACGGCCCCGACGCCCCGCCGGTCGCGTCGATCACCGTCTGGTCGACGCTGCCGAGCACGGTGGCCGTCCGTACGTCGGGGTAGTCCTCGCGGGCCCGGCGGAAGGAGTCCATGAAGGTGCCGTTGCGGTCCCCGAGCGCGGGCACCACACACCCCGCGCTCCCCGGGTCCCCGGTCGTGGTGCGCAGTGCGAGGTCGGCCTGGCCGTCGTACTCGGTGGCGTCCTCCGCCGCCCGCTGGTCCCGCGCGGGCTTGTGCCCGCCCGCCTTCAGGCCGGAGTCGAGCAGCGGGGGCAGCTGGTCGCCCGTGATGGTGTCGGGCCGGATCAGCGCCACGGGCCCGCAGTCACCGGCGAGCGCGCTGCCGAGCCCCGCGAGCAGCGCCGGCTGGCCGCCGTTGACGGGGTAGGACAGCGGGCTGGTGAACTCGGCGTTGGTGATGCCGTAGCCGCCTATGTACGGGATTCCCGCGCCCTCCAGCGACGGGAAGAACGAGTCGGCGTACTGGCTGTAGGATCCTACGACCGCGACGGCGTTCTCCTTGACGGCCCGTCGGGCGCACTTGGCGGCGGCCACGCTGTCGTTGTGATCGTTGCAGGTCAGCACGTTGAGCTTGCGGCCGTTGATCCCGCCGTGGGTGTTGACCCAGCGGGCGTAGGCGCGGGCGAAGGCGGGCATGCCGGGCTTGTTGGTGGCCTTGGTGTCCTGTGGCGCCCAGGTCATGACGGTGATCGGGTCGTCCCCGGCATCCCCCGTGGTGCCGGGGACGACCCCGCAGCCGGCGAGGAGCGACGCGCACGCGACCGCCGTGCCCGCGGAGAGGACGCCGGATCTGGCGTGACGGGTGAGGAGGCCGGGGAGGAATGTGCTGCGCTTGCGTCGCCTGCCGGTCATGACTCCGCACGATTCCGCCACATGACTAACCCGTGAGTGATCTCCGGTCAACGATCGGTGACGCGCAGGTGAATTGCAGGGGTCGGTGTGACCGATGTGAAGGGGAACGTACGATCGATGACCGTGCAAGCTTCGGAGAACTCTTCCCGTCGTGGCCGTCGCTCATCCACCATGGGCGGCATGCCTGTCAATGACATGCCGTGGTGGCGCTGGCGCAGCAACGTGCGCTCGGCGCTGCACATGCTCTCGGATCCCGTGTTCCAGCGGGACGTCTGGCTGGCCGGCGTGGACGGCTACGGCGACGTGACCGACGCGGTGTACCGGCTGGTCGAGGACACCTGGCTGGACCACTGGTCCGCCGAGAAGTACGTCGGCACGATCTTCCGCGACTCGCAGGAGGCGGCCCTCGTCGACACCGCCGTGCTGCGGGTGCTGCGGATCATGCACCAGGTCGGGCCGGACGCGCCGGTCGCCGCGTACCTCGAGCACCAGGCGTGGCCCGACGCGGTCCAGGCGGCCCGGGACGCGCATGTCCGGCTGTCCGTGAGTGACGGCGACGAGCCGGACGCGCCGCCGCGCAGCCTGGAGGTGCTGCAGATCATGACGAGGTCCGCGTAGCGGGACGATTGCCGGTGGTCTCGCACCTTGTGGGAACCTGTCCTGCATGAACGAGCAGTCCACCAGCGCCGCGGCCCCGGCCGACCAGTACGTCCTCACCCTCTCCTGTCCGGACAGGAAGGGCATCGTGCACGCCGTGTCGAGCTATCTGTTCATGACCGGCTGCAACATCGAGGACAGCCAGCAGTTCGGCGACCACGACACGGGACTGTTCTTCATGCGGGTCCACTTCTCGGCGGAAGCGCCGGTGACCCTGGACAAGCTGCGGGCCAGCTTCGCGGCGATCGGTGATTCCTTCCAGATGGACTGGCAGCTCAACCGGGCCGACGAGAAGATGCGCATCCTGCTGATGGTCAGCAAGTTCGGGCACTGCCTGAACGATCTGCTGTTCCGGGCGCGGACCGGGGCGTTGCCGGTGGAGATCGCGGGTGTGGTGTCCAACCACACGGACTTTGCGGAGCTGGTGGGCTCGTACAACATCCCCTTCCACCACATCCCGGTGACGAAGGACACGAAGCCGGAGGCAGAGGCCCGGCTGCTCGACATCGTGCGGGAGGAGGGTGTCGAGCTGGTCGTGCTCGCGCGGTACATGCAGGTGCTGTCGGACGACCTGTGCAAGGCGCTCGCCGGGGGGATCATCAACATCCACCACTCGTTCCTGCCGAGCTTCAAGGGCGCGAAGCCGTATCACCAGGCTCACGCCCGGGGTGTGAAGTTGATCGGGGCGACTGCTCACTATGTGACCGCTGATCTCGATGAGGGGCCGATCATCGAGCAGGAGGTCGAGCGGGTTCGGCACGACGTGACGCCGGAGGGGCTGGTCGCGATCGGGCGGGACGTGGAGTGCCGGGCGCTGGCGCGGGCCGTGAAGTGGCATGCCGAGCGGAGGATTCTGCTCAATGGGCGGCGGACTGTGATTTTCGCCTAGGAGCTCGGGGGGTTCCGGTTGCGTGGCGGGTGCGGGTGGAGTGTGGCTTGTCGCGCAGTTCCCCGCGCCCCTAAGTCACTCACATCCTGCTCAGTGAAGCGGCCGCGAACAGGACATCCCTGATCGCCTCCCTGTCTCCCACCTGGCCCGCCGCCGCCTCCTGCGGAGGTACGTGGCCCGCTGCCAGGCGGCAGAACTCGACGCCGTCCAGGGCCACGTGGGCGACCTCGTGCTCGGCCGAGCCCTTCGCGGCGGGGGAGTCCAGGGGGATCAGCCACTCGCCGCCGCCCGAGCCCTCGATCTCCAGGCGGAGGCTGCGGCCCGGTTCGCCCGCCGTCACGAGGTGGCGGTGGTGGGCGGGTGCCGCCAGGCCGTTGCGCCGGCGGTGGGCCAGGACGTCCGGCAGCATGCGGGCGGCCAGGTCGATCATGCGGTGCAGATGGCGCGGCGAAGGCGGGTCGTACGGGTAGTCGACCGCGTCCGCGATGTCCTCCGCGTGCACCCAGCACTCGAAGGCCCGGTCGAGCATCGCGTCGTGCAGGGGCAGCTCGAAGTCGCCGTACGGCACCGGCAGCCCGCCGACGCCGCTGCCCGTGAAGGACACCGTGCGGACGAGGTTGTGGCTCTGCTCCCGCCAGGGCGCCCGCACGGCACGGGTGGGCGGGAAGTGGGAGGCGCTCCAGTACGCCTCGGTGCGGGCCGCCGGGGTGGGCCGCCGGGACGTGACGTCGCCCAGCGGGTCGTCCAGGCCCAGCGCGACCGCGACCAGCCCGTCCACACTGAGCAGGTGCGCGATGACGCCGGCGACGGTGGTACGGCGGCTCGTGGCCTCGTCGCCCCGGAACCAGCGCAGCCGTACCGGCGCATGCCACTCGGCGTCGCCGAAGTCCTGGAGCAGGGCGTCCAGCCGCGCGGTCTCGGTGTCGTACGCGGCGGCCCAGTCCGGTACCGGGATGCGCGGCGGGCGGCGCTCCAGGCAGGACTCCAGGACCCGGGTGCGCAGGCCCGGGTCCAGGTCGAGGCTGTCGGGGCGTTGCAGCAGCCCGACCGCCTCGCGCAGCCGCCGCGCCTCGTCGGCGCACGCGCCGCACTCGCCGAGGTGCTCCTCGACGGCCGTGGCCTCCTCCGCCGAGCACGCGGCCAGTGCCCAGGCGCCGAGCAGGGCCTTCAGCACGGGGTGCTCGAACACGGGCCGTGCGGGCGGCGGCTGTGCGGCGTCACCGGGATCCTCCAGCGCGGGCAGCGGCAGCCCGGTGTCCTCGACGGAGGCCCGGGGCGTGGGGATCCGCGGCGGGCGCCGCGGTTCCTCGTCATCACCGTCGTACGCCTCGAACCGGTCCGGCCCGTTCACCCCGCACCCCCGTGTCCGGGCGGTGCGCCGGGTGCCTCCGAGTCGTGGGCGGTGGCCAGGAGTTGCAGGCCCAGGCGGAGGCGGCGGCGGGCCTCGTCCTCGGTGATGCCGAGGTCGGTGGCGGTCTGGCGGTAGTCGCGGCGCTGGAAGTAGGCCCGCTCCAGGGCCGAGCGCAGCGGGACCGGCATGGACTGGACGATGTAGTCGGCGCGGGCGGCGACCGAGGCCCGGCGCACGGTGTGCTCCAGTTCCTCCGCGGAGCCGGAGCCCTCGAGGGCGAGCGCGGCGGTCTCGGTGGCGCGCAGGCGCTGGACGGCCAGGCGGTGGGTCAGCGTGGCGACCCAGGTGCGCAAAGGGCCCTGTTTCGGGTCGTAGGTGTCCGGATGCTCCCAGACGTGGATGAAGACCTCGCGTGTGATGCCGTCGGCGGCGCGCTCGTCGCCGAGGACGCGGTGGGCGAGGCCGTGCACGAGGGAGGCGAACCGGTCGTAGAGCTCGCCGAGGGCGGCGGCCTCCCCGCGGGCGAGCCGCTGCTGCATCTTGCGGTCCCAGCGAGGCGGTACGTCTTTTTTCGCCATGCGGCCCCCTCACCCCCTGCTCGTGTCCCGCGCCCGTGCCCTGTCCAGCCTGTGTCCGACGTCTCCCCGAATGTAGTCGGCACGTCCGGTAGCGCACGCCCCTTTGTGGCAATGTGCGCCCCCTGACCGGCCGCAGGTGGTAGGGGACCGCCGCGGCGCGCGCCGAGTGCCGTCGGGCCGCGCCTACCCAGCCCTCCTCCGATCAGACCTGACTGAAGAGGATCGAACAGGAACGAAGTCGACTAAAACAAGCCTCTTCTGCGAGGGATCCGTTTTTCGGCTTGTGTTTCAGGGAACGGCCGCTGGGCAGCCGCGCTCAAGGAAGCGTAGGGACTGCTTCCGTTTTGGCGATCGAAGGGCGTGGTGGTGACCTTCAAAGTGACCGGCGGTGAGCAGGGCGAATGGGCCGTGCTCCAGGTGTCGGGCGAGCTGGATCTGGTGACGTCGCCGGTGCTGCGGCAGCGTGTGCACGACGCGGTGGCCGAGGGGCACCACTGTCTTGTCCTCGACTTGTCCGAGGTGTTCTTCTGCGATTCCAGCGGCGTCGGCGTGCTGATCGCCGCCCGCCGGCTGATCCGCTCCTGCCAGGGCCGGCTGCGGCTGGTGCTGCCCGCCCGGGGTGCGGCCGACGGGTCGCATGTCAACCGGGTCCTCGGCGCGCTGGGCGTCCGCAGGCTGTTCGACGTGTACGGCGATGTGGACGCGGCCCTGGGCGACGAGGGCGAACCCCTGTCCGCGTGAGGAGCCGGTGACGCACGGTAGGGCGAGTGTTGCCGTTCCGACACGCCGTTGTCCCGGAATTCCCCCGGTCTTGGCACAAGTGACGTTTTCCCGCGCCCGAACGGCCCCCTCCGTCGTACGCTCCGAGCGAGAAGCACCCCACCTGACGTAAGGCGGCCCGAAAGAGACATGGTCAGCAGCGAGTACGAGCGCAGGATCGCCGCCCGGTTCGCCACCTTCGACCAGGACGGCAACGGCTACATCGACCGCGAGGACTTCTACGGCGCGGCCAAGGCGCTGCTCGCGGAGTTCGCCGTGGCGGCCCGGTCCGACAAGGGCCAGGCGCTGTACGGCGGCGCCGAGGGCTTCTGGCAGGGCATGGCCGGGATCGCGGACCGCGACGGAGACCAGCGCATCACGCGCGAGGAGTTCGTCAACGGCGCGGTCAAGCGGCTGCGCGACAACCCCGACCGCTTCGCCGAGATCGCCCGTCCCTTCCTGCACGCGGCCCTGGACGTCGCCGACACCGACGGTGACGGCGCGGCGACGGTCGAGGAGGCCGCCCGCGTCCTGACGTGCCTCGGCGTCCCCGAGGACGTCGCCGGCCCGGCCGCCGCCACGCTCGACACGGACGGTGACGGCAAGGTCGGCGAGGCCGAGGTCGTGTCCGCCTTCGCCCGCTACTTCACCGTGCCCGAGTAGCCGCCCCGGGCGCCGGGCGTCACGTGCCCGCATAGCGCTCGCGCAGCTTGTACTTCAGCACCTTCCGCAGGGTCTCGCCCCGCGGAAGGGAGTCCACCACCTCCAGCCGCTCGGGCAGCTTGTGCACGGACAGTCCCTCCGCGCGCAGGAAGGCGGTCGCGGACGCGAGCGTCAACACCTCGGCTTCCGGGGGCTGTTCCACCACCGCGCACACCAACTCCCCGCGCGCCGCGTCCGGCAGCCCGATCACCGCCACGTCCCCGACCGCCGGATGCCGGTGCAGCAGGTCCTCGACCTCCTGGGCCGAGATGTTCTCACCCTTGCGGATGATCACGTCCTTCAGCCGGCCGGTGAGGACCAGGTGCCCGGTCTCCGTCAGCCGCCCGAGGTCGCCGGTGCGCAGGAACCCCTCCTCGTCGAAGGCCTCGGCCGTCTGCCCGGGGTCCAGATACCCCCGGCACACCGCCTCCCCGCGCAACCGCACTTCCCCGTCCACGATCCGTATCTCCATCCCCTCCGGCGGCCGCCCCTCGGTGGTCGCCAGCAGCTCGGGGGTGTCGTCCGGCGACCCCATGGTGATCATCGGCACCTCGGTCATGCCGTAGCCGTGGGTGAGTTGCACGCCCATCTCGCGGACGACGGCGTGGTACAGCTCCGGCGGCTTGGGCGCCCCGCCTCCCGCCAGCAGCCGCAGCGAGGGGACGACCGGAACGCCCGGCTGTTTGCGCTGCTCCGCCAGGAACATCGAGTAGAACGCCGTCGAGCCGCCCGCCATCGTCACCCCGTGCGCGCGGTACGCCGCCAGCGCCTCCGGCAGCGCGAACTGCTCGAACAGCACGGCCGGGAAGCCGTACAGCAGCAGCATCACCGTGTAGTCGGGCCCGCCTATGTGGGCGTACGGGAAGGCGATCGACCCCACGTCGTCCGCCGAGGGGCGCAGCGCGTGGGCGAGGCAGGAGCCGCCCGCGAGCAGGGAACGGTCCGTGTGCAGTACGCCCTTGGGGGCGGAGGTCGTGCCGGACGTCCAGTAGATCCAGCGGACGGCGGTGCCGTCACAGGGCGGGGGAGGCAGCACGGACGGATCGCCGTCGGGCAGGGCGTCGTAGGCCTCGAAGACGCCCCTCGCGCCGAGCCGCCGGGCCATCTCCGTGTGGTCGAAGCCGCGCCACACGCCCGGCACCGCGAAGAACTCCGCCTTCGACTCGCGCAGCGCGAAGCCGACCTCGCGGTCCCGGTAGAAGGGGATCACCGGGGTCTGCACGGCGCCCAGGCGGGCCAGCGCGAAGGAGAGCAGGGCCGTCTCGATGCGGGTGGGCAGCTGCCAGGAGACCACCGTGCCGGGGCGTACGCCCATGCCGTACAGGCCGGCCGCGACCCGCTCGGCGCGTGTCCGCAGGGCGCCGAAGGTGAGCGCGCGGTCGTCCTGGAGGAAGAGCGGACGGCCGGGGGTGAGGGCGGCCCGGCGGGCGACCAGCTCCCACAGGGTGCGGGACGAACTCAGGGCGTGCGGGGTCTCGGTCACGGCTGCCCCCTGCTGCTTGGCTGACGGGTCGTCAGGTGGGATGCTATCTGACGCTGCATCAGATAAGTACCGTCCGGCGGAGGGGACCCATGGCGACCGAACTGCCCCGCATCATCAGCGTCGACGACCACGTGATCGAGCCCGCGCACCTCTTCGACACCTGGCTGCCGGCCAAGTACCGCGACCGCGGGCCGAAGGCGCTGACCGCCGGCATCGGTGACCTCGCCTACGTCGGCGGCAAGTACCGCATCACGATGGATCCGGACGGCCCGCCCACCGACTGGTGGATCTACGAGGACCTGAAGTTCCCGTACAAGCGCAACATCGCCGCCGTCGGCTTCGACCGGGACCAGATGACCCTGGAGGGCATCACCCGGGACGAGATGCGGCGCGGCTGCTGGGACCCCAAGGCACGGCTGGAGGACATGGACCTCAACCATGTCGAGGCCAGCCTCTGCTTCCCGAGCTTCCCCAGGTTCTGCGGCCAGACCTTCGCCGAGGCGCACGACAAGGAGGTCGCCCTGGCCTGCGTGCGCGCCTACAACGACTGGATGGTCCAGGAGTGGTGCGGGGACAGCGGCGGGCGGCTCATCCCGCTGTGCCTGATCCCGCTGTGGGACGTCGGCCTGGCGGTCGCCGAGATCCGGCGCAACGCCGCGCGCGGTGTGAAGGCGGTGACCTTCTCCGAGATCCCCACCCACCTCGGGCTGCCGTCCATCCACTCCGGCTACTGGGACCCGTTCTTCGCGGTCTGCGAGGAGACCGGGACGGTCGTCAACATGCACATCGGGTCCTCGTCCCAGATGCCGGCCGCCTCCCCGGACGCCCCGCCCGCCGTCCAGGCCTCGCTCAGCTTCAACAACGCGATGGCCTCCATGATGGACTTCCTCTTCAGTGGGGTCCTGGTGCGCTTCCCGCGCCTCAAACTCGCCTACTCCGAAGGGCAGATGGGCTGGGTCCCGTACGCCCTGGAGCGCGCCGACGACGTCTGGGAGGAACACCGCGCCTGGGGCGGCGTCCGCGACGCGATCCCCGAGCCGCCGTCGACGTACTACTACCGGCAGATGTTCTGCTGCTTCTTCCGCGACAAGCACGGAGTGGCCTCGATCGACGTCGTGGGCCGCGACAACGCCACCTTCGAGACCGACTACCCGCACGTCGACTCGACCTTCCCGCACACCAAAGAGGTCGCCCTCGACCATGTGAAGGGCCTCGACGACGAGACGGTGTACAAGCTGATGCGGGGCAACGCCATCCGGATGCTGGACCTGGACCTCGACCGCTGATGGACCTGTCGGACACGCCCGAGGAGGCGGAGTTCCGGGCCCGGCTGCGGGAGTGGCTCGCGAAGACGCTCCCCGGACTCCCGGCCGAGCCGTCCCCCGACGACTGGCCCGGGCGGCGGGCCTACGACCTCGGCTGGCAGCGCAGGCTCCACGACGCCGGGTACGCCGACGTCCACTGGGACGCCTCCCCGGCCATCCGGCTGATCTTCCTGGAGGAGACGGAGAAGGCGGGCGCGCCCTACGTGGGCGCCAACTTCGTGGGGCTGCTGCACGCCGGTCCGACGATCGCCGCCGAGGGCACGGACGAGCAGCGGGCGCGCTGGCTGCCGCCGATCCTGCGCGGCGAGGAGGTCTGGTGCCAGGGCTTCAGCGAACCGGACGCCGGCTCCGACCTCGCGGCCCTGCGCACGCGCGCGTGGCGCGACGGCGACACCTACGTGGTGACCGGCTCCAAGATCTGGACCTCCCACGCGGAAGTCGCCGACTGGTGCGAGCTGTTGGTCCGCACCGACCCCGAGGCGCCCAAACACCGGGGCATCACCTGGCTGGCCATGCCCATGGACGCGCCCGGCATCACCGTGCGGCCGCTGCGCACGCTCGCCGGGTCGGCCGAGTTCGCCGAGGTCTTCCTCGACGAGGTGCGGGTGCCGGTCGGGAACCGGGTCGGGGACGAGAACGACGGCTGGCGCGTGACCATGGTGACGCTGTCCTTCGAACGCGGCACGGCCTTCGCCGGCGAGGTCGTCGCCTGCCGCCGCGTCCTCGGCGAACTGGCCCTCGCGGCCCGCGAGAACGGCCGCTGGGACGACCCCGCGCTGCGGCGCCGGCTGGGCAGGCTGCACGCCGAGTTCCGGGCGCTGTGGCGGCTGACGCAGTGGAACGTGAGCGCGGCGCAGGCGTCGGGCGGCGTGCCGGGCGTCGGCGGCTCGGTCTTCAAGCTGCGGTACTCGCACGCCCGCCAGGAGCTCTACGACGCCGCCGCCGAGGTCCTGGGCGCCGACTGCCTCGACCTGGACCGCCCCTGGACGCCGGCCCGCCTCTCCTCCCTGTCGTACACCATCGCGGCCGGCACCTCGCAGATCCAGCACAGCATCATCGCCGAGCGGATCCTCGGCCTGCCGAAGGGACGGTGACCGTGCGCTTCCGGCTGACGGACGACCAGCGGGCCTTGCGGGACGCGATGCGGCAGCTGCTGGCACGGCACTTCGACGGGGCGGCGCTGCGGTCCGCCGCGCAGGGCCCCGCCCGGCTCGACCGGGCGCTGTGGCGGGCCCTCGGCGACGCCGGGTTCTTCGCGCTGCGGTTGCCTCAGGCCCAGGGCGGGGTGGGACTCGGGCTGCCGGAGGCGGTGTTGGTGTTCGAGGAGGCGGGGCGGGTGCTGCTGCCCGGGCCGTTGGCCGCCACCCATCTCGCGGCCGGTGTGGTGCCGGGTGCCGCCACCGGGGAGACGGTCGTCGCGGCCGTGGACGGCGGGCTCGTGGAGTGGCCGGCCCAGGCCGACGTCGTACGGGGTGACACCGCCGGAGCCGTGCCGGTGCGCTCCCTCGACCCGCTGACGCCGCTGCACCGCGTGCCCGGCGCCGTGGCGGCGGACCCGGACCCCGTCGCCGTCCTCCTCACCGCCGCCGAGCAACTGGGCACGGCCGCCCGTGTCGGCGAACTGGCGGTGCAACACGCCCGGGCGCGCGAACAGTTCGGACGGCCCGTCGGGAGCTTCCAGGCGGTGGCACACCTGTGCGCCGGGATGCTGGTCCGGTCTCGGACGGCCCGCGCGGCGGTGTACGCGGCGGCCGTCACGGCGGACCCGGTCGACATCGCCGCCGCCCGTCTGCTCGCCGACGACGCCGCCGTGCGCGGCGCCCGCGACTGTCTCCAGGTGCACGGCGGCATGGGCTTCACCTGGGAGTCCGAGGTCCATCTCCATCTGAAGCGCGCATGGGTTCGAACCCAACGTACGGGCGGTGTCACGGAGAGTGAGGAGATTCTCGCGGCCGCTCTGGCGGCCGGAGCGGCCTGACAGGCCCTCTGGCTGCGGAGTCGCCGAATATGCCCGTGGAGATGTCGCGGATCGTGGCATCGCGTGATCACGGAGCGTTGATACCGGCTTGTGTCCCCGGAGCGACTCGTCACGGCCCGGAGTCGACTGCGGGCTCCGGTACGTTGTGTGAGATGCGAGTGGTTCTGAGCGCGGTACGACCCAGTCGGGCCGCCTGTTCGACTCCCCGCAGCGAGCGTCGCACAGTATGCCGCACGGGTACTCCTTCGCGCTGGAATATGCCCGAAGCGCTTGTTGGGGTGACTGTACGTCAACCATGCTGTCCCACAAGGGATTCACGTTCCGTGATCCTTGCCCCGGCCGTTGTTCTGGCCATGCAGAAAATGGCTACGATCGTGGCCTTCGTGAGGCGCGAGCCTAAGTGTCCGCCGGTTCGGATGGTGTGAGCGGTGCAGGTGCTTCAAGTGCAGCTGGAGATCCGGCCCGACCCCGCAGAAGTGGGGCGGGCCCGGCGGTGGGCCCGCTCCCGCCTGGCCGGGTCGGGCATACAGGCCGACGAGCCGCTCGCCGAGACCCTGATCCTGCTCGTCTCGGAGCTGGTCACCAACGCCGTGGTGCACACCGGCCGGCCCGCCGTGCTGCGGCTGTCCCTGCCGCACGCGGTGACGGAGGAGGTCACCGTCCGCCTGGAGGTCGCCGACCGCAGCGGCCGGGCCCCCGTGCCCCGGTGCGCGGACGACGACGCGACCGGCGGCCGGGGCCTCGCCCTCGTCGACGGCCTCGCCGACCGCTGGGGCTGGAGCGTCGAGAGCACCGGCAAGCGCATCTGGTGCGAACTGGACCGGTGCTCGAAGTCCCCCGGGGTCACGGCGGCGTGCGGAGGCGGCGCGGTGGCGTACGGCGGCGGGGCGTCCTTCGAGGGGCTGGCGTACGAGGCGGTGTGAGGCGGGCCGGGGCTGCTTGCGCTCCCCGTCCGTGACCTGCCGGGTGCGAGGCGCACGAGGTGCGGTGTACGGCGGCACATGCCGCGCGGTGTTGCGGCGAAGCCGGGGCACGGTCGCACGGCAGGACCGCCGTTTTCGTCATGGCATGCGGCGATGCGCCGGGATGTGCTTCCGTGCGCGCCCATGGAGAAAGCCGCATACGCCACAAATCCCCGAACGGGTGTTGACGCCTCGTGACCGTTTGCTCACGCTTGTGGGCAGCGATTCGCCGTGAGGGGACGGCGAGGGCCGGCGACGGCGGCCCTCGGCGAGTGTGAGTCGTGACTCGGCGTCGGCTCCCCGTCAGGGCCACGGGAGCCGGGGCGGGAGCGCCGGAGTCGGGTGGCGGCGCGCGCTGTCGTGCTCGGGGCGAGCAGCGCGGCGCCGCCATCCAGCTTCCCGGGGGCGGGGTGGCGGCCTGGCGTGCGGGCTACAGGACGGCGACCGGGGCCACCGGTGAGCCGGTCGCTCCCGTGAACGGCTCGGGCGTCGCCGCCAGCAGGAACGTGTAGCGGCCCGTTTCTCCACAGGCTGTGGACAACTTTTCGAGATCCCAGTTCTGGCCCTGCGGCATCCCCATCTCCACCAGATGCAGGGCGTGCACCGGCAGCCACAGGCCCTCCACCTCGGGCGGGAACACCTCGAAGGTGAGGGTGTCGTTGGCGACCGCCGCGACATCGCGCGCGTGGAACCACTCCGGCGTCCGGATCGACAGCCCCGGCGACGGATACGCGTACCCGTGCCGGTCCCCGGCCAGGCAGAGCTGGACCTGCCCCGTCCGTACGAGCACGATGTCGCCGGACCGCACGCGCGTACCGGCCAGGTCCTCGGCCGCGTCCAGGTCCTCGGGCGTGACGGCGTGCCCGCCGTCGAGCCGGTCCGTGCCCCGGGCCCGGGCGACGTCGAGCAGCACTCCGCGCGAGACGAGGTGCCGGACCTTGTCGATGCCGCTGAACTCGGCGCCGTCGTGCGGGGTGATGGAGTGCGCGGGGCGGCCGTTGTAGAGCCTGCCCGAATGCGAGACGTGCGGCAGCGCGTCCCAGTGGGTGGCCGCCTGGAGCCCCATGGTCACGGCGTCGTCGCTGCACGCGACGGTGCCCGGGCCGAAGAGCTCCTGGTTGATCTGCACCATGACGTGCAGCGGGTCGATGCGCCCCGGGATCATCCCCGTCTGGACGCCGTCACGCCTCAGGGGCAGCGCGAGCGGGATCCGGCGACCGTTGCGGACCGTCGCCGCGGCCTGACGGACGACCTCGTCGGTGATCAGGTTCAGCGTGCCGAGCTCGTCGGTGTCTCCCCAACGCCCCCAGTTGTTCACGCGCTTGGCGATGTCGTGGAACGCGTCCGGCAGCGACATGAGTCCTCCCCGGGGGCTTGTGTTCCCGTATCTGACGGGTCGTAGAATCTGGAGTCCGCGAAATCTAACGGTCCGTCAGAAACCGTGGGACGGGAAGGGGCCGGGCGTGGGGAACTTCTTGGCAGGCAAGGTCGTCGCCGTCACGGGCGCCGGGCGGGGCATCGGCCGGGCGGTCGCGCTCGCGGCGGCGGCGGAGGGGGCGAAGGTCGTCGTCAACGACTACGGCGTGGCGGTCGACGGCGCCTCCCCGACCAGTGAGGTCGCCGAGGCCGTGGTCAAGGAGATCGAGGCGGCGGGCGGGGAGGCGGTCGCCGTCGCCGACGACATCTCCACGATGGCGGGCGGGCAGCGGGTCGTCGCCGTGGCGCTGTCGTCGTACGGGCGGCTCGACGGGGTGGTCTGCGTGGCCGGGATCCTCCGGGAACGGATGCTGTTCAACATGACCGAGGAGGAGTGGGACCCGGTCGTCGCGACGCACCTGAAGGGCACGTTCACGGTGTTCCGGGCCGCCTCGGCGGTGATGCGCAAGCAGCGCGCCGGCACGCTGATCGGCTTCACCAGCGGCAACCACCAGGGGTCGGTGTCGCAGGCCAACTACAGCGCGGCCAAGGGCGGGATCATCTCGCTCGTGCGGAGCGCGGCGCTGGGCTTGCACAAGTACGGGGTGACCGCGAACGCGGTGGCGCCGGTCGCGCGGACGCGGATGTCCGCGGGTGTTCCGGTGGAACTGGCGGAGATCGGGGAGCCGGAGGATGTCGCCGCGCTGGTGGTGTATCTGCTGTCCGAGGAGGCTTCCCGGCAGGGGATCACGGGGCAGGTGTATACCGCCGCCGGAGCCAAGATCGCCGTGTGGGCGCAGCCGAGGGAGTTGCGGGCCGTGTACGCCGAGGGCGGTACGTGGACGCCGGAGCGGATCGCGGAGGTGTTGCCCGGGTCGGTGGGGGTGGATCCGATGCCGATGCTGGAGCGGGTGCGGGAGATGGAGCGGGCGGCTCGGGAGGGGGAGCGGCCGAACGCCCAGTAGCTCGGGGGTGCGTGTGGTGGGGCGGCTGCGGGTGCGTTGTGGTTTCTCGCGCAGTTCCCCGCGCCCCTCAGGTTGCTTCGCAACCCGCGGGCAGTCGTGCCTCCCCCAGTGCCTTAAGGGCCTGGGAGGTGCCCCCAGGCGGCACGGGTGGGCGCGGGCGGCACCCCGTAGCGCCGGGTTGCGCCACCCACCCGGCATCAGCCTCATCGCAGCAGTCACTTTGGACGAGGGGCGGCAATCGTGGATTTCGGGTTCGCGCAGGACGACGAGGACTTTCGGGGCGAGGTCAGGGACTGGCTCGCCGCGCATGCCGAGGGGGCGAGTGATCGCCGTTCCTGGGAGCGCACGCTCGGAGCGGCCGGGTGGATCGGGATCGGGTGGGGTGCGGGCGGGTACGGCAATCGCACCGCCACGCTCACCCAACAGGTCGTCTGGGCCGAGGAGTACGCCCGGTCGGGAGCGCCCCCGCGCTCCGGGCACATCGGTGAGAACCTCCTGGCCCCCACGCTCCTCGCGCACGGCACCGAGACGCAGAAGTCCCGCTTCCTGCCCCCGATCGCCGCCGGTGAGGAACTCTGGTGCCAGGGCTACAGCGAACCCGGCGCCGGCTCCGACCTGGCCGGGGTCCGTACCGCGGCCGTGCGCGAGGCGGACGGCCGTACCTACCGCGTCACCGGGCAGAAGATCTGGACGTCACTCGCGCACGAGGCCGACTGGTGCTTCGTGCTCGCCCGCACCGAGCCCGGTTCGCGGCGACACCGCGGACTGACCTTCCTCCTCGTCCCCATGGACCAGCCGGGCCGCATCGAGGTCCGCCCCATCCGGCAGCTGACGGGCACCAGCGACTTCAACGAGGTCTTCTTCGACGGGGCGCGCGCGGAGCACGTCGTCGGCGGCGAGGGCAACGGCTGGCGCGTCGCCATGAGCCTCCTCGGCTTCGAGCGGGGCGTGTCCACGCTGGCGCAGCAGATCGGGTTCGCCGAGGAGCTGGGCAGCGTGGTGCGGGCGGCCGTGGAGTCGGGTGCGGTCGGGGATCCCGTCGTACGGGAACGGCTCGTCCGGCAGTGGGCCGAGCTGCGCACCATGCGCTGGAACGCCCTGCGCACCCTGGGCGGTTCGGGCGACGCGGGGGCCCCGAGCGTGGCGAAGCTGCTCTGGGCCGGCTGGCACCAGCGGCTCGGGGAGCTGGCGGTGCTGGTGCGGGGCGCGGCGGCGAGCGCCGGTCCGGCGGACTGGTCGGTGTCGTCGCCGTACGCACTGGACGCGGCGCAGCACCTCTTCCTCTTCTCCCGGGCCGACACCATCTACGGCGGCTCGGACCAGATCCAGCGCACGATCATCGCCGAGCGGGTGCTCGGCCTGCCCAGGGAGCCCAAGGGAGCCGCGTGATGCGAGGCGTGATCTTCGACGGGAAGCAGGTCCGGGTCGTCACGGACCTGGAGGTGCGGGAGCCGGGGCCGGGTGAGGTGCGCGTCGCGATCTCCGCGGCGGGGCTGTGCCACAGCGATCTGTCGGTGGTGGACGGGACCATACCCTTCCCGGTTCCCGTGGTGCTGGGCCATGAGGGAGCGGGTGTGGTGGAGGCGGTGGGGGAGGGCGTCACCCATGTCGCGCCCGGGGATCACGTGTCCCTGTCCACGCTCGCGAACTGCGGTACGTGCGCGGAGTGCGACCGGGGGCGCCCGACCATGTGCCGGCAGGCCATCGGGCGTCCCGGCCGGCCGTTCCGTCACGCCGGCCTGCCGGTCCACCAGTTCGCCGCGAACTCGGCGTTCGCGGAGCGCACGGTCGTGAAGGCCGTACAGGCGGTCCGGATCCCCGAGGACATCCCGATGGCGTCGGCGGCGCTCATCGGGTGCGGGGTGCTGACGGGGGTGGGCGCCGTGCTGAACCGGGCGCGGGTCGACCGCGGCGACAGTGTGCTGGTGATCGGGACGGGCGGCATCGGCCTGAACGTGTTGCAGGGGGCGCGGCTCGCGGGCGCCCTGCGGATCGTGGCCGTCGACGCCAACCCGGCGAAGGAGGACATGGCACGCCGCTTCGGCGCGACCCACTTCCTCACCTCGACGGAGGGCGTGCGGGACGTCCTGCCCACGGGCGCGGACCACGCCTTCGAGTGCGCCGGCCGGGTGGAGCTGATCCGCCAGGCGATCGACGCACTGGACCGGCACGGCCAGGCGGTCCTCCTCGGGGTGCCGCCGGCCACGGCCGAGGCGTCCTTCCGCGTCTCGTCGATGTACCTCGACAAGTCCATCCTGGGCTGCCGCTACGGCTCCTCCCGCCCCCAGCGGGACATCGCCCTCTACGCCGAGCTGTACCGCCAGGGCAGGCTGCTGCTCGACGAACTCGTCACCCGGACCTACCCGGTCGAGGACTTCGAGAAGGCGGCGGCGGACGCGGAGGCGGGGCGGGTGGCGCGCGGGGTGCTCACGTTCTGACGGCCCCCGTGTCTCTGGCGGTCCGGAAGGTCCGCCGGTAGGCGGTGGGCGTGACACCGAGCGCCGTCTGGAGGTGCTGGCGCATCGACTGCGCCGTGCCGAAGCCGGCGTCGCGGGCCACCTGGTCGACGGACCGTTCGGTGGTCTCCAGCAGGTGCCGGGCCCGTTCCACGCGCTGCTGGGTGAGCCACTGGCCCGGGCTGACGCCGGTCTCCTCGCGGAAGCGGCGGGTGAACGTGCGGACCGACATGGACTCCTGGGCGGCCATGTCGCGCAACTGGACCGGCTCGTGGAGGCGGCCCAGGGCCCAGGCGCGGGCGGTGGTGGTGGAGGCCTGCTGCGGATCGGGCACCGGACGCTCGATGTACTGCGCCTGACCGCCGTCGCGGTGCGGCGGTACGACCGTACGACGGGCCACGTCGTTGGCGACGGCGGTGCCGTGGTCCCGGCGCACCATGTGCAGGCACAGGTCGATGCCGGCCGCGACGCCCGCCGAGGTCAGCACGTCGCCGTCGTCGATGAACAGCACGTCCGGGTCGACCCGGACCTTGGGGAAGAGCCGCTGGAGGCGCGCGGCGTCGGCCCAGTGGGTCGTGGCGGGGCGGCCGTCGAGGAGTCCGGCGGCGGCGAGGACGTAGACGCCGGTGCAGATGGAGGCCAGCCGGGTGCCGGGCCGGAGGAGGGCGAGGGCGGCGGCCAGTTCGTCGGTCAGCACGCCCTCGTCGTAGACCGGGCCGAGTTCGTACGACGCCGGGACGATCACCGTGTGGGCGTCGGCCAGGGCCTCGGGGCCGTGCGCGACGTGGATGGCGAAGTCGGCGTCCGTCTCGACCGGGCCCGGCGGGCGGACCGAGCAGGTCACGACCTCGTACAGGTGCCGTCCCAGGGCGTCCTTGGGGCGGCCGAAGATACGGTGCGGGATGCCCAGCTCGAAGGGGAGCAGCCCGTCGAGGGCGAGGACGACCACGCGGTGGGGGCGGAAGCCGGCGGCCGGGTCCGGGGCCGGACTGGAGTGGCTGGCCGATGTCATGGCCCGATCCTAGCGAATGCTGTCTTCCGGGCCACTCGATGGAGTCTGTCGCGGGCCGGAAGCTCTATGTCGTGACCCAGACAAGCGAAGCCGCAGCAGTCGCACCGCAGCCGCCGAAGCCGGGCCGCGGCGGCCGCCGCATACGTGTGCACCGGGCCTGGTTCGTCGCCGCCGTCACCTTCGTGACGATCATCGGCGCGGCCGCCTTCCGTTCCGTGCCGGGCCTGCTCATCGACCCGTTGCACGAGGAGTTCGACTGGTCGCGCGGCACGATCAGCGCCGCGGTCTCGGTCAATCTCGCGCTGTACGGTCTGACGGCCCCGTTCGCGGCGGCCCTGATGGACCGCTTCGGCATCCGCCGGGTCGTCGCGGTCGCCCTGACGGTCATCGCGCTCGGTTCGGGTCTCACGGTGTGGATGACGGCGGCCTGGCAACTGATGCTGTGCTGGGGCCTGCTGGTCGGCCTCGGCTCCGGCTCCATGGCGCTGGCGTTCGCGGCGACCGTCACCAACCGCTGGTTCACCGAGCGGCGCGGCCTGGTCACCGGCATCCTCACCGCCGCGTCCGCCTCCGGCCAGCTGATCTTCCTGCCCCTGCTGTCCTGGATCGTCGAGCGGCACGACTGGCGCCCTGCGGCCGTGACGGTCGCGCTCGCCGCCCTCGCCGTCGTCCCGTTCGTCTGGCTCCTGCTGCGCGACCACCCCGCGGACGTGGGCCTGAAGCCGTACGGCGCCACCGAGTTCGTACCGAAGCCCGCACCGGCCCCCGGCGCCGCCCGCCGGGCCGTGACCGTCCTGTTCTCGGCCGCGCGCACCGGCCCGTTCTGGCTGCTCGCCGGCACTTTCGCGATCTGCGGCGCCTCGACCAACGGCCTGATCCAGACCCACTTCGTGCCCGCCGCCCACGACCACGGCATGCCCCTGACGACCGCCGCCTCACTGCTCGCGGTCATCGGCGTCTTCGACGTCGTCGGCACGATCGCCTCCGGCTGGTTCACCGACCGCTTCGAAGCCCGGCGCCTGCTCGCCGTCTACTACTCCCTGCGGGGCATCTCGCTCCTCTTCCTGCCCCTGCTCCTGGTGACACCGAGCGTCCAACCCCCGATGATCTTCTTCATCGTCTTCTACGGCCTCGACTGGGTCGCCACCGTCCCGCCCACCCTCGCCCTGTGCCGCGAGCAGTACGGCGAGGACAGCGCGATCGTCTTCGGCTGGGTCCTCGCCTCCCACCAGGTCGGCGCTGCCCTGGTCGCCTTCCTCGGCGGCGTCGCCCGCGACGCGTTCGGCTCGTACGACGTGGTCTGGTACGCGTCGGGGGCGTTGTGCGCGGTGGCGGCGCTGATGGCGTTGGTGATCCGGCGGCGGGGGGTGGGGCCGGGGGTGGAGGCCGTGGCCTGAGAGCGGGCTCTCGCGCTTTCAGGCGGCAGGGCCGGGCTCGGTGAACGCTCGTCGGCTGTGCAGGAGCAGCTCGCGCAGGGCGGGGCCGTGCGGGCTCTTCCACACCAGGGCGAGCAACGCCGGTGTGTCGACGTCGTCGATGGGGCGTGCGGTGAGCCGGTCGCGGTGGTGCGCGGCCATCGACTCGCTGAGGACGGCGACGCCGAGCCCGCGGACGGCGAGGTCGGCGATGGCGTCCGCGGAGCCGGCTTGCAGGGTGATCGCGGGCTGCAGGCTCTGCGCGGCGCAGGCACGGTCGAACACGGTGCGCAGACCCGTGCCGGGTGGCATGCACACGATGGGGTGGGCGGCCACGTCGCGCAGAGTGACCCGCCGCCGTTTCGCCAGGGGGTGGTCGGCCGGAACCGCTGTGACGAGCCGCTCGCTGATGATGGTCAGCGCGTCCAGCCCGTCGGGAGGGGCGGTTGCTGTCCCGATGAGTGCCAGGTCGATGGTGCCGGCGCGTACGCCCTCGACGAGCCGGTCGGAGTTGTCCTCCAGCAGGGCGATCTCCACGCCCGGATGCGCGCGGTGGAATGCGGCGAGGGCGTCGAACAGCGGCGTGACGGTGCAGCCGATGACCATCCCGACCGTGAGCCGGCCCCGGATCAGGTCGGTGACCTCACCCACCGCCTGCCCGACCGCCTCGGCCGCGGCGAGCGCGGCACGGGCGTGTTCGAGCGCGGCCTTTCCCGCGACGGTGAGGGTGGCGGTGCGCGCCGACCGGTGGAACAGCTCGGCGCCGAGTTCGCGCTCCAACTGGCGGATCTGCGCGCTGACGCCGGACTGGCTGATGTGCACGCGCTCGGCCGCCCGCGTGAAGTTCTGCTCTTCGGCGACGGCGACGAAGTACTCCAGCTGCCTCATTTCCATGACTGCGAATTCTAGTTTCCAGAAGAACCATCTGTTGGACTTCTGGCTGACGGGCGACGAGGCTGGAAAGCGCAAGGGAGCACTGGAAGGCACTGAAGCCCGACGTCAGGAGGTATCCGTGCCGGAGTACGAGAAGGCCATGCGGCCCGAGGACATCACCCGCTTGTTCGTCGAACGCTCCAACGCCGGTGACGCGGCCGGGGTCGCCGCACTGTACGAAGAGGACGCGGTGCTGGCCTACCCGCCCGGTGAACGGACGGTGGGCCGGGAGGCGATCCGTGCGCTGTGGGAGAAGGTGCTGGCCGGCCGTCCCCGCTTCGAGCCGGAAGAACCGCTGCCGACGCTGGTCAGCGACGGCATCGCCCTCACCTCGACCCCACCGAAGGACGGCACCGGCGCCCGCGCCCAGGTCGTCCGTCGCCAGCCCGACGGAAGCTGGCTACGCCTGCTCGACCAGCCCGAGTTCGTCCCGCCCGGCCGCTGAGTTCCTCGTCCCCTCGCCGATGACCTGGTCGGACACCACCTCCAGGACTGCGGTTGTGGAGCAGGTATCGATCAATCTTCGTCGGGACGCCACAGCCAGCGCAGAGCGTCCGGCAGCAGGACGCCGCCGTGGTTGGGGCTGTGCCCGCCGTCTCCCAGGACAAGACGGAAGTCGTAGCCCGCTTCAGCGAGAGCGGCTGCCACGCGCAGGTTTTCGGCGAGCCAGTTCCACTGTGGCTCATTCCAGTGCAGGTCGCGGTGGCCGCCTTGCATGAAGATGCGCAGCGGCTTGCGCGGGACGCGGGAGATGAGGTCTGGGTAGGGGTTGCCGTCCGGCATCTGCGCGAAGCTGGACAGGTATCCGATGACGCGGCGGAACTTGTCCGGACGCAGCCACGCGGCGGTGAAGGCGCAGTTGCCACCGCTGCTCCCGCCGCAGATGCCCCACCTTTCGGGCGACTGGGCGATGGTGTAGCGCTCCGCGACCTGCGGGATGATCTCGGTGAGGAGGAAGGTGACGTACCGGTCGTCGAAGGCGTCGTACTCGTTGTTGCGGTTCTTCGGGTTCTCCGCATCGGGGAAGACGCCAGGATCGACGAACACGCCGATGGTGACAGGGATGTCGCCGCGGTGAATGAGGTTGTCCAGGACGATCGCGCCGCGTACCTCCCCTGCGGGGTCCAGGTACCACCATCCGTCCTGGAACACCATCAAGGATGCCGGTTCCGCCGGGTCGTACTGTTCAGGCACGTGTATCCAGAACTTCCGGAAGGTTCCCGGGTAGACCTCGCTGTCCCTCCACTCGAGCTCGACCGTCTCGCCGGCGGGCACACCCGGCTGTGGAGCGGAATCGGGTCCGTGGACGTAGCGCACGTCCGACTGGTCGATCGGAAGTGGCTGGTAGGGCATCTCGATGGTCACGGGGAGACACCGTAGGGCGATCACCACCCTTGACCGCAATGCAGTTTCCTGGACCGGTGGCGCCGGGGTCTTCGCGGTGCTGGTAGGCCGACGGCGTCGAGCCCCTGGCGGGCTGGGCCTATCCTGAAACCAGCACATTCGCCTCTTGGAAGGTCCGTCGATGACAATCGGCATGGTTCTCGGTGACGTGGTCGTCGTGGCGTCGCAGGTTCGTTCACGTTCGGCCTACCGAGGAGTTTGCCGTGTCCACGATCCACTGGGTCGATGCTCAACCCCGTTCCGCCCGCTGGCATTCTGAGTCCGGGCTGCCCCTGCCCCGTCGGGTCGTCGTCGCCGACGACCGGATGAGGGCCGCCGTCGCTTACCGGCTGGCCTGTGAGGGCACCGCGTTGTTGTGGCGCGGGGATTTTCAGAACGCGCGGCAGTTGTTGCGTGCCATGGACCGTCGTATCCGTAGTGCCGCGCCCGGTATCGCGGGGACGCCCGCCGAGACTTTTCATCTGTACCGGCGGTTTCGTGCTCACCGTGCACGCGTGCTGGGGAAGCTGCTCGTGTTGCTGGAGGGCGAGTACGTACTGGCTCTGCGGCGGGCGCCCGATGTGCGCGTGGCGTGCCGTGAGGCGTACGGGCCGCCCGGCGGGGACATGGCCGTCGCCCTGACCGAACTGCTGGGTGTGATCAGTGCCCGGCAGTGGCGGGAGAAGGGTGTGGAGGTTCCGGCACTGGGGGCACGGATTCATCCGCACTACGGGGTGTTCGCACCGACGAGGAGTGAGTACGTCGACCTGGTCGCGCAGGCGCCGTTGCCAGGCCCTGGCATGCGTGCCGCGTTCGACCTGGGTACCGGCACCGGTGTGCTCGCCGCCGTGCTCGCCCGGCGAGGTGTCCGGCAGGTCGTGGCCACGGATGTCAGCGCCCGGGCGCGGGCGTGTGCCCGGGACAACGTCGAGCGGTTGGGGCTCGGGTCGGTGGTCCGCGTCACCGGGCCCGAGCTGTATCCCGACGGGCGCGCCGGCCTGGTGGTGTGCAACCCGCCCTGGCTCCCCGCTCGCCCCGCCTCCGACCTCGACCTCGGTGTCTACGACGCGGGCGGCGGCATGCTCCGCGGGTTCCTCGACGGGCTCACCGGCCGGCTGGAGCCGGGCGGTGAGGGCTGGCTCGTGCTGTCCGACCTGGCCGAACGCCTCGGGCTGCGCAGCCGGGAGGAGCTGATGGCCGCCGTGGAGGGGGCCGGGCTGCGGGTGATCGACCGTCTGGACACCCGCCCGCGCCACACGCGCGTGCGGGACACGGACGATCCGCTGCACGCCGTACGGGCCGCCGAGGTCACGTCACTGTGGCGGCTGGCCGTCGCCTGATCCGTACCGGCCCGATCAGTCCGACAGCCGCGCGAAGCGCCCCCGGTGGAAGAGCAGCGGTCCCTCCGGAGCCGGATCGTCGGCGGCCGTGCCGAGGGCGTCCACCCGGCCCACCACGATGAGGTGGTCGCCGCCGGTGTGGACGGCGTGGACCGCGCAGTCGATCCAGGCGACGGCACCCGACAGGCGCGGCGAGCCGGACACCGGCGCCGCGTCGTACACCACCCCCGCGAACTTGTCCGCGCCGCTCACCGCGAAGGCGCGGCACAGCTCGCCCTGGTGGGCCGCGAGGACGTTCACGCAGAACACCCCGGCCCGGGCGATACGCGGCCAGGTCGTCGATGTGCGGCCGACCATGAAGGCGACCAGCGGCGGGTCGAGGGAGAGGGAGGTGAAGGACTGGCAGGCGAAGCCGGCGGGGGAGTCGGTGGGGGTGGCGGGGGATGCCGTGATGACGGCCACTCCCGTCGCGAAATTTCCCAGGACGCGGCGGAATTCCGCCGGGTCGACGGGAGCGCGTTCGTCCTCGCCGACGCACCGCAGGTCGGGGCGCGGCAGCACTTCGACGGGCTCCGGCGCGGCGGTGCGGACCGACCGGAGGTAGCGGACGGCGGCTTCGGCCATTCCTGCTTGTCCCATCACACCTGCATTGAAGCTGACGGAGCGTCAGATAGGAAGGTCCGGTGGGGCCCGATGGTGTCAGTTGCCCCGGTACTTCGGGCTCCGCCGCTCCACGAAGCTCCGTACTCCCTCCTGCGCGTCCGCCGTCGTCATGTTGATCTCCTGCGCGGCCGCCTCCGCGGCGAAGGCCGTGGCGCGGTCGGTGTCGAGGGAGGCGTTGACGAGCTGCTTGGTCAGGGCGAGGGCGCGGGTCGGGCCGGTGGCGAGGCGTTCGGCCCAGGCGCGGGACGTCTTCTCCAGGTCGGCGTCCGGGACGACCCGGTTGACCAGCCCCATCCGCTCCGCGTCGGTCGCCGTGAGCGCGTCGCCGAAGAACATCAGCTCCTTGGCGCGCTGCGGGCCGATGAGGCGGGGGAGGAGGTAGGCGCCGCCGGCGTCGGGGACCAGTCCGCGTCGTACGAACACCTCGATGAAGCGGGCTGATTCGGCCGCCAGGACCAGGTCGCAGGCGAACGCCAGATGCGCGCCCAGCCCGGCCGCCGTGCCGTTGACCGCCGCGATCACCGGCTTCTCGCAGTCCAGGACGGCGGCGATCAGGCGCTGGGCGCCGGTGCGGAGGGTGCGGGCGACATCGCCGGCGACGCGGGCGGCGGGCGCTGCGGCCGTGGCCCGGAGGTCCGCGCCGGCGCAGAAGCCGCGGCCTGTTCCCGTGAGGACGATCGCTCGTACCTGCGGCGACGCGGACGCCTCCGACAGGAGCCGGACGATCTCGTCCCGCTGGGCCGGCGTGAGGGCGTTGAGGGTCTCGGGACGGTTGAGGGTGACGGTGAGGATGTGGTCCGCGGTGGTGTGCAGGACGGCGGGTTCCGTCATCGGCTGCACACCGCCAGGGCGTCCAGCGCCACCGCGCCCTGCCCCTGGGGCAGCACCATGAGCGGGTTGATGTCCAACTCGGCGAGCTGGTCACCGAGTTCCAGCGCCATGCGCTGTACGCGCAGGACGACCTCGACGAGTGCGTCCAGATCCGCCGGCGGCCGGCCACGGACCCCGTCGAGCAGCGCCCGCCCCCGCAGCCCGGCCAGCATGTCGCGCGCCTGGTCCTCGCCGAACGGCGGCACCCCTACGGCGGTGTCGCGCAGGACCTCGACGAGGACCCCTCCGAGGCCGACCGTCACCGTCGGCCCGAACAGGTCGTCGTGCGTGACTCCGACGACCATCTCGACGCCGTGCTCGACCATCTGGCAGACCAGTACGCCGTCCAGCGGGACGTCCTCGTAGCGGGCGATGTCGGTCAGCTCCCGGTAGGCGTCGCGGACCTGGCTCGCCGAGGTGAGCCCGATCTTCACCAGGCCCAGTTCGGTCTTGTGGGCGATCCGGGCGCCCGAGGCCTTCATCACCACCGGGTAACCCACCAGCCCGGCCGCCCGTACGGCCGCCGCCGCGCTGGTCACCAGCTGCTCCCGCGGCACGCGGATGCCGTACGCCCGCAGCAGCTGCTTCGCCGCGTGCTCGCTGAGCTGTTCGCCGGGCCGCATCAGCGCCTGGGCCTTGCGGTAGGAGGGGGAGGGGGTGCGGGGGGCGTCGTCGAAGGGGGAGCGGTAGCCGGTCGTGAAGCGGTGGTGGGCGAGGTGGGCGCGGACGGCGGTGAGGCAGTTGCCGACCGTGCGGAAGGTGGCCACGCGGGAGGAGCCGAGCAGGACCTCGCGGTAGGCCGGCTCGGTGCCGACCGGTGAGCCCCACACCACGCACACCAGCTTGTCGGTCTGTTCCGCCGCGTCGACCAGGTCCTGGACGAGCCGGTCGCTGAGCGGGGGGAACGGCCCGGTGATCGGGCAGATGAGCACGCCCACCTCGGGGTCGTCGAGGATCGCGTCGATGATCTTCCGGCCGCGCCGGTCGCCGACCGGGTGACCGCCGTTGTCGACGGGGTTGGCGACGCTCAGGTACTCGGGTATCCACTGGTGCAGCTCGGCCTGTTTCGCCTCCGACAGGACCGGCAGCCGCAGGCCCGCCTCAGTCGCCAGGTCGGCGACGTGCGCGCCCGTGCCGCCGGAGATCGAGTAGACGACGACCCCGTCGGCGCGCGGTGGGCGGGCCCGGGCCAACAAGGCGGCCGTGTCCTGGAGTTCGTCGAGCCCGTCGACGCGGATCACGCCGTACTGCCGCAGCGCCGCGTCCACCACGGCGTCGGCGCCGGTCAGTTTGCCGGTGTGGGAGGCGGCCGTGCGGGCGCCGGTCTCGGTGCGGCCCACCTTGACGGCGACGACCGGCACGCCGCGCCGGGCGGCCCGGTCGGCGGCGAGCAGGAAGGAGCGGCCGTCCTTCAGCCCCTCCAGGTAGCAGGCGACGGCGCCGACCTCGGGCTGCTCGGCGAAGTAGGAGAGGAAGTCGGCGCTCTCCAGGTCGGCCTCGTTGCCGGTGGGCGCCCAGTGGGAGAGCCGGATGCCGAGTTCCTGGAGCGCGAAGAGGGGGCGGCCCTGGTGGCCGGACTGGGTGATCAGCGCGATCGCCGGGCCCTGAAGGTCGTCACGGAACCGCTCGAAGGCGTTGAGGTTGGTGTTGGGGCCCAGCAGCCGCATCCCGGACCGCTCGACGGCGGCGGCCAGTCGCCGCTGGGCGGCCTCGCCCTCCGGCCCTGTCTCCGCGAACCCGGAGGCGAAGACGACCGCGAACCGGGCCTTGGCCTCGGCCAGTTCCTCGACCACGGGGAGGGGGTCGCCGACCAGCACCACGGCCAGGTCGACCTGTTCGGGCAGGCCGGCGACGGAAGGGCAGCAGGGCATGCCGAAGACGGACGGGCGGCTCGGATGCACCGGATACAGCCGGGCCCCGACCCGTTCCGCCCAGTCGGCCAGTTGCCGCGTGATGCCGGTGTTCGGTCGCCCCTCGGCATCGGACGCGCCGATCACGGCGACGGACCGGGGGCGGAAGAAGCGGTCCATGTCGGGTACGTCCGCGTGCAGTGGACGCCCGCTGACATCGAGGTCTCCCGTCCGGGCCGGCCTGCCGTGCACGACGGGCCCGGGCCGCTCGCCACAGGCGAGAGCCCGGGTCCGGCGGGAGTCGGTGGTGAGGGTGCCGTGGGTCGATCCAAGCATCGTTTCCGCCCGCTCCTGTGAGACAGCCGCTAACTGACGCCCTGTCAGATTATCCGAACCGGCGTGATGTCAGGAACGGTTGAGCGCGGGTGAAGTTGCCGCCGGGTGTACGTCCGTACGCCGTGTGCCACGCTGAGCCCATGAGTGAGGCCGCCTCCGGTATCCGGCTGATGACCATGAACGTGCTGGCGCCGCAGTACGCCGACGGTGCGCGCCGGCGGGCGGTCCTGGCCCGCGAGATCGAGCGCCAGGACCCGGACGTGCTCGCGCTGCAGGAAGTCGCCCCCGAGGACGTGGCGGCGCTCGTCGACGCCGGCTGGCACGTCGCCGCGCACCCTCGCCGGTCCCCCGACGGTGTGGGCGCCGTCCTGGCCGCCCGCCACCCCTTCGGGCACACCGTGACGGACCCCCTCCAGGTGACCGAGCGCACGGCGCACACCAGCTGGTGCGGAGTCGTCGCCGCCGAGCTACGGCTTCCCGAACCCTTCGGCACGATCCTCGTCGTGCATCACAAGCCGAGCTGGCCCTACGGCTACGAGTACGAACGGGAGTTGCAGGCGCTCGCCACCGCCAGGCTCGTGGACGGCGTCACCGCCGAACGCCCCGTGCGCCACACCGTCCTGCTCGGCGACTTCGACGCCACCCCCGAGGCCGCCAGCCTGCGCTTCTTCCAGGGGCTGCAGTCGCTCGACGGCATGAGCGTCTGCTTCCAGGACACCTGGTCGGCCGTGCACCCCAAGGAACCGGGCCCCACGTTCAGCCCGGCCAACCCGCTCGTGCGGCAGGGGGACATGCCCGAGGCCTCGGATCGCCGTATCGACTACATCCTGCTCCGGTGCGGCCCGCACGGCCCCACCCTGCGGGTCTCCTCGTGCCGGCGGGTCCTGGTGCGACCGGTGGACGGCGTGTACGCGAGCGACCACTACGGCCTGGTCGCCGACCTGACACTGCCCGATCACCCTCCGGGCCGGTGGGCCTAGGCGGTGTCCCCCTGGCCCGGGAGCCGTGACACGCTCCCCGAGCCGTCCCGGGCGATGGCCTTCGCGATCTTCATCGCGTCGATCGCCATCTCGCGGAGCATGCCGCTGATCGGGTTGGTGAAGCCGGTGAAGTACAGGCCGGGGGCGGTCCGTGGGCTGCGCGGGCCCTGGACGACGGGCTTCCCGCGGGCGTCGAGTACGTCGAGGTGGCCGACGAGGCCCTCCAGGGCCCGGGTGTAGCCGGTGGCCGCGACGACGGCGTTCGGGGAGAGGCGGCCGCCGTCGGCGAGGACGACCTTGCCGTCCTCGAAGCCCTCCACGGCCGCCACGACCTCCACCCTGCCCGTGCGTACGGCGTCGATCAGGCCGACGTCCTGGACGGGCACGGCGCCCTCGGTGACCCGGGTGTAGAGGCCGGTGTCGGGGCGCGGCAGGCCGTGGGCGGACAGGTCGGGCACGCTCAGTCTGCCCAGCTGCCGGGCCATCCGGTCGACCAGGCCGACCGGCAGGTGCCGTGCCATGACGCCCGAGTACTGCGCGGCCCAGCCCGCCGTCGAGCGCCGCAGGATGTGCGGGACGGTGCGGATGGACAGCCGTACCCGGGCGCCGCCGTCCGCCAGGTCCACGGCGATCTCGGCGCCCGTGTTCCCGGCGCCCACGACGAGGACCTCGCGGCCCGCGAAGGGCTCGGCGTTGCGGTAGGCGGACGCGTGCAGGAACTCGCCGGTGTAGGTGTCGCGGCCGGGCCAGTCGGGCACGCGGGGCGTGTGGTTGTAGCCGGTGGCCACGACGACCGCCGCGCCGGTCAGTTCCCGGCCGCCGGTGGCGTGCAGCAGCCAGCCCGTGCCGTCGGGTGCGCGCTCGATGCGGGAGACCTCGACGCCGGTGACGACCTCGAGCCGGTGGTGCTCGGCGTACTTCTCCAGGTAGCGCACCACGTTGTCCCGGGACACCCACCGCCCGAACCGCCGTGGCATCGGCAGCCCGGGCAGGGACGACAGCCGGCGGGTGGTGTGCAGGTGCAGCCGGTCGTAGTGGCCGCGCCAGGACGACCCGACGCGGTCGGACTTCTCCAGGACGACGGCCCGCATGCCCCGGGCCCGCAGCGCGTACGCGGCGGAGAGCCCGCCCGGGCCGCCGCCGATGACGTAGACGGGGCGGTCGGGTGCGGGGGGTGCGGGGGAGTGTGTGGGGGGTGTGGAGTCGGCCATGAGCGGGAGCGTAGCCACGGACCCGCTTGATGGGTCTCGGTCAAGACCGGAATTGGTTTCGGATTGATCACGGCTGTGGCAGGACGGGGTGGAGCTGGTGGGCCGGCGGGCCCGGTTGTGGTGAGCCGGTGATCGATCCCGACGGATCGCAGGGTGCGGCCTCCTGCGCGGACGGGGAGTTCGGAGGCCGCGGCCCTCCTCCCGGGTGACAATCGGGGCATGGCAACGGATCTTCACGAGCTGCTGAGGTCGCTGCGGGTCTGGGACCCGCAGGTCACTCGACTGCCCTCCTTCGACCCGACGACCGCCCCCGACACCCCGCTGCCGCTCTTCACCGAGTGGTTCGCGGCGGCGGTGGCGGCCGGGCAGACCGAGCCGCACACCGTGTCGCTGGCGACCTCCGACGAGTCCGGCCTGCCCGACGTACGGATCGTCATGCTGCACGGCGCCGACGAGACCGGCTGGTCCTTCGCGTCCCACGCCGGTAGCCGCAAGGGCCGCCACCTCGGCGCCCGCCCGTACGCCGCGCTGTGCTTCTACTGGCCCGTCCTGGGCCGGCAGGTACGGGTGCGCGGCCCGGTGTCGTCGGCTCCGTCCGAGGAGGCCCAGGGCGACCTCCACGCCCGCTCGACGGGCGCGCTGGCCGCGGCGCTGACCGGCCGCCAGAGCGAGATCCTGGGCTCGGTGGAGGAGATGGCACGGGCCTCGCAGGCGGCGTGGGAACGGGCCCGGAGCGAGCCGGAGGCACCCGTACCGTCCTGGACCCTGTACCGGCTGCGGCCGGACGAGGTGGAGTTCTTCCAGGGGGACGAGGCGCGGCGGCACGTACGGCTCCGCTACCGGAGCACGGCTGAAGGGTGGACGCGGGAACTGCTGTGGCCGTGAACGGGCCCGGGGTCAGCGCGCGTTGCGCATCCCGAGAATGTAGGCCGCGGTGAGCGCGACGGCACGGTCTTCGTCGTGCGACAGCTCCGCGAGGGCATGTGACGCCGTGCTTCCCGGGATGTCCGCGAGCGCCTGGGTCAGCCGTCGACGTGCGGACGATCCGACGGTGCCGTCGGCCAGGCGGTCGACGAGCCCGGCGGCGATCCGGTCCGCCGACGCGGGACGACTCGCCAGCGCGCTCAGCGCGTCGGCCGCGTCGACGTCGTTCGCCGCCTCGACGATCATGTCGATGAGCGTGGGGACCGCGTCGGCCACGCCACGTGCCCCGAGCGCCACGGCCGCGTACCTGCGGACCACCAGGTCGGGGTGTGCGAGGGCGTCCCGCAGCAGTGCGGTCGCCTGACCGTCCGGAATCTCCGCGAGGGACTGGACGGCACGTTGGCGCACCTCGGCCGCCGGTGAACCGAGGCCCTCCGCCAGCAGCGCCGGTGCGCCGTCGCCCGATCGTGCCAGAGCCCATCGAAGGGCCCCGGCGACGTTCGGGTCGGTCTCGCTCAGCACCGCCTCGACCAGTGCTTCCACCGGCACCGGAACCTCGTCGACGGAGGACAGCGCCGCGCGTTGGCGCGTTCCGGCGCTCTTCGACCCCAACCCCTGCAGAAGCGCGACGACCTGGAGGACGTCCTCCCAGGCGGCGGGTTCCGCGGCACCGATCCGGCTCAGTCGCGTGAGCAGCTCCGTCTCGGCCGCGATGCGTTCCCGCGTCCGGCGGACGAGGTCGTCGACGAGTCCCGAGGGCGTGAAACCGGGCTCGTCGAGCCCGCGCTTGACCTCACGCAGCGAAAGCCCGAGCGACCGCAGGCTCTCGATGTGGAAGATCCGCCTGACGTCCTCGCCGGAGTACTCGCGATAACCGGCGTCCGTACGACCCGTGGGCCGCACCAGGCCGAGCGATTCGTAGTGCCTGAGCATGCGGGCGCTGACCCCCGACCGCCGTGCCACATCACCGATCAGCACTGCCTGTCATCCCTCCTGGCGGGTCGGGCCGAGAGCCACGACGCGCTTCGCCTCCTCGACCGCGAACTCGAACCCGGCGTCCGGGTCACGCGACAGCCGTTCCGTGGCGAGCGCATGCGCGCGCACGCCGGGGTCGGGATCCGCCGTCGCCGCGCGCAGGCACGGCATGATCCCCTCACCGAGCGCGATCAGCGCGCGGCTGAGACTCAACTGCGTCTCACGGTCACCGCGCCCGAGCTGAGTCACCAACACACCTGCCAGTCCCGTCTGTTCACCTTCGGGCACGAGAACGGCCGCTGCCCGCCAGGCGCTCCGGGCCACCTCGTCGTCGGTATCGGTCAGAAGTGCCCGTGTGATCGCGGGCCAGACCTGCCGATCCCCGATCTTGGACAGCGTGTGCAATGCCTGGCTCCGTGCCTGCGCACGCTCCGAGCGGAGTTCCCCGAGAAGCTCGGGGACCGTCATCGACGCAGGGTGGCGGGTGAGCGCCCAGGTGAGCATGTCGCGGACGTAGAACTCCGGCTCGACCGCGCATCGTTCGATGAGCTTGCCGATGAACCGCGGGTCAGGGGCTGTGCCGACGGCCAGCGCCGCTCGCAGCCGCACGGACGAGTTGTTGTCCTCCAGGCACTGGAGACCTTTCATCGGGACCACCTCCTCGCCACAGTGAAGGCCTTGTCACGGTGTCAAGGTCAAGCGGTTACGGCCGGCCCCGTGAAGTCGTACACCGCGAAGTCCGCCACCGGCCGGTATCCGATGCGCTGGTACAGGCCGTTGCTGGTCGGGTTGGACAGGTCCGTGAAGAGGAGCACCTCCTGCGCTCCGGCGGCCAGGGCGGCGCGGCTGACCTCGGCCGTGGCGGCGCCCGCGTAGCCGCGGCCGCGCAGGTGGGGCGGGGTGTAGACCGGGGCGACGCGGATCTGGCCGGCGACCTGAGGGGTCCTTCCGGCCATGGCGGCCAGGGTGCCGTCGGGTGTCTCCCAGAACGTGATGCCGCCCTGCGCGATGCGGGCGTCCGCCCACTCGCCGGCGTCCCGGAAGACGCCCGAGCCGACGGCTGCGACGAACTCTTCGTGCCAGCGGACGAGGAGCTCCCGGTCCGCCTGACCGGCGACGCGGGGACCGCCGGGCGGAAGGGGACGGGGCACGGTCAGGGTGCCGAGCCGGTAGAGCCGGTTGCGCTCCCGGAGGGTGGCCGTGGCGCCTGTGTGCCGCTGCCAGGCCTCGGCGAAGGCGGTGGCGGTGTCGCGGTCGGCGTGCACGCCGGGCAGGCGTTGCCCGAGGGCGGCCAGCCGCGCGGCCAGCGCGTCGGCCTCCTCGACCGTCAGAACGGTGAGGTTCAGCCGGTGCGGTGGTGTGCGGAAGAAGGTCGCCCGGACCGCGCCGTCCTGCTCCAGCAGGCCGAACTCCGGCACTCCGTCGCCGTAGACGTGCGGGCCGCGCGTGCGCAGGTTCTCCGTGACGGTCAACGGGAGGGTGTGCAAACCCGGTCGGGAGCGCAGGAAGGCGTCGGCCCGGGTCAGGAAGGCGTCGAGGTCCTGGGTGAGGTGCCAGTCGTCGGTGCGCATGTCTCATGGTGCCGCCCGCGCCCCGGCTCATGCCCGCGAATTACTCCCCGTGCCCGCGGCGCGCACACCGGTTACGCGTCCGGTTCGGGATCCGTCGCCAGCCGTGCGTGCAGGTGGGCGTCCCGGAACGCGTCGTGCCGGCCCTCCTCGAAGATCGCCCCGCGCAGGGTCCCCTCGTACGCGAACCCGCACCGCTCGGCGATCCGGCAGGAGGCGTCGTGGCCGACGGCGTGGTCCAGTTCCAGCCGGTGCAGGCCGAGTTCGGTGAGGGCCCAGTGGGCGGCGAGCAGCAGGGCCCGGGTGGCGACGCCCTGGCCGCGGGCCTCGGGGAGCACCCAGTAGCCGACGCGGGCGACCTTCAGGTGGTACTTGATCTCGTTGACGCCGATGTGCCCCAGGGTGGTGCCGCTGCGGGCGTCCGCGACCCGGAACGACATGGACGTGCCCTCCGTCGCGCTCTGGGCGCGCGCGAGCAGCGACTCCCGGGCGCTCGCCCGGTCCGTGACCAGCCTCAGCGGGGTGTTCCAGCGCTGGAACTCCGGGTCCCGCATCCCGCGCAGCCACGTCTCGACGTCGGCGCCGGACGTGGGGTCCCAGGGGAGTAGACGAAGGCCGCGGCCGTGGATTTCCGGGAGGGGGCCGGTCAGGGACCGGTCGCGTATGGGGGCCATGGGGCCATTCAAGCGCGTGGGGCGGCGCGGTTCACCCGTGTTCCGGGCCCGGCACGACCCGGAACACGGGGATCCCGTCCCGGAACGCGACCTCCAGTTCCGCCCCGGCGCACAGCTCCCCGGCCGGCGGTTCCCCCGTCGGCGGTTCTCCCGTCGGGGGTTCTCCGGTCGGGGGTTCTCCCGCCCCCACGATCTCCGTCATCATCCGCGGCCCCTCGGCGAGATCGACCACGGCGGCGACGTACGGGGTGCGCTCCGCGAAGGGTGGCAGGTCGTTGCGGTGGACGACGGACCAGGTGTAGAGGGTGGCGCGGCCACTCGCGGGCTCCCAGGCGACGTCCTCGCTCCAGCAGTGGGGGCAGAACTCGCGCGGATAGTGGTGGGCCCGGACGCAGGCCCGGCAGCGGCGGATCAGCAGCCGGCCCTCGGCGGCCGCGTCCCAGTACGTCCGGGTGAAGGCGTCCGGCTCGGGCAGGTCGAACCGCCCGGCCATCAGAACAGCCCCAGCGCGCTGTCCAGCGACCAGGTCTGCCAGGACATCCCGAACAGGCCGACCACCGACATCAGCGCCATCATCGAGTTCTGCCCCTGCTCGGCCACTTCGTGGATCATGAGGGTGAAGTAGAGGGCGTTGAGGAGGAACCCGCCGGCCAGGGCGATCGGGGTGAGGAAGCCGGTGATCAGGCCCAGTCCGAGGGCGAGTTCCGCGTAGACGACGACGTACGCCATCGCGCGCGGGTGGGGCGCGACCACTTTGTCGAAGCCCGACCGTACGGCGCCCCAGCGGTGCTCGGCCGCTATCCCGGCCGCCCACGTGATGCCGGTGCCGCGTGCGAACCAGGCCTTGCGGTCCTTGTGCCGCCAGCTCTCCAGCCACCACAGCCCGAGCCCGATCCGCAGCACGGCCAGCCATTCCGCTCCGCTGAGCCAGATCGTGTCCATGCCCATGCTCCCGCATCGCCGCAACCCGACACTGAGACCTGACGGTACGTCAGATAATGCGCGTGGAACAGGCCTTGTCGCGACCCAGCGGGTATTCGAGCCGGTCCCGTCGGCGTACGCCGTCCCGGACAAGTCCGCGGCGGGGGCGGTCGGTTGATCCGCGATTCACGACGAGCCGCGCCGCTGGATGCTGGTCCTGGCGGTGTTGCGGATCCGCTTGGTGCGACCGCCGTCGGCGAGGATCTCGAGGGCGGCGGCGTCGGCGCCCGACGATTCAGCCGTTTTGAGCTGGAGCCAGTTGGATGACTCGAGCAAGGCGTCGGGACGCCATGGCCGCCCCAGCGTGACGGCCCGGAAGAGAGACCACTCGCGCAGGCGCTGGGTCAGGAACGGATGGTGCGTCGTGGCCCGGGTCATCATCTCGGCCCAGGGCTCGTAGGCGGGTCCGGGGTGGAGTTCGGCGGCCCGGCGGTCAAGGTGCCGCAGGACGGCGGACCGAGCCATCGAAGGGTCCGGGTCGGTGAGTACTTCGCTGACCAGGCCGGCCTCGTCGGCGTCGGTCACCTGCTCCAGCGCGCTCAGATAGGCCCGGAAGCGGAGGTGCTCGGCTGGTTCCTCGGGCGGTGCGTCGGGGTGGTTCATGCGGCCTGCTCCCGGCTTCCCGGCCCGCGCTGCGAACGCGGGCCTACTGCGATCCACAAGTCCTAGGTGAGGTGTTTGACCCGGCGCAAGGTCAGGGCGGTCTCCACGGTCAGCACACCGTCGAGTACACCGATCTTCTCCCTCAAGTACGTGTAGAGCTCGCCCGTACCGGAACTGCCGACGAAGGCGACGAGGTTGGCCTGGCCGGTGGTGGCCGCGGCGAAGCGGACCTCGGGGTGTTCTGCCAGCGCCCGTCCGACAGCATCGAGCGCGGAGGGGGTGACGGTGAGCCAGAGCATCGCGCCGACGCCATGGCCGAGAGATTCGCTGTCGTGCTGCACGTCGCAGTAGAGGACACCCGTGGAGAACAGGCGCTCCAGGCGCCGCTTGACCGCGGACTCCGACTGTCCGGTGCTGCTCTTCAGCTCGCTGAAGGTGGCTCGTCCGTCCCGCCGCAGCACGGCGACCAGCGCCTCGTCGGCTTCATCGAGCAAGACGGCGGCAGCGGTCGGCTCGACCCGCGCGGGACGCAGTGCCGCCTCCTGGCCGGGATCGAGGGCCTGCGTCTTGTCGAGCCAGCCGCGTGGGCCGCCGTAGAAGGAGTGCAGCAGACAGTGGGCACTGACCGAGATCACGCGGGGTGTGCGCTGCAGGCGGTCGAAGAGCAACTCGTCGCGCTCCTGCGGGCTGCGCGGCTTCAAGGCGCACAACACCTCGGTGCCGCCGGAGATCAGATCGATGTAGGAGATGTCGGAGCGCCGGGCCAGTGCCTTCGCGAGCTGTTCCGCCACGTCGGGGGTGCAGCGCAGCCGGACGATCCAGGTCTGCCGACCGAGCAGGCGTTCGTCGGTCATGCCGACCACCCTCAGCCCGGCGGTGGTGCGCAGCTTGCGGAAGCGGCGGGCGATGGTCTGGTCGGACACCCCGAGGACCTCGGCGATACGGCTGAACGGCGCCCGTCCGTCGACCTGGAGGGCATGGAGCAGCTTCCGGTCGAGGGCGTCGAGGGAATGGGACTCCACCGGTTGTCTCCTGCTGCGAGAAGGTGATGCTCACGGTATGTCGTAACTGCAGTGCCATGCCGTATCCGCGGCGCCCGCGTGACCCGGGACCGGGGCGGGGGAGCAGTCGGTCCCGGGCCAGTACGTGATGTGCGGCGGTCGCCGTCACCGCTCCTGATGGTTGGCCTGCAGGGCGGGCCCGGGCGCGGGCTGGTGCGCCCCGGGGCCGGTGGCGTGACGGCCATGGACGGCACCCACGCCGCCGGTGGCCGGAGGGGCCGAGTGCTGCGGGCGGCGCAGCAGGAGCACCCCGACGACGGCGGCCAGCAGGGCCAGGACGGCGGAGACGATCAGGCACAGCTGGAGTCCGTCGACGAATGCCCCGGACAGGGCGCCCAGGACGCGGGGGGTGTCGGCGCCGAAGTCCGTGCCGCCGACGGCGCTCAGTCCGCCGGTGTCCGCGACCGCGGTGGCGTGCCGGACCGTCGATTCGGCCAGACCGGCGTCGGTGAGGTGACCGGGCAGGGCGTCCACGGCCTTGGCGGACAGCAGGGCGCCGAGGATGGCGGGGCCGAGGGCGGCGCCGACCTGACGGAAGGCGTTGTTGCCGGCCGCGGCCATGCCGGCCTGGTGGTGCGGTACCGAGCCGACCGCGGTGGCCGTCATCGGAGTGATGACGAAGGCCATGCCCAGGCCGAGCAGGGCCAGCCGCCAGGCCAGGGAGCCGAACGAGGTGTCGGTGCCGATCGTGGTGAGCGACAGCAACGCACCCGCGGTGACGAACAGGCCGCCGGGGATAAGAACGCGTGGTGAGATGCGGTGCGTCAGATGCCCGACGGGCCGGCCGAGCAGCAGCGGCATCATGGAGACCATCAGCAGCCGCCAGCCCGACTCCAGGGTGGAGAGCTGCTGCACCGTGCCGAAGTAGAGGCTGAGGGCGAAGAAGAACCCGATCAGTCCGAGGAAGCTGATCATGGCGATGACGGTGGTGGCCGTGAAGGCCGGGCTGCGGAACAGCGTCAGGTCCAGCATCGGACTGCCGGCGCGCCGCTCCACCAGGACGAACGCGACGGAGCTGACCGCGGCGGTGGACAGGGCCACCATCACCTTCTCGTCCGTGAAGGAGGCGACGCCGCCTTCGATGATCCCGTACACCAGGGCGGTGATCGCCAGTGCCGCGGTGATCTGGCCCGGCCAGTCCAGTCGGCGCGCGCCCGGGGCACGGGAGTCGGCCAGCAGTGTCGCCGCGCATGCCATGGCGAGCAGCGAGGCGGGGATGGGCAGGAGATAGATCCAGCGCCACGCGAAGTGGTCGAGGATCACTCCGGCGATGACGGGACCGATGGCCAGCGCCGCCGTGAGCGACGTGGCCCACAGGCCGATGACCTTGCCGCGTTCACGTGGGTCGGGGACCGCGTGGCTGATCAGCGCCAGTGTCGTGGGCAGCAGCGCGGCCGAGCCGAGCCCGGCCAGCGCCTGACCGACCCACACGACCTCGATCGACTGTGCGCACAGCGCGACCAGGGCCCCCAGCCCGCTGAAGCCCAGGCCCGCCTGGAACACCTTCTTGCGGCCGTGGACATCACCGAAGACGCCCGCGGTCAGGATCAGGGCGGCCATGGGCAGCACGAACGCATCGGACACCCAGGAGAGTTGCGAGGTCGATGTGTCCAGCGCCCGCTGGATGGCGGGCAGACTCGCCGAGACGGTGGTCACCGGCAGATAAGCGACGAACACACCGACACAGGCCATGACGAGCGTGGCCGCCCGCCGCTCCTGTGGCGCGTTCGCCGTTGTCGTGACGTTCACGGAACTCTCCCTTACAGCGCCGGGCGCTGCGGTCGGCTGACTTTCGCCGCCACCTTCCGACCGCCGGGGAGTTGAAGCCAGCCACTGCCTCGATGTCCCGGGAATCCGACATCAGGGCCCCTGATATCGAGGAATTCCGACACCGAGGCGCAGACTGCTGAGCAGTTCAGGATTAACGGGCTCAGGATCCTGACGGAGTCTGTGTGGCGTCGTGGCGCCCGCGGGCGGCGCGAATGGCGTTCCGGTGAGTGTCGGCCCAGGTGTTGAGGGCGCTCAGCGGTTCGAGGAGCGTGCGGCCGAGTTCGGTCAACTCGTAGTCGACGCGGGGCGGGACCGTGGCGTGAGGAGTACGGGTGACCAGGCCGTCGCGGGCGAGATTGCGCAGGGTCAGGGTGAGCATGCGCTGGCTGATTCCCTCGATGGCGCGGTGCAGTTCGTTGAAGCGGTAGACGCGTTGTCCCAGGAGGATGACGACCAGCACGCTCCACTTGGTGCCGACGAATTCGCAGATGTCCTTGATCGCGCAGTCGCCGTCGGCGGGGACGGGCACGGGCACATTCAGGTGCGTGGCTGACATCAAAGTGCCTCCTTACGGCGGACCTCATGCTCACCTAATTTGAGGTTGCGCACAAGAAACGACCATTGGGGCGGCCTGCGCGGCTGTCCCCTCCGGCCGCATGCCCACGCTCCGGCCGGAGCCTTTCGAAGGGCACGTCCCAGATGTCTTTGTCACTCGACCCCGCCGGTCAGGACCTGCTGTTCCGCGAGGCCCGTACCCCGCACGCCTTCACGGACGAGCCGGTCACCGACGACCAGATCCGGGCCGTCTACGACCTGGTCAAGTTCGCCCCCACGTCACTCAACCAGCAGCCCCTGCGCATCGTCCTCATCCGGAGCCCCGAGGCCCGCGCCCGTCTGGCCCCGTACATGTACGACGAGAACCGGGACCAGCTGCTCGGCGCACCGCTCAACGCGGTCCTCCTCGCCGACAACGAGTTCCACGAGCAACTGCCCCGCCTGTTCCCCGTCTTCCCGCAGGCCAAGGACCTCTACTACGCCGAACGCCCGGCGCGCGAGCAGTCCGCCGCGTTCAACGCGGCCCTTCAGATGGGGTATCTGATCCTCGCGATCCGGGCCGCCGGCCTGGCTGCCGGGCCCATGACGGGCTTCGACTTCCCGGGCGTCGCCAAGGAATTCGCCGGCCCCGACCACAGCGTGGTGGCCGTGATGAACATCGGCCGGCCGGGCGAGAACGCCTTCTTCCCACGCCTCCCGCGCCTGGACTACGACGAGGTCGTGACCACCGTCTGACCGGCAGGAATGCCCTTCCCGCACCCTGGCACCCCCCGCACCCCCGCAACCGAGGCCGCCCTTCCGGTGGCCGAAAGGAAGCTGAAATGAGCGCTTTCCTCCTGTTCGAGAGCAAAGAGATCATCGACAACCAGAAGATGGAGGAATACAAGGCCCAGGTGCTGCCCGTCGTCGCCAAGTTCGGCGGCATCTACCGCGTCATCGCGGGAAACCCGTCGAACGTCGAGGGTGACTGGCACCCCGCCTACCTGGTGATGCTGGAGTTCCCCTCGGTCGAGCAGGCCAAAGCCTGGTACGACTCGCCCGAATACGAGCCGCTGAAGCAGCTGCGTCTGGCGAGCGCCCGCGGCACCGGCGTGCTCATCGAAGGGCTCCCGGCCGCCGGGTGAGCCGGGTGTCACCGGCCCCCGGAAGGGCCCCACTGCTGTGCCCACAATTCAATTCGTTCCGTCAAGGGCGACAATCATCACACCCTTCCGTGGGCCATGAGCACGGTTTTGCCGGTGATACGTTTGGCAGTGAAATGACAGGGCGGCGCTGTTTTCCCGCGCCGGTAATCCGTCGAAATTCAGGAGACTGGCACATTGGCCAAGGTACTCATCATCGCGTCCGATGGCACCGCCATCGATCACCTCGACTATGCCTATTTCCGCATGCTGGAGGAAGGGCTGGAGGTGACGATCGCCGCCCCGCGCAAGGGGCAGGTCAAGAGCAGTGTGCACTGGGGCGGTCCCGACACCTACCTCTACTACATCGAGCGACCGGGCTACGTCCTGCCCGCTCATGCGTCCTTCGACGAAATCGATCCCACGGAATACGACGGCATTCTGCTGCCCGGCGGCCGTGCTCCCGAATACCTGCGCAATGACGAGCGCTGCCTTTCGATCGTGCGCCACTTCATCGAGAGCGGAAAGCCGGTGGCCGCCCTGTGCCATGCCCCGCTGCTGCTCCTCGCCGCAGGTGTGACAGGGCGGTCGATGGTCTGCGCGGACGACATCGCGGTCGACGTCACCTCGTCGAAGAACACGTATGTGGAGAACAAGGGCGAGGCCCCCGGGCAGCCGGACCACGTGGTCGACGGCAACATCGTCACCGCGCGCGGCTGGTGGCACTACCACTCCTGGGTCCGGGAGTTCCTCAACCTCCTGCAGGAGCGTGGCGTCGAGCCTCTGAGCAGGCCCGCTTCGCGCCCGTCCCGTGTGCTCATCCTCGCCGGCGAGCACTCGAGCGCCGGACAGCTGTCGTACGCGCTCGAACGCACCCTGGAGGCAGGCCACTCGGCGACCGTCGCCGCGCCGGAGAAGACCGTCCTCAAGACCATCATCGACCCGCGGGAGGAGGGTTGGGATCCGAGCGAGGAGACGCCCGGACCCTACAACTTCGAGTCGCTGGGCTTCCTGATCCCGTCCGACCTCACGATCGACGAGGTCGACCCCGCTGAGTTCGACGCCCTGCTCATCCCGGGCGGCCGCGCCACGGAGTACCTGCGCAACATCCAGGGATTCCGTGACACCGTCCGGCACTTCGTCGAGCACGACAAGCCGGTCGGCGCCATCGCCGAGGGCGCGCGCCTGCTCCTGACGGCCGGGGCGACGGGGAGGAAACTGACCGGCCTGGACATGATCCGGTCAGAGATCGCGCACGACAACACCTACGTGGCCGGGGGCGACGTGGCCGTCCAGGACGGAAACATCGTCACGGTCTCCGCCCGGCCGTACTACCACGTGTGGATGAGCGAGTTCCTGCCGCTGCTTCCGTAGGGGCGCGGCACAGCGCACCGGTCGCGGAGAAGGCGCCTGCCTGCTCCGCGACCGGTGGGGCTTCGACCGCCGAAGAAGCTGATCTACTGTGCGTCATGCCGTTGTTGCTACTGGACTTGGACAACACGCTCGTCGACCGTGACGCGGCCTTCCGCGCCGCCGTCTCCGGCTTCCTCGCCGAGCACGGGCTGCCCGCCTCCGACCTCACCTGGGTGATGGCCACCGACGCCAGCGGCTACACCGCTCGGCACGACGTCGCCACAGCCCTGACCGAGCGGTACGGCGACGCGGTGCCCACCGCCGCCGTCCGTGCTCTGCTCGACACCGGTGCCGCCGATCGCGTCGTCCTGGCGCAGACCGCGCGTGACGCGCTGGGCAGAGCGCGGGCGCACGGCTGGACTTGCGTCATCGTGACCAATGGGCGCACCGTCCAGCAGGAAAAGAAGATCCGGAACACCGGACTCGATCAGCTCGTCCAGGGCTGGGTCGTCTCCGAAGGCGTCGGCCACAAGAAGCCGGCACCGGAGATCTTCCAGGCGGCAGCGGCCCTCGTCGGCCTCCCCCTGCCGGGCGCGTGGGTCATCGGCGATTCACCGCACGCCGACATCGCGGGCGCCGACACGCTCGGTCTGCGGAGTGTGTGGGTGTCGGACGGACGTGTCTGGACCGAGGACTCCTACCGGCCCACTCATGTCGCCGACGACGTCGCCTCCGCTATCGACCACGTCATCAGCCGGCGACCCTCCCCGCCTCCTCCCGCGCACGCAACTCCCCGTGGAGACGGGCGAACACCGCGCACACCAGCGGCATGACCAGCGGGGGCAGCAGGAGGAGCGCCACGGCCGTGGGCAGGATCAGCACGAGTACGCCGGTGATCCACACGTTGTCGTCGCTGAGCCACAGCATGCCGAGACCGGCGAAGTGGGCCAGGGGAGCGGCCGCGTACCGGGCCAGTCCGAAGACGAGCACCGCGGCGGCGGTGACCAGCGTGCCCAGGCCGAGGACGCGCCGGCGTGCGCGGCGGGTCAGCACCCAGGAGCGGTACAACGCCGCGAACGGGGAACGGCCCTCCAGCACCGTCTCGGCCGTGGCGAGGGACAGGCGGAAGTACAGCAGCGGGCCGAGGCACCCGACGGCGATCGGCAGCACCCAGCCCACCAGCGTGTACTGCGGGGTCGCGGTTCCGTGCAGGGGCGTGGGCTCGACACCGGGCACCTTGCCGCGCTCGACCAGGTCCCACCACATCAGGGCCGCCACCGCTACGACGCCCACCGCCAGTGCGGTCAGCGCGTTGACCACGAGGGCCGCGGGGAGGCGTCCGCGGGTGCGTCGCCACAACTCCCGGGCGGTCAGCGGTCCGCCGTCGCTCCTGGCGTGCGCGTCACCGACGGCGTACGCGCTGTGCAGGACGGAGAGGACGACGAGGCCCAGGACGAGCAGCAGCAGCGAGACCACGGCACCCGCCCGTACCAGCGGGGGCATGCCGCCGTCGGCGTAGGCCACGTAGGAGTCCTCGTTGGCGATGTTGGTGTCCGCGTAGTCCCGGACTGCCTCGAAGGTGTCCCACGTCTCCCAGAATCCGCCGGCCACGATCGCGCAGCCGAGCACGGCCGTCAGGGCGGACACGTGGAGGGTGAAGCCGTACAGCGCGCGGGGGTGGCGTTTGACGACGTCGAGCGCCCCACCGAGACTGCCGGCCGGCTGGTTTCCCTGGTGTGCCATGCCTGGCGTGACCTCCATGCGGCCCGGTAGCGGTGAAGGTCAAGACGCCGTGTGGGGTGCGTGGGGTTCCCGGGGGCCCAGGGCCCGGACAGGCCGGTCACCCCGCCCCCAGCACCACCGTCCCCGACGAGCAGAACCACCCACCCGTCCCGGACGCCACCCCCAGCCGCGGCAGCGCCCCGTCGGCGCCCCGCCGCACCTGCCGCTCCCCGCCCTCTCCCCGCAACTGCCGAACCGCCTCCACCAGCAGGAACAACCCCCGCATCCCCGGGTGCTGCGCCGACAGCCCGCCCCCGTCGGTGTTCACCGGGAGGCCCCCGCCGTCGACCCGCAGCCGGCCCTTCTCCACGAACGCCCCGCCCTCGCCCTTCCCGCAGAAGCCGAGGTCCTCCAGCGTCACCAGGGTCATGTAGGTGAACGCGTCGTAGATCTCCGCGAAGTCCATCTCGTCCGGCCGTACGCCCGCCCGCTCGAAGGCCAGCCGTCCGCTCACCGCCGCCGGGGACACCGTGAAGTCCGCCCACTCGGACATCGCCGCGTGCGAGACGTGCTCCCCGCTGCCCAGCACCCACACGGGCGACGTACGGCAGTCCCGTACGTACTCCTCCGCCGCCAGCAGCACCGCCGCACCGCCGTCGGAACGGACGCAGCAGTGCAGCTTGGTGAAGGGGTCGGCGATCATCGGGCCGGCCAGGACCTCGTCCACCGTGACGGGGGTGCGGAACATCGCCTCCGGGTTCAGGGCCGCGTTGGCCCGGGCCTGGACCGCCACCTGAGCCAACTGCTCGATCGTCGTGCCGTACTCGATCATGTGGCGGCGGGCCGCCATGGCGTACTTGGCGATCAGGGTGTGTCCGTAGGGGACTTCGAACTGCAGGGGGCCGCGCGTGCCGAAGGACAGCGTTCCGGTGCGGCGGCCCGCCCGTACGTCCGCGCGGGCCGTCGAGCCGTAGGCGAGCAGCACCACGCGTGCGTGCCCGGCCGCGATCGCGTCCGCCGCGTGGGCCGCCATGACCTCCCAGGTGGAGCCGCCGACGGAGGTGGAGTCGACCCAGGTCGGACGCAGGCCCAGGTACTCGGCGACCTCGACAGGGGCCAGGGTGCCCAGGCCCGCCGAGGCGAAGCCGTCGACCAGCGAGCGGTCCAGGCCCGCGTCGGCCAGGGCGCGCCGGGCCGCCTGGGCGTGCAGGGCGTACGGGGTCGCGTCGTCCACGCGGCCGCAGTCCGAGAGGGCCACGCCCACGACGGCCACTTTCCTCCGGGCAACCATGAATCTGACGGTACATCAGATAACGCCGGGCACAACCACGGCGTGACTCTGGGCATCCCCGCCCCTCCGCCCTAACATGACGCACCGTCAGATGCGGAGGTGCTACCCCCATGGACGCCCGCTTCACCCCCGAACAGGACGAGATCCGCCGCACCCTGCGCGAACTGATCCACAAGCGGTGCGGCCCCGAGGAGCGGCGGGCCGCCACGGGCGCCCCGGCCGGACACGACCCGGCCCTGTGGACCGCCCTCGCCGAACAGCTCGGCCTGCCCGGACTGGCCCTGCCCGAGCCGTACGGCGGCGTCGGCTGCTCGGTCACCGAGCTGGCCCTGGCCTGCGAGGAGACGGGCCGGGCCCTCGCCCCCTCCCCGCTGCTCGCGACGGCCGTTCTCACCGCCCCGCTGCTGCTCGCCCTCGGCACCGACGCCCAGCGGGCCGCCCTTCTCCCGCGGATCGCCTCCGGGACCCTCACCGCGGCCCTCGCGATACCGGGCCCCGCCCTCGCCACCGCCCTCGGACTCACCGGCCGCGACCCGCGCGGGGAGTGGGCCGGCGGCGGGCGGGCCGGGGGTGTGCAGGCCCGGCGGGCCGACGGCGGCTGGCGGCTGTACGGGCAGGCCGACCAGGTCCTCGACGGGCACAGTGCCCAGCTGCTCGTGGTGGCCGCGCACACCGGCGGCTTCGCCCGCTCCCGTGTCCTGCTCTTCCTCGTGCGCGATGACGCGGCCGGTGTCACCCGCGTACGGCAGACCGCGCTCGACAGCACCCGTCCGCAGGCCCGTGTCCAACTCCGCGACACGACCGCCGACTTGCTGGGCAGCGCGGACACCGACGCCCTCCCCGCCCTCACCCGGCTCGGCGACACCGTGGCCGCCTGTCTCGCCGCCGAGGCCGTCGGAGCCGCCGACCGGGTGCTGGAGAGGACCGTCGAGTACGTCGGGCAGCGCGAGCAGTTCGGGCGGCCGGTCGGTTCCTTCCAGGCGGTCAAGCACCGGCTGGCCGATGTGTACGTCCAGGTGCAGGCGGCCCGCTCGGCGGCGTACTACGCGGCCTGGGCGGTCTGCCGCGGCGAACCGGCCGGCGGTCTCGCGCTCGCCCAGGCGCTCCAGGCCCTGCGCTCGGCCGCCGCCGAGGGGATCCAGCTGCACGGCGGCATCGGTTTCACCTGGGAGCACGAGGTTCACCTGTACTTCAAGCGTGCCGCGGGCGACGAGCTGCTGTTCGGGCCGGTGCACCGGCTGCGGGCGCACGCCGCCGACGTGGCGCATGTCTTCGAGGAGGCCGGCCGATGAGAGGCGTGCGGTTCGTGCAGAAGGTGTCCTCCACCCGGGGGTTCGCGCGTGTGGCGCCGCACGTCATCCCGGCCCTGGACCGGGCCGTGCACCGGCTCACCCGCGGAAAGGTGCTGCTCAGCGCGCAGCTCCTGCCGGGAGTGGTGCTGACCTCGACCGGGGCGAAGAGCGGCCAGCCCCGTCGTACACCGCTGGCCTGTATGCCGGAGGACGGCGGACGCGGCTGGATCCTCGTCGGGTCGAACTTCGGGCGGCCGGGACACCCCGCCTGGAGCCACAACCTGCTCGCGCACCCGGACGCCCGCATCAGCTGGAAGGGCCAGGACATCCCCGTCACGGCCCGGCTGCTGGAGGGCGCGGAGCGGGCGGCGGCCTGGCAGGCATTGCTGGCGTTCTGGCCGCCGTACGCGGCGTATCAGGCGCGGGTGGAGCGGGAGATCCGGCTGTTCAGGGTCGTACGACGGTAGGAAGCGCGACAGGCGGCGGTCCACTCGGGTGGACCGCCGCCTGCCAGACAGGACTTGGATACGGGAAAAGGGCCGGGACCGGCCGGCCGGGCTACTTCGTGGGCTTCCTGCCCGTGACGCCCAGGTGCACCAACAGTGCGAGGTTCGGCTTCAGTTCGGCCTGCTTCACGCCCCAGGAGGAGAAGCCCTTCTGGTGGGAGGCGACGGCCGCGAGCATCGCGACCAGCGAACCGGCGACCGCCGCCGGGTTCACGTCCTTGTCGACCCGGCCCTTGGCCTGGAGCTCGGCGACGGCGTCCGCGAGGGAGTTGTTCACCGAGTTGAGGATCTTCATCCGGAGTTTGTAGAAGCGCTTGTCGCCCTCGGCGGCACCGAGATCGACGACCCGGAGGATGGCGTCGTTCTTGCGCCAGAACTCCAGGAACCCGTCGACGAGTTCCTGCGCCGTCTGCCAGCCGGCCTTGCCGGCCCAGGAACGGCCCTGGAGGAGCTCCGTCAACGCGGCGCCCTCCGTCGCCATTTGCTCGGCGATCTCCAGGACGGCGCCCTCGACGTCCGGGAAGTACTGGTAGAAGGTCGCGGGCGAAGTGCCCGCCTTCCGGGCGACATCGATGACTTTGACGTCCCGGTACGGGGAGGAGCTGAGCATCTCGCTGAGGCAGTCGAGCAGCTTCTGCCGGGTCGCCTGCCCACGCCTACCGGCCACGCGGCCGTCGACGGTACGCACTTGTCCTGTCATGCCGTCAGCTTACCGAGGCGTGATCGGGGCGCGATTCGGCCGACTGCAAATGGGGTGTAAGGGAGTGCGGGGGCTGGTGTGCCTGGTCTGCGGGGTGCGGCAGTCCCGGTTACGTTGTCGGCATGGCCGAAAACAGGGCATCGGTGTACGCAGAGGGCGTTCCCTGCTGGGTGGACGCGCAGCTTCCCGACGTCGAGGCGGGCAAGCGGTTCTACGGTGAACTTTTCGGGTGGACCTTCGAGGACTGGTTCGGGCCCTTCGCGCAGGCGCTGAAGGACGGCGAACCCGTGGCCGCGCTGGTCCGCAAGATGGACGGCCGGCTGCCCACCGTGTGGACGGTGTACTTCTCGACCCCCGACGCGGCGGCCCTGGCCCGTCGTGTCCGGGCGGCCGGCGGGCAGGTCGTCTCGTCGCCGGTGCCGGCCGGGGAGCTCGGCGTCACCGCCCTGGTCACCGACCCGGAGGGGGCCGTCTTCGCCCTGTGGCAGCCGGACGAGCACCCCGGCTTCGGCCGGCGGCACGAGCCGGGCACCTTCGCCTGGGCCGAGCTGTACGCCCGGGACACCGAGGCGGCCAACGCCTTCTACGGCGATCTCTTCCAGGAGGCCCTGTTCGGGCCGGACGCCGAGCCCGACGTCGGCCGCGCCCCGGTCACCGACGTGTTCCCGGCCGAGATGCCGCCCCACTTCCTCGTCCACTTCGCCGTCGAGGACGTACCGGCCGCGCTGGAGGACGTCACACGCCTCGGCGGCCGGATCCAGGCCCCGCCTTTCGACACCTCGTACGGGACGGTCGCCGTCGTCACGGACAATCAGGGGGCGTCCTTCGCGCTGCTGCACCGCTGAGCAGGGCAGATCGGGCAGTGTTTGGTCATTGTTTGATCGCCTGTGTACCGAGACATCCCAATTGTCACCGGGTTCGCAACCAGGGCTCCGGCCAGGAAGAATCGGGGTGCGTGCCGCCATGGCGGTGCGGTGGTGAGACGCTGCACGGGGTCGCGTGGAACATGTGGCTTGGCGCGGCTCGTACGGGGAGGTGGCAGGCAGAGTGGTGGATCAGCTGACACAGCACGATCCGCGGCGGATCGGGCCGTTCGAGGTGCTGGGACGGCTGGGTGCCGGCGGCATGGGGCTGGTCTATCTCGCGCGCTCGGCGTCCGGCCGGCGCGTGGCGATCAAGACCGTTCGCACGGAGCTCGCCGAGGACCAGCTGTTCCGGGTCCGCTTCACGCGTGAGGTGGAGGCGGCCCGCGCCGTCTCCGGCTTCTACACGGCCGCGGTCGTGGACGCCGACCCGCGCGCCGCCGTGCCGTGGCTGGCCACCGCGTACGTTCCCGCGCCCTCCCTCGAAGAGATAGTGAACGACTGCGGGCCGCTCCCGGCCCAGGCGGTGCGCTGGCTGGCGGCGGGCGTGGCCGAGGCGCTCCAGTCCATCCACGGGGCGGGGCTGGTGCACCGGGACCTCAAGCCGTCGAACGTCCTCGTCGTCGAGGACGGCCCCCGGGTGATCGACTTCGGTATCGCATCGGGCGTTTCGAACACACGTCTGACGATGACGAACGTCGCCGTGGGCACGCCCGCCTACATGTCCCCCGAACAGGCCAAGGACTCCCGCAGCGTCACGGGCGCGAGCGACGTCTTCTCCCTCGGCTCCATGCTGGTCTTCGCCGCCACCGGGCACCCGCCCTTCCATGGCGCCAACCCGGTCGAGACCGTCTTCATGCTGCTGCGCGAGGGCCCGGACCTGGAGGGCCTCCCGGACGAGCTGCGGCCGCTCATCGAGTCCTGTATGCAGATGGACCCGACGGCCCGCCCCAACCCGGCCGACCTCCAGGCCCAGCTCGCCCCCCACCTCTTCGGCTCCGGCTCCGACGACAGCGGCACGGCCTCCGCGTGGCTGCCCGAGCGGGCGGTGAGCCTGATCGAGACCCGCCGCAACGGCCGCCCGGCCGGCAAACCCGCCCCCGGCGCCGGCCGCAGCGGCGGCGGACGCCCCGCCCCGGGCCCCGCCCCCATCCCGCCCCCGCCCTCGCACGACCCCGTCGTCCCGGCGCCCGTGCCCGCCCCGGTCGGCGGCCCCGACACCGGCCCCGTCCGGCTGGCCGGCGCCCAGGTGCCCATCGGCCCGGGCCCGCGCGTCGCCGACGTCCGCGCCGCCGCCGTCAAGGCGCCCCCACCCGAGGCCGCCCTCGCCGCCTCCTGGGCCAAGCCCCGCCCCGGCGTCAACGGCACCGACCCCGCCGTGGGCCCCGCCGTCGCCGCGCCGCCGGCCCCGGCCGCGCCGCCCGAGCAGGCGAGCGGCTGGCGGCCCTGGCGCTTCCGCATGTCGAACGACGTCTGGGGCACCCCCTCCGTCGACGGCGACCTCGTCTACGTCACCTCCTTCGAGGTGCACGCGCTGGACGTGGCCACCGGCCGCCGCCGCTTCAAGACCCGGGACGTCGCCTGGTCCATGGCGGTCGCGGACGGCCGTATCCACGCCTCCGACGGACCCACGCTGTTCGCCCTCGACGCCCGCGAGGGCGCCGACCTGTGGCGCCTCCAGACGGACGCCTGGGTCTACTCGCTCAAGGCCGAACGCGGCACGGTCGTCACCGGCACCCGGGGCGGAGGCGTCCAGGGCTGGGAGGCCTCCAACGGGCAGAAGCTCTGGGAGGTCACCGGCTGCCAGAGCGACTTCGAGTCGCCCGAGGCCGGGCCCGCCCTGCACGACGGCACGGTCTACGTGTGGCAGGACGCCCGGCTGCGCGCCCTGGACGCCCGCACCGGCGACGAGCGCTGGTCGTACCCCATCGGCGACGCGGCCTCCTGCGGCGGCGTCCCGGTCCGGATCGCCCCGGCGAACGACGGCTACGTCTACGTCTGCGCCGGCACCCGCGTCCTCGCCCTCGACGTGGCCGCCGGGCACGTGAAGTGGCACTTCGAGGCCCCGGCCGTCTTCCTCTCCCCGCCCACGTTCGTCCCCGGCCCGGCCGTCACCGGCGGCGGCATCTACCTCGCCGACTACCTCGGCACGGTCTACGCCCTCGACGCCACCGACGGCCGGGACCGCTGGCGCATCGCCACCGAGTCCCGGGCCTCCGTCGACCCCGTCCTGGTCGCCGCCGGCCATGTCCACGTGGGCAGCGGCAAGGGCCTCTACACCCTCGACGCGGTCACCGGCACACCCAAGTGGCGCTTCCAGGCGGGCGGCGACATCGTGGGCGCCCCCTCGGTGGCCGAGGGCCGTATCCACTTCGGCTCCACCGACCACCTGCTCTACACCCTGAAGGCCGACGACGGCCGGCTCCGCTGGAAGCTCGCCACCGGCGGCGAGATCACCGGCTCCCCGGTCGTGCGGGACGGAGTGGTGTACGCGTGCAGCAAGGACCGCTGCGTGTACGCGCTGGACGCGGAGAAGGGCACGGGCACGGCGCGCACCAGCTAGGGACTGATCACGCGGGGCGTCAGTCCCGCAGCTCCGTCAGGAAGTCCAGCAGTGCCTCGTTCACCTCGGCGGGCCGCTCCTGCTGCGTCCAGTGGCCGCAGCCCGGCAGCACGAGCGGCTTCCGGCGCAGGTTCGGCATCAACTCGGGCAGCTTCTCGATCAGTTCGGGCGTGCCCGGGAAGGCCGGGACCAGATCCCGGTCGCCGTACACGTACAGCGCGGGCGGGGACACGACCGCTGCCTGCCAGGGGGCGGTCAGCTCCCAGTTGCGGTCCAGGTTGCGGTACCAGTTGAGCGCGCCGGTGAAGCCCCGCGCGTAGCTGTCGGTGAGGGCGTCGAGGTCCTCCTCGGTCAGCCACCCGGGCAGCACCTCGGGGTCGGGCGCGTCCGCCAGCCAGCCGCGGTCCGGGTCGACCAGAGCCTGCTCGGGGCGTCCGGCGCCCGGGGCGTCACCGGAGGCGGAGTACAGCAGCTTGCGCAGGGTGGCGCGGGTGTCGGCGGTGAACTCGGCCTCGGCGACCCCGGGCTGCTCGAAGTAGTTCCAGTAGAAGCGCCCGCCGAACCGCTCCCGCATCGTCTTGAGCGGCGGCTGCGCGCCCCGGAACGGCGGCGGCACGCTCAGCCCCGCCACCCCGCGCACCACGTCCGGCCGCAGCAGCGCGGTGTGCCAGGCCACCGGCGCTCCCCAGTCGTGCCCGACGACGAACGCCCGCTCCTCGCCCAGCGCGTGGACCAGCCCGACCACGTCGCCCACCAGGTGCAGGATGCTGTACGCCGCCACGTCCTCGGGGTGATCGCTGCGCCCGTATCCGCGCTGGTCGGGCGCGACCACCCGGAAACCGGCCTCGGCCAGCGGAGCGAACTGGTGCCGCCAGGAGTGCCAGGACTCCGGGAACCCGTGCAGCAGCACCACGAGCGGGCCCTCGCCCTGCTCCGCGATGTGCAGCCGTATGCCGTTCACGTCGATCATCCGATGCTCAACCACCCGTCGAGCATACGCGTGTATGGGTAAACGATTCCCTGGCGCAACCGGTCCTGGGCGTGACCGGCGGCTCAACGCAACCGGTACTCGCGCCGCCGCCCCGCGAACAGCCGGGCCTGCTCCTCACCCGTCGCGTTCCCGAGCGCGATCAGATGCGGTGCCTGTGCGACGCCCCGGGAGCGCCCCGCCTCACTCGCGGCCCACAGTGCCCGCACGGTCCCCTGCACGGCCTCGGCCGGATACCCGGCGAGAACGGCGGCGCACGCCCGCGCCGCCCCCAACGCCTCGCCCTCCGCGACGAGTTCCGACACCAGCCCGATCTCGTACGCCCGCCGGGCGGAGATCCGCTCCGCCGTCCCCATCAACGCCATCCGTGCGACCTCCCCGTACGGCATGCGCTGGGCCATCAGGACGGTCTCGTAGGCGCTGACCATGCCGTAGGTGGTGTGCGGGTCGAAGAACGCGGCGGTGGTGTCGGCGACCAGGAACTCCGCCTCCCCGAGCAGGTAGAAGGCGCCCCCGCAGGCCATCCCGCGCACGGCGGCGACGACCGGCTTCCACAGGTCGTTCGCCTTCGGCCCGATGCCGAGCAGCGGATCGTCCTGGGAGTAGGGCGAGTCCGGCTGCGGCACGACGGCGTCCCGGTCGATGCCCGTACAGAAGGCCCGCTCACCGGCCCCGGTGAGAACGACGGCCCGCACGGAGTCGTCGAACCGCAACTCCCGCCAGACCCGCGCCAGATCACCGGCCATCTCCAGATCGACGGCGTTGAGCCGGTCGGGCCGGTTCAGGGTGACGACGGCGACACCGTTGTCCTTGTCGGTACTGACCAGGACCTTGCTCATGGCCGCTCCGGGACCCATCGGGGAAGCCCGTCGTCGAAGACGGCCCGCACCCGGGCGCCGATCCTCAGACGGTCCGCCGGGAGGGAGCCGATCGGCTGGCCGGGACCGGCGACGAGGTTGCCGACGAGCCGGATGCGCGGCGCCTCGTCGAGTTCGACGACGACCACGTTGTACGGCGCCAGTTCGGCGTAGCCGGGCAGCAGCGGCGGATGCGGGACGACGTACGACCAGACGCGGCCCCGGCCGGACATCCGGCGCCACTCGGTCTGGAAGGACTGGCAGTGCGGGCAGCAGGGCCGGGGCGGGAAGCGGAGCTCACCGCAGCCGGCGCAGGCCTGGACCCGCAGCTCGCCCAGGGCGGCGTACTCCCAGAAGGGGGCGCCGTCGGTGTCGGTGACGGGACGCAGCATGTCAACTCCTCAGCAGCACGGCGGAGGTCGGGACGCCCTCGCCCGCGGTGACCAGACAGACCGAGGCGCCCGGCACCTGCGCGGTACTGGTCCCGCGCAACTGCTTCACCCCTTCGTTGACGAGGTTGAAGCCGTGGACGTAGGCCTCGGACAGCCCGCCCCCGCCGGTGTTCACGGGCAGCAGCCCGCCGGTCTCCAGCGCCCCGCCCTCGGTGAACGCCCCGCCCTCGCCCCGCCCGCAGAAGCCGTAACCCTCCAGGGACAGCAGGACCAGGGGCGTGAAGGCGTCGTAGATCTGGGCGACGTCCACCTCCTGAGGTGTCAGGTCGGAGTGCTTCCACAGATGCCGGGCGGCGGCCCAGGCCGGGCCCGTGAGGGGGTCGTCGTTCCAGTAGTTGACCATGCCGTGGTGCTGGGCGGGGAGCGACTGGGCGGCGGAGTGGACGTACACGGGCTTGCGGCGGCAGTCCCGGGCGCGCTCGGCGGAGACGACGACACAGGCCAGCGCCCCGTCCGTCTCCAGGCAGTTGTCGAAGAGGCAGAGCGGCTCGCTGATCCAGCGGGACGTCATGTACATCTCGCGGGTGAGGGGCCGGTCGTACATGATCGCGGCCGGGTTCTGGTTGGCCCGGTTGCGGCAGGCCAGGGCGACGTTGAACAGGTGGTCCCGGGTGGCCCCGTACTCGTGCATGTAGCGGCGGGCCAGCATGGCGATCTCGTCGACCGGCCGGAGCAGTCCGAACGGGCGGGTCCACTGGGCCGGAGTGGGCAGCTGGACGGCGGTGTTCGTCCACGGCCGGGGCCCGCTGCCCCGCTTGCGCGACCGCCAGGCGACCCCGACGCTCGCCTGCCCGGCGGCGACGGCGGCGGCGAGATGGGCGACCGTGGCACACGAACCGCCGCCTCCGTAGCCGACTTTGCTGAAGAACGTCAGGTCACCGAAGCCGCAGGCCTTCGCCAGCTCCACCTCGTCCGTCTCCTCCATGGTGTAGGAGGCGAGGGCGTCGACCTCGCCGGGCGCGATCCCGGCGTCGTCGAGGGCGGCCAGGACGGCACGGCAGGCGAGGGTGCGCTCGTCCTCGGGGAGCCGCTTGGCGAAGGGCGTCTGGCCTATGCCGACGATGGCGGTGGCGTCCTTGATGCCGCCCGATCCTGCTGCCATGCTGCGCGCACCTCCGGGCCGAACGGTTCGCTGACAGGCCGTCAGATTACAGCTAATCTGACGGACAGTCAGCTCCTGTGCCGGCTACTGCTGGGGAGGCTTGCGGTGCGAGCGGATACGGAGTGGGGAAGCATCCCGGGCCTGGTGCGCGCGGCGGCCGAGCGGTACGCGGACGTCGAGGCGGTCGTCGAGGGCCGTACCCGGATCACCTACGCGGAGCTGGGCGCCCGCGTGGAGCGCGCGGCGGCGGCCTGCCTGGCGCACGGCGTCCGACCGGGCGACCGGGTCGGCATCTGGGCGCCGAACACGCTCGACTGGATCGCCGGCGCCCTGGGCGCGGTCACCGCGGGCGCGGTGCTCGTCCCGCTGAACACCCGCTTCAAGGGCACGGAGGCGGCGGACGTGCTGCGCCGCAGCGGGGCCAGGCTGCTGTTCGTGACGGGCACGTTCCTCGGCACCTCGTACGTGGCGTCGCTGCGCCGAGCCGCCGGGCAGGGCCCGGGCACCGGACCGCTGCCCGGCCTGCCGGACCTGCAGCACGTGGTGGTCCTCTCGGCGGACGCCCCGGCCGACTTCCGCACCTGGAAGGACTTCCTGGCGAGCGGAGAGACTGTCGCGCCGGCACAGGTGCGGGCGAGGGCGGACGCGGTCGACGGCTCCCGGCCCTCGGACATCGTCTTCACCTCGGGCACGACGGGCCGCCCGAAGGGCGCGGTCATCACCCACGCCCAGACGCTGCGCGCCTACGACATCTGGAGCGACCTGGCGGGCCTGACCCGGGGCGACCGCTACCTCATCGTCAACCCGTTCTTCCACACCTTCGGCTACAAGGCCGGGGTGATCGCCTGTCTGATGCGGGGCGCGACGATGATCCCCCAGCCGGTGTTCAACGTGAACACGGTCCTCGCCAACATCGCGGCCGAACGGATCTCCGTGCTTCCCGGCCCGCCGACCCTCCTCCAGTCCCTCCTCGACCATCCGGCACGGGACGCCCACGACCTGTCGGCACTGCGCCTCGTGGTGACGGGAGCGGCGGTGGTGCCGCTGACGCTCGTCGAGCGGCTGCGCGGGGAACTCGGCGTCGGCACGGTCCTGACGGCCTACGGCCTCTCCGAAGCGGGCGGCGTCGTCACGATGTGCCGGCGCGGCGACGACCCGACGGTGATCGCGTCGACGTCGGGCCGCGCGATCCCCGGCACCGAGGTCCGGGTCGTGGACGGGCGGGGCGAGCCCCTGGGACCCGGCACACCGGGCGAGGTCCTGGTCCGCGGCTTCAACGTCATGACCGGCTACTACGAGGACCCGGCGGCCACCGCCGAGGTGCTCTCGGAGGACGGCTGGCTGCGCACGGGCGACGTGGGCGTCCTGGACGCCGGGGGCAACCTGCGCATCACCGACCGCCTCAAGGACATGTTCATCGTCGGCGGCTTCAACGCCTACCCCGCCGAGATAGAGCAACTCCTGAGCGTCCACCCGGACGTGGCGGACGTCGCGGTGATCGGCGTCCCCGACGCCCGGCTGGGCGAGGTCGGCAAGGCGTACGTCGTACGGCGGCCGGGCGCACTGCTGACCGCCGACGACCTGATCGCCTGGTCCCGCAGGGAGATGGCCAACTACAAGGTTCCGAGAACGGTGGAGTTCGTGGCGGAACTGCCCCGCAACGCGAGCGGAAAGGTCGTGAAGGGCGCGTTGCGGGACGGCCTGCTCAGCGGTCGGCCGGCGGCAGCGCCGGGGTCCCGGTGACGGACATGACCAGGGAGTACAGGGTGGTGTCGGCGGCGATGAACAGCCGGTTGCGCCGGGGGCCGCCGAACCGGATGTTGGCCACCGTGCCGGGCACCAGGACTCGGCCGAGGAGCGTGCCGTCGGGGTCGTAGCAGTGCACACCGCCGTGCAGGGCGGCGGCCCACAGGCGCCCCTCGTCGTCGAACCGGATGTTGTCGAACGTGCCGTCGCGGCACTCGGCGAAGACATCACCGCCGGTCAGGGTGGAGTCCGGCCGGACGTCGAACACGCGGATGTGATTGGCCAGGCTGTCCGACACGTACAGCTTGCTCTCGTCGGGGGAGAACACCAGCCCGTTCGGCCCCTGGAACCCCTCGGCGGCCACCCGCACCTCGCCGCTGCCCGGGTCCACGCGGTACACGTTCCGGGCCCCGATCTCGCTCTCCCCGCGGTGCCCCTCGTAGTCGGTCGCGATCCCGAACTCGGGGTCGGAGAACCACACCGACCCGTCGGACCTGACCACGGCGTCGTTCGGGCTGTTGAGCCGCTTCCCCCGGAACCGCTCGGCGATCACCGTGACCGACCCGTCGTGCTCGGTCCGGGTCACCCGCCGGTTGCCCTGCTCACAGGTGATGAGCCGCCCCTGCCCGTCCAGGGTGTTCCCGTTGGGATACCCGGCGGGCGAGCGGAACACCCCGACGGACCCGGTGGTCTCGTCCCAGCGCAGCAGCCGGTCGTTCGGGATGTCACTCCACAGCAGATACCGCCCGGCCGGCACGTACACCGGCCCCTCGGCCCACCGGCACCCCTCGAAAAGCGTCTCCAGCCGCGAGTCCCCGGCCTGACACCGCCCGCTCCGAAACCGCTCGTCGAGGGTCTCGTACGTCTGCGGTTGCTCCCCAGGCATACCCCGCCACCTCACCCTCGGTCCAACTCTCGATCTGCCCGACCACTATGCCGCCCACCGCTCCCACTCACCCCCGCCAACACGGGGAAACTGGAGCGTATGGGCGCCTTGCGGCTCCTGTTGCCTGGGAAACTCACCTGCCCCGTGACCCAATCGCTCCAACCCCCTCCCGGTATCCGTGCGGAGCGAGGTCCCCTGGAAGCGGAGAGAGTGTGCGGACCTTGTGGACTCCCGTGCGTCGCCCTGTGATCGGTGTCTCCCACGGCTGACGTATCCGCCGCGCACAAGGCAAACTGGCGTGGTTGCTCAGGATGTCTAGGGGGACTGCATGGACGGTGTACCGGACGGTGTACCGCGCGTACCGGAGCAGCGGCGTTCCGACTCCTCGGCGGAGCCGCCGAAGTCGCCGGAGTCGGTGGAGTCGGGGGGATCGACGGCGCGGGCGGCGCTGCGCTTCGGCGTGCTCGGACCGGTGCGCGCCTGGCGGGGCGACGAGCCGCTCGCCACCGGTTCCCCCCAGCAGCGCGCCCTGCTCGCCGCCCTGCTGCTGCGCGAGGGCCGTACGGCCACGGCCGCCGAGCTGATCGACGCCCTCTGGGGCGAGGAACCGCCCTCGCAGGCCCTGGCGGCGCTGCGCACGTACGCCTCCAGGCTACGCAAAGTGCTGGACCCAGGCGTCCTGGTCAGCGAATCCGGCGGGTACGCGGTACGGGACCTCGGCGACGGCGCCCTGGACGTGACCGTCGCCCAGGACCTGGCGACCGAGGCGGAGAAGGCCCGGTCGGCCGGCGACCTCTGCCACGCCCGCGAGGTGCTGCGGCAGGCCCTCGCCCTGTGGGACGGGGAGACCCTGGCCGGCGTGCCGGGCCCCTACGCGGAGGCACAGCGCGTCCGCCTGGAGGAGTGGCGGCTCCAGCTCGTCGAGTCCCGGCTGGACATGGACCTGGAGCAGGGCTGCCACGCGGAGGCCGTCTCGGAGCTCACCGCCCTCACCGCGGCCCATCCGCTGCGCGAGCGGCTCCGCGAGCTGCTGATGCTGGCGCTGTACCGCAGCGGCCGCCAGGCCGAGGCCCTCGCGGTGTACGCCGACACCCGGCGCCTGCTCGCCGACGAACTGGGCGTGGACCCGCGCCCCGGCCTGAGCGAACTGCAACAGCGGATCCTCCAGGCGGACCCGGGTCTCGCCGAGCCCTCCTCACCGGCCCCCGAGCCGGCCGCCGTCCCGGTCCGTCCGGCCCAGCTGCCCGCGACGGTGCCGGACTTCACCGGGCGCTCCGGCTTCGTGCGCGAGCTCGGCGACATCCTGGCCGCGGCCGAGAACCGGGTCATGGCGGTCTCGGCCCTGGCCGGCATCGGCGGCGTGGGCAAGACGACCCTCGCCGTGCACGTGGCCCACCAGGCGCGCGGGGCGTTCCCGGACGGGCAGTTGTACGTCGACCTCCAGGGCGCGGGCGCCCGGGCGGCGGATCCGGAGACGGTCCTGGGCTCCTTCCTGCGCGCCCTCGGCACGGCCGACACGGCGATCCCCGACTCCCTGGAGGAGCGCGCGGCGCTGTACCGCTCGGTCCTGGCCGGCCGCCGCGTCCTGGTCCTGCTGGACAACGCCCGCGACGCCGCCCAGATCCGTCCCCTGCTGCCCGGCACGGACGGCTGCGCCGCACTGGTCACCTCCCGGGTGCGGATGGTGGACCTGGCGGGTGCCCATCTGATCGACCTGGACGTGATGTCGCCGGACGAGGCCCTGGCCCTGTTCACGAAGATCGTGGGCGAGGAGCGGGTGGCGTCCGAGCGGGAGGCCGCCCTGGACGTGGTCGCGGCCTGCGGCTTCCTGCCGCTGGCGATCCGTATCGCGGCCTCCCGCCTGGCGGCCCGCCGGACCTGGACGGTGTCGGTCCTCGCGGCGAAGCTCGCCGACGAACGCCGCCGCCTGGACGAACTCCAGGCCGGCGACCTGGCGGTGAAGGCCACCTTCGAACTGGGCTACGGCCAGCTGGAGCCCGCCCAGGCCCGCGCCTTCCGCCTGCTGGGCCTGGCCGACGGCCCGGACATCTCCCTCCCGGCGGCAGCGGCGGTCCTCGACCTTCCGGTCGAGGACACGGAGGACCTCCTGGAGTCCCTGGTGGACACGTCCCTGCTGGAGTCGGCCGCTCCCGGCCGCTACCGCTTCCACGATCTGGTGCGGCTCTACGCGCGTGCGTGCGCGGAGAGGGACGAGCAGACGCCGAGTGAGCGCGCGGCGGCACTGTCGCGGCTGCTGGACTTCTACCTGGCGTCCGCGGCCGGGGTGTACGCGATCGAGCGGCCCGGCGACGGGCTGGTGGACCGTCTGGAGCCGGCCTCCTATCCGGGCCTGCGGTTCGACAGCCGGCACGCGGCGCAGGACTGGCTGTACGCGGAGGCCATCTGCCTCCTCGCGTGCGTACGGCAGTCCGCGGGGTTGCCGGACACCCTTCCCCGGGCGATCGACCTGTTGTGGGCCGCGCACGACCTGTCCGAGTCGGGCGCCAACTCCCGGGAGTACGAGGCGACGGCCGAGGCGCTCCTGGACGCGGCGCGGCAGTTCGGCCTCGCGCGGGCGGAGGCCCGGGCGCTCATGACGCTCGTCAACGTCCACCACGTCGGCGGCCGCTTCGAGCGGGCCGACCAGGAGGCGGAACGGGCCATCGTCCTCGCGCAGCAGGCCGGCGACCTGCTTCCCGTCTGCTGGGCGACCAACGCACGCGGCATCATCGCGCTCTACCAGAACCGGCACGAGGACGGCGAGGAACACCTCTCCCGGGCCATCGAGCACTTCCGGGCCCTGGGGGACCGCCCCGGCGAGGCCGCCGCGCTGTGCAACCTCTCCCGGATCCACCTCGCGACCGGGCGGACCCAGAGCGCGGTCGCCCTGGCCCAGGAGGGCATCGACATCTACGACGCCATGGGCAACTCCATGCGCGGGGCGAACGCCCGCTACGCCCTCGGCCTCGCCCTCACCCAGAGCGGTGAGCTGGGCGACGCGGCCGGCCGGCTCCAGGAGGCGCTGGAGGTGTTCCGGGACAGCAGGCAGCGCCTGTGGGAGGGCATGAGCCTGTTCCGGCTGGCCGAGGTGGATCTGGCCGCCCGGCGTCCCGCACAGGCCGCCGCCAACGCCGAGATGGCACTGACCGTGCTGCGCGGCATCGGCGGGGACTGGCGGCGGGGCAACGTCCTCACCGTCCTCGGCCGCGCGCTCAGCGGTATAGGGCAGACCGGCCGGGCCCAGGTGTGCTGGCAGGAGGCGGCGGCGATCTACGAGGAGCTGGGCTCGCCCGAGGCCGCCGAGGTGCGCGCGCTGCTGTCGCCGGTGCGGGCGGCCTGAGGTCCGGGGCACGCGTTCATCATTCGTTTATCGCTCCCCGCCATGCTTGAGGCAGTCGATCCGTCGCGTCGGGGGGCAGACGGGTCACTGCGCAGGGCCTGCCACCACGGAACTAGGGTGAGCGGCCCGGGCGGGTCCGCACGGCCACCCTCGGGGGAGTGACCGGGCGGGCCCGCCGACCACTGCTTGATCCATGCCAAGGGGAGTTGACGATATGGGCGACGAGCTCAAGCCGCAGGACCTGCACGCCACGGGCGGCACGGACGGCGAGGCCTCGACGGAGGACCTGCACGCCACGGAAGAGGGGGCCGTGAAGAAGCAGGACCTGCACGCCACCGACGAGCCGCTGGAGACCAAGGACCTGCACGCCACGTCGGAGCCCTTCAAGCCGACGAAGTAGGCGACCGGCGCAGGCGACGGGGGAAGGCGACGGGGGCGAGCAAGCCACCTCCACACGGGGTTCGGCCGCGGCGGCGCGGAGGGGGAGCCGTCGCGGCCGAGGTGTGTCCGCGATGACCTGGGTGCCTCGCGGAAGCCCGAGAGTTATCCACAGGCCGCCAAGCCGTACCGTATTCCTGCGATCTTGGCGGCATGGAGGAACGGAAGGCGCTGCGGGAGTTGGCACAAGGCGGCGTGCTGCTCACCTGCCGCGCCCTGGAAGCCGGTTGGCCCGCGCGGAGCCTCACTCGTGCCCTCAGGTCGGAGGGCTGGGGCCGCCTGCAGTCGGGTGCCTGGGTGGAGCCGGGCCGGGCCCCGGACCTGCCCACGCGGCTCCGAGCCGTCCAGCTGCTCAACCCCCGACTTGTCGTGAGTCACCGTTCCGCTGCCGCACTGTGGCGTATCGAAACCCTCACCCCGACCGCCGAGGCGTGCCTGGAGTTCATCGACCCGGCCCTCAGCTTCCGCGGCAAGGTCAAGGACGTGCGCGTCCGTCGGACGCTCCTCGAGGGCGGGGACGTGGCGTTGCGGTACGGCCTGCGGCTCACGAGCCCGCTCCGGACCGTCGCCGACCTGCTTCGCTCGCTCCCGAGGGACGACGCGCTCGTGGCCCTGGAGTCGGCGGTGACCTACCGCCGGGTCGGCGGGGTGCGGCGGGCGCCCCTTGTCGCCGTGGACGCGGTGGTGGCGGCGCTGGCTTCCCCTTCGCAGGGTTCGGCGAGAGCCCGCCGATGGCTCGGCCTGTGCGACCCCCGGGCCGGGTCGCCGGCCGAGACGGTGGCCCGCCTGCGCATGGCCGACGCCGGCCTCCGGCCCGAGAGCCAGGTCCAGCTGTTCACCCCTCTCGGCCGACGAGTCGTCCTCGACTTCCTCTTCCGGCGTGAGGGTCTGGCGGTCGAGATCGAGGGGTACGCCTACCACGGCACACGCGAGGCTCACCGACGGGACGTCTCCCGCTTCAACCAGGTCCTCCAGTGCCCCGAGGTGCGCAGCCTCCTGCGCTTCACCGCCCAGGACGTGTTCCGTAACCCGGACCAAATGATCAAGGAGATCCGCGCGGCCTTGCTCGCTCCGGGGTGAGGGGAGGGGGATCGGAGCAGGTGGGCCAACGGGTGACGGACACGCCCAGGTGCGCTGTGGCCGGCGGCGCCCAAACGCTCCAGTACCCGTAGCTGACGGGTCGTCAGATCAGCGCTACCGTGGGCCCATGGACACCCACGAGAGCACGTTTCCGCTGATCATCTCCGTGGACGACCACACCGTGGAGCCCGCGACCGTCTGGCAGGACCGGCTCCCGGAGAAGTACCGGGGCGTCGGTCCCCGGATCGTCCGTGCGCCCGTGAAGGAGATGACGTTCCTGGGCGGGCGCTTCAAGCCCGTGATGGGCGCGCCCGGGGACGACGGTCCCGTCGGTGACTGGTGGGTCTACGAGGACCTCCGCCGGCCCCTGACCCGCCTGGACACCGCCGTCGGGTACGACAGGGACGAGATACGCCTGGAGGTCATCACCTACGAGCAGATGCGGCCGGGCTCCTACGACGTCCCGGCGCGGCTCGCCGACATGGACGTCAACCACGTCCAGTCCGCCGTGTGCTTCCCGACGTTCCCGCGCTTCTGCGGCCAGACCTTCACCGAGGCCAAGGACCACGAGCTGGGGCTGCTCTGCGTCCGTGCCTACAACGACTGGATGGTGGAGGAGTGGTGCGGGCCCGAGGCGCACGGGCGGCTCATCCCGCTCACCCTGATCCCGCTCTGGGACCCCCAGCTGGCCGCCGAGGAGGTCCGGCGCAACGCCGCCCGCGGGGTCCGTGCCGTCGCCTTCTCCGAGATCCCGCCCTACCTCGGGCTGCCCTCGGTCCACACCGATGACTGGGACCCCTTCCTCGCCGCGTGCGACGAGACCGGCACGGTCGTCGCCATGCACATCGGCAGCAGCAGCCGGATGCCCTCCACCTCCGCCGACGCCCCGCCCGCCGTCAGCTCCACCATCACCTTCGCCAACTGCTGCTTCTCGATGGTCGACTGGCTGATGAGCGGCAAGTTCGAGCAGTTCCCGAACCTCAAGGTCATGTACGCCGAGGGGCAGATCGGCTGGATTCCCTACATCCTGGAGCGGGCCGACGTCGTGTGGGAGGAGAACCGCGGCTGGGGCGGCGTCGCCGACAAGGTGCACCGGCCGCCGTCCGAGTTGTTCGCCGAGCACGTCTACGGCTGCTTCTTCGACGACGCCTTCGGGCTGCGCAACCTGGACGCGATCGGACTGGGCAACGTCCTCTACGAGACCGACTATCCCCACTCCGACTCCACCTGGCCCAAGTCCCGTGAGGTCGGCGAGGCGCAGATGGGGCACCTGGAGCCGGACGTGGTCGAGCGGATCGTGAGGCGGAACGCGATCGAGTTGCTGGGCCTGACCGACGACGGACTCTGGGACGGGGGGCGGTGAGCCTGGCCTACGGGATCCAGCTCCCGGTCCAGTCCCAGAGCACGATCTACGCCGAGCCCTGGGAAGCCGCCGCCGGGCCCGAGGACCTGCTCGCCGTGGCCCGTGCCGCCGACCGCGCCGGTTTCGCCTACCTGGCGTGCTGCGACCACGTCGCCATCCCGCGCCGCCTCGCGTCCGCGATGAGCACGGTCTGGTACGACCCGGTCGCCACTCTCGGCTTCCTCGCGGCGGCCACCGAGCGGACCCGGCTGCTCAGTCACGTCGCCGTGGTGGGGCTACGGCATCCGCTGCTCACTGCCAAGCAGTACGCCACCCTCGACCATCTGTCCGGCGGGCGGGTGGTCCTCGGGGTCGGGGCCGGGCACGTGCGGGAGGAGTTCGAGGCGCTGGGGGCCGACTTCGAGCGGCGCGGCGCCGTGCTGGACGAGTCGATCGACGCCCTGCGCGCCGCCCTCGGGCCGGAGGAGTTCCCCGAACACCACGGCAAGTTCTACGACTTCGAGGGGCTCGGGCAGCGGCCCCGCCCGGCGCAGGACCGGATCCCCGTCTGGGTCGGCGGTTCCTCGCCGGCCGCTCTGCGGCGGGCGGCGCTCAAGGGCGACGGCTGGCTGCCGCAGGGAGACCCGAGGGATGTCATGCCGGACCGGATCGCGCGGGTGCGGCGGCTCAGGGAAGAGGCCGGGGTCGAGGGGCCGTTCACCGTCGGGGCCATCGCCGAGCCCCTGTACGTCGGGGCGGCGGGCTGGGACGTCGGGCGGCGGACGGTCAGCGGGCCCGCCGAGGCGGTCGCCGAGTCGCTGCGGGCCTTTTCCGCGATGGGAGTGGACCAGGTCCAGGTGCGGTTCCGCAGCCGGAGCCGGGCCGAACTCGTCGCGCAGATCGAGCAGTTCGGTGAGGAGGTCGCGCCCCTGCTGCCGTAAGCGCGTTCCTTGAAAGCTTGAACATGTCCACGTCGATCTCCGTATGTACGGACGTACGGACACGTACGGACTCGTACGGCTTCGGCGGAAGGACACAATGGCGTGCGCACTTCCCGGAAACTCTCCGTCGCCCTCGCCTGCCCGGAGGGCCCCTGGCCGCATCCCGACTGGCCGTCCCCGGACGACCCGTACGTCGAACGGGCGGTGAGCCTGCGTCCGCCCCCGCCCTTCCGGGTCCCGGGCGGCGTCGACGTCGTCGTCCTGCGCTGCGCCGAACCGGTCGACGCACTGCGGCAGTTGAGGGCCGGCGGCGTGCCGGTGATCGTGATCGGGCCGGACCGGGATGCCGAGACCATCGTGGAGGTGTTCCGGTCCGGCGCCGGGTACCTGGTCGAGGGCGACTACTGCACCTGCATGCTCTCCTCGGCCGTCGTCGGGGCCACCATCGGGCACACCTACCTCTCCCCGGCGGCCTGCGCGGCCCTGCGCGAGGGGGCCCGGCGGGCGTCCACGCAGGACACGGCGCTGGAACGGCTGCGCGGGCGACTCTCCCCGCGCGAGCGGCAGATCATGGAGCTGCTGTCGACCGGGCTGGGCGCGCAGGAGATCGGGCTGCGGTTACGGCTGAGCGAGAAGACCGTCCGCAACAACCTCAGCAACATCTACGCCAAGCTGGACGCACGCGGCAGCACGGACGCGGTCCTGAGGTGGCTGGGAGCCGCGCCCGTGCTTCGCATCTGAGAATCTCGGGAAGCGGTTCTTCTACTCCGCTCTTCTACTCCGCCGGAATCTCCGACAGCGGGATCTCGACATCGGTGACGTTCGCGCCGGCCGCACCGAATCCCGGTTCGGACCGCAGGGCGCGCGTGGAATTCTTCAGACCCGACGCCTCAGGCGTTCCGCACTTCACGTTGCGCAGCCACAGCCGCCCGTCGGGAGTGCCGTTCTTCAGGATCTGCGGATAGAAGACGTGCACGCTCGTGGCGCCCTCGCCCGGGGAGAAGAAGACCTTGCCGCCGTCCTGCGCCTCCTTGTACGTGGCCTTGAGGTAGCCGCTCACGTCGGTGCGCTTCGCGGACCACATGAAGAACCCGACGCTGTCGGGCTGCACGGTGTCCGTCCTGCTGAACTGCAAGCTGGTCGTCTTGTCGTCACGCGTGATGTTGATCTCGGACGTGCTGAACTTCGCGCCGATCTCGAAGAACGAATTGCCGAGTTTCGTGTCGGCGCCCGCGGTGAATCCGTCCTCCAGCTGAGTGGTCCTGGTGACGGACGTGCTCACGTTGAAGGTCTTCGAGGCGGTGCTCGTCGATCCGCAGTTGTCGGTCACCGCGGAGACGCGCTGATTGGGGCCGAGGCTGTTCCGCTTGAACTGGACGTCGACGAACTCGCAGTTCTCCAGCTTGTCGGAGTCGGCCGCGCAGTCGGCGGTCACTTCGGAGGGGGTGGCGGCACCCGCGGGATTCATCAGCGGTACGGCCACCGCGACGGCCGCGACCGGGGCCAGGGCGAGGGTGATGCGCTTCTTCTTGCTCCGGTGGCTTCTCGAGCGGCCGATGCGTGTCATGGGGTTCTCCTGTGGGGGAAGGAAGGCTGCGGTTGTGTGGGGGAAGGAGGGCTGCGGTCGGTCAGCGGTCGCTCAGCAGTCGCTCAGCAGTCGGTCAGTACGGCCTTGGAGGTGCCGTCCACGACCCCCGGGGCACCGGCCGCGCCCGGCAGCACGACCGGGCCCTCGACGACCTCCGGCGCCACGAAGTTCTGTTCCGGAGTGGCATTGGTGACGGTCGTGGCCTCACGGGCGTCGATCCGCACGCGCCATTCGCCCGTCATGCGCTGCATCTTCGGCGTGAACTCCATGTGGAGGACCTTGCCGACGGGGACTTCCCGCTGTTCCGTGTCGCCGGCGGTCGCCGACCTGACGGTCATGTCGAGCGTGCCCTTGTGCTTGACCCAGGATCCGCTCAGCGCCCCGAAGAGCCCTCCGGCGCCGCCCTGCTGGGTGGAGGTGTACTTGCCCTGGCCCTGTGCGGTCGTCGCCTGCCAGGTGACCGACACCTTCGCCGGTTCGGTGGCGTCGGGTTCGCAGTTCGGGAAGTCGATGGAGGCCTTTTCGGCCGGTCCGTCGAAGGTCTCGAACTTCGTCTCGACGAAATCGCAGTTGTCGGAGGCGAAACTCGGTCCGGCGATCGGGTGGCCGCCGAAATCGGAGATGGACTGCTGCTTTCCGTTGAGCACCTTGGCCCGCTGGCACATCGTCATGATCTGCTCGGGTGTCTTCTCGTCGGCGGCGTTCGCCGACGGCAGCAGCACCGTGGCCACGGCGCCACCGGTCACGAGAGCCGATCCGATCGCGACGATCCTGATCTTCCTGTTCTTCAGTCTTCTCTTGGCCATGGGCCCGATCCTGGAAGGTCCCGACCGGCCTCGACAGGGTCAAACATCCCTACTTGCGGGTTACGTGAGATTCGCCTCAGCAACGGCCAGGTCTTGCATCTGACGCTTCGTCAGGTATGTCGGTACGATGCCCAGTCCACCGTGTCCACCGCGCGAAGGGGGCTGCCATGGGCAAGCTCGACGGACGGGTCGTCATCATCACCGGAGCGGCGCGCGGCCAGGGCGAGCAGGAGGCCCGGCTCTTCGCGGCCGAGGGCGCCCGGGTGGTCGTCGCGGACGTCCTCGACGACCAGGGCGAGGCCCTCGCGAAGGAGATCGGCGCCCGGTACGTCCACCTCGACGTCGGCCGGGAGGACGACTGGCGGGCGGCCGTCACCGCCACCGAGGAGGCGTACGGCCGGGTCGACGGGTTGGTCAACAACGCCGGCATCCTCCGCTTCAACTCCCTCCTCGACACCGCCCTCGACGAGTTCATGCGGGTTGTCCAGGTCAACCAGGTGGGCTGCTTCCTCGGCATCAGGGCCGTCGCGCCCGGCATGGCGGACGGGGGCACGATCGTCAACACCGCCTCGTACACCGGTCTGACGGGCATGGCGGCGGTGGGCGCCTACGCGGCGAGCAAGCACGCCGTGGTCGGGCTGACCCGGGTCGCCGCGCTGGAGCTGGCCGGGCGGGGGATACGCGTCAACGCCGTCTGCCCGGGCGCGATCGACACGGCGATGTCCAACCCGGCCCGGCTGGACCCGGCCGCCGACGCGGAGGAGACGGCCAGGGGGCTCGACCGGCTGTACCGCAAGCTCGTGCCGCTGGGGCGGGTCGGGCGGCCGGAGGAGGTGGCGCGGCTCGCCCTGTTCCTGTCGTGCGAGGACTCCTCCTACATCACCGGGCAGCCGTTCGTGATCGACGGGGGCTGGCTGGCGGGCGTGAGCGTCATCTGACCCGCCGCTCGGGCCTCTGACGACCTGTCAGCTATTGACGCTCCCGTGGAGCGGTGGAACAGTCGGAGCCATGTATCTGACGGCCCGTCAGAACAGACTCGTGGGGCGGTGAATCTCCTTGGAATTCGGGGTCTTCGTACAGGGATACGTGGGCAAACGGGCCGAGACCGACCCGCTCGCCGAACACAAGGCGCTGATGGAGGAGACCGAGTACGTCATCCAGGCCGACAAGTCGGGCTTCAAGTACGCCTGGGCGTCCGAACACCACTTCCTGGACGAGTACTCGCACCTGTCCGCCAACGACGTCTTCCTCGGCTACCTGGCACACGCCACGGAGCGGATCCACCTGGGCTCGGGCATCTTCAACCCCCTCGCCCCGGTCAACCACCCGGTGAAGGTCGCCGAGAAGGTCGCCATGCTCGACCATCTCAGCGAGGGGCGGTTCGAGTTCGGCAGCGGCCGGGGTGCCGGCTCGCACGAGATCCTGGGGTTCATGCCGGGGGTGACCGACATGAACCACACCAAGGAGATCTGGGAAGAGACCATCGCCGAGTTCCCCAAGATGTGGCTCCAGGACGAGTACGCCGGCTTCCAGGGCAAGCACTGGTCGCTGCCGCCGAGGAAGGTCCTGCCGAAGCCGTACGGCAGCTCGCACCCGGCGATGTGGTACGCGGCCGGGTCGCCGCCGTCGTACGCCATGGCCGCGAAGAAGGGGCTGGGCGTGCTCGGATTCAGCGTGCAGAAGGTCTCCGACATGGAGTGGGTGCTGGAGCAGTACAAGACGGCGATCGTGGACGCCGAGCCGGTCGGTGACTTCGTCAACGACAACGTGATGGTGACGACCACGGCGATCTGCGCGCCCACGCACGAGGAAGCGGTGCGGATCGCGGCGAACGGGCAGCTGCACTATCTGCCGTCGCTGGTGTTCCGGTACCACGACACGTTCCCGCGGCCCGAGGGGTTTCCGGTGTGGCCGGAGACGCTGCCGGAGTACACGGAGGAGTTGGTGGAGGTCCTCATCGAGGAGGAGCTGCTGATCTGCGGGGATCCGGACGAAGTGCTCACGCAGTGCAAGCGGTGGGAGCAGGCGGGGGCGGACCAGTTGAGTTTCGGGCTGCCGGTGGGGGTGCCGAAGGAGGAGACGCTGCAGACGATTCGGCTGGTCGGGGAGCATGTGATTCCCAAGATCGATACGGATCCTGTGCATCGGACTTCGCGGTTCCGGCAGGGGGCCTGAGCGTTCGTTGGCGGGGGCGGCGTGCGTCGTGGCTGGTCGCGCAGTTCCCCGCGCCCCTATAGGGCAACGGTCTCAAGGGAGTTGAGTGGTCATGCTCGATCACGTCATCAAAGGCGCGACCGTCGTCGACGGGACCGGTGGGCCCGGACGTGTCGTCGACGTAGGCATCCAGGATGGGCGGATCGCCGTCATCGGCGAGGTCGATGGGGAGGCGCGCACCACTGAGGACGCCGCCGGCCTCGTCCTCACCCCCGGCTTCGTCGACCCCCACACCCACTACGACGCGCAGCTCTTCTGGGATCCGTACGCCACGCCCTCCCTCAACCACGGGGTCACCACCGTCGCCGGCGGGAACTGCGGTTTCACCCTCGCGCCGCTGCACCCGGACCGGCCCGAGGACGCCGACTACACGCGGCGGATGATGTCCAAGGTCGAGGGCATGTCGCTGGTGGCGCTGGAGGAGGGGGCGCCCTGGAACTGGCATTCCTTCGGGGAGTACCTGGACGCCCTGGAGGGGCGGATCGCCGTCAACGCCGGGTTCATGGTGGGGCACTGTGCGCTGCGGCGGTACGTGATGGGGCCGCAGGCCGTCGGCGGGCAGCCGACCGGGGAGCAACTGGCGGCGATGGTCCGGCTGTTGCGGGAGTCCATGGACGCCGGGGCCTGGGGGCTGTCCACCACCCAGTCGACCAGCCACTCCGACGGCGACGGGAAACCGGTCGCCTCCCGGCACGCCGGGCCGGCCGAGCTGCTGGCGCTGTCGCGGGCCGTCGGGGAGCACGAGGGCACGCAGATCGAGGCGATCGTCGCGGGCTGTCTGGATCAGTTCAGCGACGCCGAGATCGACCTGTTCGTGGAGATGAGCGCGGTGGCGGGGCGGCCGCTGAACTGGAACGTCCTGACCATCGACGCGGCCGTGCCGGAACGGGTGCCCCGGCAGCTCCTGGCGAGCGAGCAGGCGCGGAAGGCGGGCGGCCGGGTCGTGGCGCTCACCATGCCGATCCTCACGCCGATGAACATGTCGCTGGGCACCTTCTGCGCGCTGAACCTCATCCCCGGGTGGGGGCCGATTCTCGGGCTGCCCGTGCCCGAGCGGATCGAGAAGCTCCGTGACCCGGACGTACGGGACGGGATGCTGCGGCGTGCCCGGTCCAAGGAGGCGGGCGTTTTCCGGCGGCTGGCGAACTTCGGGCGGTACGTCATCGGCGACACCTACAGCGAGGCGAACGCCGGGCTGACCGGCCGGGTGGTCGAGGACATCGCCGAGGAGCGCGGGCAGGAACCCTTCGCTTGCCTGGTGGAGATCTGCGCCAACGACGGGCTGCGCACGGTGCTGTGGCCGATGCCGCCCGACAACGACCCGGCGTCCTGGGCGCTGCGGGCGGAGACCTGGCGGCACGAGGACGTGCTGCTCGGCGGGTCCGACGCGGGCGCGCACCTGGACCGGATGTGCGGGGCGCCGTACACGACCCGGTTCCTCGGGGACTGTCTGCGCGGCCGGAAGCTGGTCGGTCTGGAGCAGGCCGTGAAGATGCTGACCGACGATCCGGCCCGGCTCTTCGGTCTGCGCGAGCGGGGGCAGGTGCGGGAGGGCTGGCACGCCGACCTCGTCCTGTTCGACCCGGAGCGGATCGGCGCGGGCCCGGCCACCCTGGTGCACGACCTGCCGGGCGACAGCCCACGGCTGGACTCCCGTGCGCTGGGCGTGCGGGCCGTGTGGGTCAACGGGGTCGCGGCGATCCGGGACGACGTGGTCACGGGTGCCGTGCCGGGGCGGGTGCTGCGCTCCGGCCGGGACACGGCGACGGTGAGCACGAGGTGACGGCACGGCAGTCGCTCTTCGTCGGCGGCTCCTGGGTGGAGCCGGACGGCGGCCACTACGAGGTGATCGACCCGGCGACCGAGCAGACCGTCGGGTGGGCGCCGGAGGCCTCGCGGGGTCAGGTGCACGCGGCCTGCGCCGCGGCCCGCGAGGCCTTCGGGCCGTGGTCGGCCACGCCCGTGGAGGAGCGGGCCGCGGTCCTCGCCCGCGCCGCGGACATCATCCGGGACCGTCTCGTGCCGTACGCCGAGCTGGCCCGGGCGGAGACGGGCGCGACCACCGGCACCGCACGCGCCATGCAGGTCGGGGTCGCCGCCGCCCGCTTCCGGCGCTACGCGCGCGTGGAGCCCGCCGAGTGGGCGATCCCGCCGCAGATCAACGAGGCCGGGCCGATGGGGCGGGCGGGCGTCATGGGCGCACTCGCCGTACGCCAGCCGGTCGGGGTCGTCACCTGCATCACCTCGTACAACAACCCCTGGGCCAACCCGGCGGGCAAGATCGCCCCGGCCCTGGCGATGGGCAACACGGTCGTGGTGAAGCCGGCGCCCCAGGACCCTCTGTCGGTGTACCGGATGGCGGAGGCGCTGGAGGCGGCGGGTGCGCCGCCGGGGGTGGTCAACGTGGTCAGCGGTGCGCATACCGAGGTCGGTGAGGCGGCCGTGGCGTCGGCGGACGTCGACATGGTCAGCTTCACCGGCTCCACGGCGGTCGGGCAGCGCATCGCCGAGGTGTGCGGGCGCGGCATGAAGCGGCAGTTGATGGAGCTGGGCGGAAAGGGCGCGGCGATCGTCCTCGACGACGCCGACCTCGGCTCGGCGGTCTCCGGCATCGGCACGACCTTCTCCTTCTACAGCGGCCAGATCTGCACGGCACCGACCCGGGTGCTGGCGCAGCGGGGCATCTACGACCGCCTGGTCGAGCAACTGGCCGCGTACGCACGCCGATTGAAGGTGGGAGACCCCCGCGAGCCGGACACGGTGGTCGGTCCGGTGATCTCGGCGGCGCACCGGGACCGGGTGGAGTCGTACGTCGAACTCGGCCGGAAGGAAGGCGCGACGGTCGTCACGGGCGGCAACCGCCCCGCCCTGCCGACCGGCTTCTACGTCACCCCGACCCTCCTCGCCGACTGCACCAACGACATGCGTGTGGCCCGCGAGGAGATCTTCGGCCCGGTGGTGGTCGTCATCCCCTTCGAGGACGAGGAGGAGGGCGTGGCCCTGGCCAACGACACCGACTACGGCCTCATCGACTACGTCTGGTCGGGCGACGTGGCCAGGGCCTTCCGGCTGGCCCGGCGCCTGCGGGCAGGCGGCGTCGGCGTCAACACCGTGGGCCGCAACATGGAGGCCCCCTTCGGCGGCTTCAAGAAGAGCGGCGTCGGCAGGGACGTCGGCTCGTACGCCCTGCACGCGTACAGCGAGGTGCAGGCGATCGTGTGGCCGGGGTGAGGGCCGCGCGCCAGGGGGTGGTCAGTCCGTCAGATCCACGCGCACGGTCAGCAGATCCGTCCCGAACGCCCGGACCCCCAGCCCGTTGACCCTCGGCAGCCGCCGCAGCCGCGCCACCGGATCGTCGTCCGGCAGCAGATGCGCGACGCCCGTGTGCCACCGCCCCCGGATCCGCACCCGCACCCGCGGATCGGCCTTGATGTTGCGCACGTACTGCGACCGTTCCCCGAACTCCGACACCAGCCAGAAGGATTCACCGACGCGGCGACCGCCCACCGGGGTGCGGCGGGGCAGGCCCGAGACACGGCCCTTCGTCTCCAGGACGGACTGGAGGGGAAGGCGCCGCATGAGCGGGTTGACCCGGCGCTGGAAGGCCGTGGCGGCCCGGAATCTCAGATCGGCGAGGCGGGACATCGTCGGGGGTCTCCTTGGCGCGAAGCTCTGCCCTCGGATCACGCGGCGGTCTTGGCCGACCGAGCGTAGGAGAGCAGGGCGCGGAACGCGGTGTGGCTGGTGGTGATGACGACTTGGGGCGGGTCGGGGCGGTCGGTTATGTGGACGGAGTCGGGGCTGACGGATATGTGGACGCAGGCCTCCCCTTCTTGGCAGTGAGACGACTTCTGCCAGTGGTGCGTGGGCATACCGGCTCCTTCACAGGTTCTGGGCGATGGCGTGGATCAGGTCCCGGGACTTCTCGGGTCTGAGCGCGGCGGCCTCGACGACGTCCAGGAGTCGTCGGTACCTCTCCAAATGTGCCTCGGCGTCGAGCAGTACGGGACCGTGAAACTGGTCCAGTTGTACGGTGTCCAGCTCCGGTACGGGACCGCAGAGGTAGTTGATGGACTGGCCTGATCCCGGGAACGCCCCCACGTCGAAGGGAAGTACCCGAAGGGTGATGTGCTCCCGCTCGCTCATGCCGATCAGATGCTTGAGCTGCTCGCGGGCCACCCGTCGGCCCCCGACCCGCATGTGCAGGGCGGCTTCGTGGATGACGGTGCTGTACGGATTCGGGTTCTCGCGGAACACCACGTCCTGGCGTTTGATGCGGTGCGACACGCGGTGCTCCACCTCCGGCGGGGTGGGAGTCGGGATCGCCTGACTGAAGATCTCCCGGGCGTGCTCGGTGGTCTGGAGCATGCCGGGGATGTGCGAGGTGAAGGCGGTACGGATGGCCGATGCGTGATGCTCCAGCTCGGCGAGGGTGAGGAGCCCCGACGGAAGCACCTCGCGGTACGAGTCCCACCACCAGCCGCGTGTCTTCTCACCGGCCATGTCCACCAGGGCGTCGATGTAGGGCTGGTTCGTACACGAGTACACGTTCGCCATGGCCCGGACCCGGTCCGGGCTCACTCCGAACCTGGCCGACTCGACGTTGCTGAGTTGACCCGAGCTGGTGCCGAGCATCTGTGCGGCCTCGGTCGAGGTCAGGCCGGCCCGCTCGCGGAGTTTGCGCAGTTCGGTCGCGAGCCGGACGCGTCGGGCCGTTGGCGCGGGCCTTGGCGTCATGAGACCTCCTCCTACTGGACGTGCCGGTGCTTGTCACTCACACGAGGGGGATAACGCCGAGATTCTTCGAAAGCTCGCAAAGCAGCTTTGCAGAGCCCCTATCTTCATTCCCGGGCACCGTAGGCAAGACCCCAACTCCCCTCAGCAACCGGAGACTTCCGATGGCCACCGTATCCCCGTCCTGGAACTACACCCTGCACCTGCCGCACGATCCACGCGCACCCGGCATCGCGCGCGGCACCCTCAGACTCATTCTCGCCGCTCACGAGATGCCCGAACTCGTCCCGACGGCGGAACTCCTGGCCGCCGAACTGCTGGCGAACTCGCACTGCCACACCAAGGGGCCGTACGCCCTCCGCGTCCGCTCGGCGGAGCCCGGCCGGCTCCGTGTGGCCGTATGGGACACAGACCCTCGTGTCCCGCCCGGCTTCTCGAACGGAGGATCCCCGGCGCCCCCACCAGACGCCGAGCACGGCCGCGGCCTCCCCCTGGTCCGGGCCTGCGCGGACGCGTGGGGCGCGTCGGTGCTCCGCGAGCTGGGCGCGTCGAAGGGCGGCAAACTGCTGTGGGCCGAGTGCGGGGGCGGAACGGCGGCGTGGTGAGCGGGGCTGTGCGGGCCGTAGGTCTCACTGACGCCCGAGAAAGATCGGGTTCGTGAACGCGGCCAGCACCCCCGGCACCGGCCCCGCCGCCGCCTCGTGCCGCAGTTCCGCCCGTACGTACGCCGCGTACGACGGCGTCGTCCGCCACTCGACGGCACCCGAGCCGGACACCGGCAGCGGGGCGCTGGTGTGCAGCGCGCCCTGGTCGGTGACGAAGCGGACCGTGCAGCGCGGGGCGCCCGTGACCTCCAGGCGGACGGTGACCGGGGTGTCGCGGTCCACCCGCAACCGCTCGCCGATGCCCGCGTGGGCGCCGCGCCCGCCGGACGCCCGGAACGACAGGTCGACCTTGGCGGACTCGGCGACGTACGACCGTCCCGCCCGGATGCCCTCCTGGATGGCCTGCCGGGTCAGGTCGTCGGCCAGGACGACCGTCTGCGGGTGCCCGACGGCGTCCGGGTCGCGGTGGGCGTCGCTGCTGCCCATCGCCGGGATCCAGTCGCGCCCGTCCCGTACGGACGCCACCAGCATGCTGTCCCAGTCGGCGAGGGTCACCTCGTCGTCGGGCGTGTAGGGGCCGTTCCACACCTCGACCGCGTCCGCCTCGCCGAAGCCGAACTTCCAGTTGCAGCCTACGCACGTGGCGTGCGGGTGGGCCGGGACGACCAGGCCTCCGGCGCGGCGGATCCGGCCGGCGAAACGGCCGAAGCGGTTGTCGCGGGCCCGGTAGCGCCAGTCGACGAAGGTGCCCGGGTCGGTGCCGAGCGCCACCACGTGGCCGTTGCGCGTGGTGACCTCCTCGCCCAGCATGACCAGCAGGTCGTCCCCGGCCACGTCCGACCAGTGGGCGTGCGCGGAGTGCGTGTTGTGCTCGGAGGAGTTGATGAAGTCCAGGCCCGCCGCCCGCGCCAGTGCCCCGATCTCGGCGGGGGTGCGGCGGCCGTCGGAGTACCAGGAGTGCAGGTGGCAGTCGCCCCGGTACCAGGCACGGCCCCGGCCCCTGGCCCGGTCCGGCGGGTACACCGGCCGGGCGGTCTCACCCGGCTCGCCGTACGTCAGCGTGATCGTGATCTCGTACGACAGGCCCTGCGGGGCGACCGTGTACGGGCCGAGCGCGATGTGCCAGGTGCCCTCGCGCACCGGGCCCGGGAGGTAGCCCGGCGTCGCCTCGTCCGCGCGGATGAAGAACTCCGTGCGCGCCCCGCCCGACCAGCCCCGGAAGCCCCGGCCGCCGAGCTCGGTGCCGCGGTCGTCGAAGATGCCGATGTCGAGGGCGTTGCCGGTCGTGCCGGCCGGGACGGACGGGCGGTCGTAGCTGTAGGCGACCTTGAGCTCCCGGACACCGGCCGGGATCTCGACGGGCACGTACACGAAGTCGGGGGAGCCGGGCGGCAGGGTGCCGCGCACCGTTCTGCTCTCCTGCTCCCCGTCGGCCGCTGAAGCGAAGCTCACGCTTCCCAACGTAAGCGCGGCGGCCGCTCCCGTCACGAACAGAGCGCGCCGGCCGAGCCCGCCGTGGTGGTCCTCGCACATGCTGCTGCTCCCCAGTGTCGTCCGCTGACATGGCATGGGTGGTGCGGGGGTGGTGCGGTGCAATCCTTGTATTGAGCCGTGAACCGGCGTGCAAGGGAAGGGAATCCGGGGGCGGGAAACAGCCGAACAACGGCGCGTCGGCACCTGCACCTGGTGATGCCGACCGGTCGGTATCGACAGTCACGCGCCCCTCAGGTACAGATGACTCATGCGCATCGCCGTGACGATCTTCCTCACCGACGAGACGATCACTCCGACCCGGCTCGCACGCGAGCTGGAGGACCGTGGTTTCGCCGGGCTGTATCTGCCCGAGCACACGCACATCCCCGTCGAGCGGACCACCCCGTACCCGGCGGGCGGCGAGCTGCCGCGCGAGTACGGCCGTACGCTCGACCCCTTCGTGGCGCTCGGCCAGGCCGCCGCCGTCACCGAGCGGCTCGGGCTCGGCACGGGCATCACGCTCGTCGCCCAGCACGACCCGATCGACCTGGCCAAGCAGGTCGCGACCGTCGATCACCTGTCCGGCGGCCGGTTCACGCTCGGGGTCGGCTTCGGCTGGAACGTCGAGGAGGCCGCCGACCACGGCGTGACGTGGCGCACCCGGCGTGAGCTGGTGCGGGACCGGATGGCGCTGATGCGGGCGCTGTGGTCACAGGAACCGGTCGCGTACGAGGGGGAGTTCGGCGGCGTCCGGGCCAGTGACGCGTACCCCAAGCCGGTCCGCAAGCCGCGCGGCCCGGTCGTCGGCCCGCGCACGCTCCTCGGCGGGGCGGCGGGGCCGAAGCTGTTCGCTCACATCTGCGAGTACGCCGACGGCTGGCTGCCCATCGGCGGGCGCGGTCTGGCCGAGTCCCTGCCGCTGCTGCGCGCCGCGTGGACCGACGCGGGCCGCGATCCCGAGGCCCTGCACGTGGTCCCGTACGCCGTCCACCCCACCCCGGGCAAGCTCGCGCACTACGCGGACCTGGGCATCGAGGAGGTCGTGGCGCAACTGCCGCCGGCGGGGGAGGCGGAGGTGCTGAAGGCACTCGACGGGCTCACGCGATATCTTCCAGGTACCTGACAACTCGCTGACAACTCGCCGAGCTGACCACTCGGCCCGCACACAGGGGGAGAGCACGGCGTCATGAGGCTTGCCTGGTTATCGTGGCTCGCGCGGCATTTCACCGAATACGGCTACAGCCAAGGGCTGTTGCGCGGCTCCATCGGCACATCGGCCGTGCTCGTGACCGCCGCGCTGGTCTGGTTCGGCCTGCAGCACCGCAACAGGCCCTTCGCCGTGGCCCTCAGCGGTCTCGTGTCCGCTCTGGGCATCGGGTGGCTGGCCTTCCACTGACGGGGTCCGGCCGAGTTGATCAGCGCGATCGTATGCTCGAAGGATGACGACTTCCGCGACCTCCGGAACCGGCCCCACCGAGAACTCCATGCGTCGCGCCCTGAAACGGGCCAGGGACGGCGTCTCCCTCGACGTCGCCGAGGCGGCCGTCCTGCTCCAGGCCCGGGGTGCGCACCTGGAGGACCTGGCGGCCTCGGCCGCCCGGGTGCGGGACGCGGGGCTCGAGGCGGCCGGCCGGCCCGGCGTCATCACGTACTCCAAGAGCGTCTTCATCCCGCTGACCCGGCTGTGCCGGGACAAGTGCCACTACTGCACGTTCGTCACCGTCCCCGGCAAGCTGCGCCGGGAGGGCCACGGGATGTTCATGTCCCCCGACGAGGTGCTGGACATCGCCCGCAAGGGCGCGGCCCTGGGCTGCAAGGAAGCCCTCATCACCCTCGGCGACAAGCCCGAGGACCGCTGGCCGGAGGCGCGCGAGTGGCTCGACGCGCACGGCTACGACGACACCATCGCCTACGTCCGCGCCATCTCCATCCGCATCCTGGAGGAGACGGGCCTGCTGCCCCATCTGAACCCGGGCGTCATGTCCTGGACCGACTTCCAGCGGCTCAAGCCCGTCGCGCCCAGCATGGGCATGATGCTGGAGACGACCGCGACCCGCCTCTGGTCGGAGCCGGGCGGCCCCCACTACGGCTCCCCCGACAAGGAACCGGCTGTCCGCCTGCGGGTGCTCGAGGACGCCGGGCGCTCCTCCGTCCCCTTCACCTCCGGGCTGCTCATAGGCATCGGCGAGACCTACGAGGAGCGCGCCGAGTCCCTGTTCGCGCTGCGGAAGGTCTCCCGGGCCTACCACGGCGTCCAGGAGCTGATCATCCAGAACTTCCGCGCCAAGCCGGACACCGCGATGCGCGGCATGCCCGACGCGGAACTGGACGAACTGGTCGCCACGGTGGCCGTCGCCCGACTCCTCATGGGCCCGAGCGGCTGCATCCAGGCCCCGCCCAACCTCGTCGACGACGAGTACGAGCGGCTGATCGGCGCCGGCATCGACGACTGGGGCGGGGTGTCCCCGCTGACCATCGACCACGTCAACCCCGAGCGGCCCTGGCCGCAGATCGAGCAGCTCGCCGAGAAGTCCCGGGCCGCCGGGTTCGAGCTGCGCGAACGGCTGTGCGTGTACCCGGAGTTCGTCCGGCGCGGCGAGCCCTGGCTGGACCCGCGGCTGCGCCCGCACGTGGCGGCGCTGGCCGACCCGGAGACCGGGCTCGCGCGCCCGGAGGCCCTGCCCGAGGGCCTGCCGTGGCAGGAGCCGGAGGAGGTCTTCGTGGCGTCCGGCCGCACGGACCTGCACTCCTCGATCGACAGCGAGGGCCGCACCTCCGACCGCCGGGACGACTTCGACGAGGTGTACGGCGACTGGGGCGCCCTGCGCGAGGCGGCCGCCCCGGGCATGGCCCCCGAGCGCATCGACACCGACGTACGGCAGGCCCTGCGCACGGCGGCCGACGACCCCACGAAGCTCACCGATGACGAGGCGCTGGCCCTGCTGCACGCGGACGGCCAGGCCCTGGACGCCCTCGCGCGGGTCGCCGACGACGTACGCAAGTCGGCCGTCGGTGACGACGTCACCTACATCGTGACCCGCAACATCAACTTCACCAACGTCTGCTACACGGGCTGCCGGTTCTGCGCCTTCGCCCAGCGCCGCACCGACGCCGACGCCTACACCCTGTCCCTGGACCAGGTCGCCGACCGGGCCCAGCAGGCCTGGGACGTCGGCGCGGTGGAGGTCTGCATGCAGGGCGGCATCCACCCGGACCTGCCCGGCACGGCGTACTTCGACATCGCGCGGGCGGTGAAGGAACGCGTGCCCGGCATGCATGTGCACGCCTTCTCGCCGATGGAGGTCGTCAACGGCGCGACCCGCACCGGCATGTCGATCCGGGAGTGGCTGACCGCCGCCAAGGAGGCCGGCCTGGACACCATCCCGGGCACGGCCGCCGAGATCCTCGACGACGAGGTCCGCTGGATCCTGACCAAGGGCAAGCTGCCCGCGGCCGATTGGATCGACGTCGTGACGACGGCCCACGAGCTGGGCATCCGCTCGTCCTCGACGATGATGTACGGGCATGTCGACCAGCCCCGGCACTGGCTCGGGCATCTGCGCACCCTGGCCGGCATCCAGCAGCGCACCGGCGGCTTCACCGAGTTCGTGACGCTGCCGTTCGTGCACACCAACGCGCCCGTGTACCTGGCGGGCATCGCCCGCCCCGGCCCGACCATGCGGGACAACCGCGCGGTCACGGCCATGGCCCGGCTGCTGCTGCACCCGTACATCCCCAACATCCAGACCAGCTGGGTGAAGCTGGGCACCGAGGGCGCGGCCGAGATGCTCCGCTCGGGCGCCAACGACCTCGGCGGGACGCTCATGGAGGAGACCATCTCCCGCATGGCGGGCTCCTCCTACGGCTCGTACAAGTCGGTCAAGGACCTCATCGCGGTGGCCGACGCCGCGGGCCGCCCGGCGAAGCCCCGGAACACCCTGTACGGGGAGGTCCCCCAGGAGCGGCAGCGGGCGGCGGAGGCGTCGGACGGGCATCTGCCGGAACTGCTGCCGGTGCTGGACTGAGCCACCGGCCGGGACCTACCGGCCCCCGGCGTCCGCCGGCTGCTGTGCCGTCACGGCACGGTCGGGCGCGGCGCCGGGGCTGTTCGGCGGTGGGAGAGCCGTGCCCCGGCCCAGCCAGAGCAGGAGCAGGCCGAGCGTGCAGGCGATCGCCGGCCAGTAGACGTAGCGGAAGTCCGTCGCGGGCATGATCGGCAGATAGCCGAGGATGTAGGCCGCCGAGCTGATGCCCAGTGCCCGGACCGGCATGGAGAACCGGCCCTTGCCCGGGCGGATGGCCAGCACCAGCGCGACGGCGAGCCAGAACCATCCGCGGAACAGCCACCGCACGTCCGTCACCATGCCGTTGACGTATGTGCCGAGCATGTCCTCCAGCCGGGGATGTGCCACCTCGAGGCCCATGTCGTTGCGGCTGATCCCCGCTTTGTACGGGTCGTCGGTCTCGAACAGCAGGGTCGTGAAGAGCCGCAGCCGGTACTGGAGATAGTCCGGCACATGCCCGCTCATCTCGCGCAGCCACAGGGACGTGATCTCGCCCGAGTCCCCGCGCAGCCCGTCCGCGGGGCGTTCGTAGCAGGCCCAGTAGGCGTCCGACAGGGCCCCGACGCGCTCGCACTCCTGCGCCGACGCCACGAGCCGGTCCCTGAGGTCGCGTGGCACGTCCGCCGTCCGGAGCTCGTCCACCGTCAGTACGTGGACCAGGTCGTCGAGCATGATCTGTGCTTCCTGTTTCGTCCCGAGAGGCCCCGCGAACAGGGAGATGGCGGCGCTCGGTACGACCAGGGCGGCCACGAGCGCCGCCGTGCACGTCACCCACGTACGGCGTCCGGGGGCGCGCCACAGGGCGAGGACCAGCATGACGAAGACGGGGAGCGCGGCGAAGAAGGCGTTCTTGCGCACCAGCATGGCGTATGCGAGGAACAGCACGCCCAGCCAGAGCAGCCCCCACCGCACGGCGGGACGAGGAGGCCGGTCGTCCCGCAGCCGCAGCCCGGTGAGCGCGACCGCGCACGCGGCGAGCAGCGCGACCGCCGCGTGGACGTCCTTCCACACCACCCCGACGAACGTCAGCACGAAGGGAGCCAGACCGAGGCCGAGTACGGCGAGCGAACCGCCGCGGCTCGCGGTCAGCTCCCAGACGCACCAGGCCAGCACCCAGAGCGCTCCCCAGAAGAGAACGGCCTGGAGGACGAGCATGGACGTGATCGAGCCGGTCACCGCGATGAGCGCACGCCACACCAGGCTCAGTACGGGCGGGTGCCAGTCGGTCAGGGGCGTCTTCCCCTCGGCCTGCCGGAGCTGGTCGAGGCTGTCGGGACTCAGGTAGCCGGGGGCGAACACGAGGATCGTGCCCAGGCAGCAGACCGCGGCGACGGCGGCCAGCCCCCAGACCCAGCGCTGCTCACGCGGCAGCCATGGCATTTGTCCCATATGCCGGATGCTAGCGGGTCGCTGACGGCCCACGGCTCAGGGTGCGACGAAGACGTAGCGCCGGTAGGCGTAGAAGCGGAACAGGGTCGCGAGCGCCCAGCCGAGGATGCGGGCGGTGTTGTCGCTGAGCGCCGAGTCGAGCCCGAGCAGTTGCCGGGACGCGAAGACCGTGCCCGCGGTGATGGCGAGTCCGACGCCGTTCGCGACGAGGAACAGGCCCAGTTCGCGGGAGACCTGCTCGCGGTGCTGGTGGCGGTAGGTCCAGTAGCGGTTCCCGGCCCAGCTGAAGAGCGCGGCCGCACTCGTCGCGACGACGGACGCCTGGACGGGAGAGCTCCCCATCGGCCCACCCCGGGCGCCGCCGGGCAGGCCGAAGACCAGCAGGTTGTAGCCGCCGTTGTCCACGACGAAGGCCAGCGCCCCGACGACGGAGAACTTCGCGGCCTCACGCCAGATACCCCGGACGGCATCACGGACCGAACGTGTCACAGAGGTGAGAACCGGCACAAAGCGAGAGTAGCCACCCGGCGCGCCCTCACCTCATGGACGCGCTCATACCGCATGATTTCCCCCATATGTGACTATTTGGCACCGGCTCGCATGCTCGGATGCTCGGATGCTCGGATGAGGAGTGGGGAGTGGTTGTGGAACCGACGATCGCGTGTGTCGTGCCGTGCCACAACGAGGAGGCGGCCGTCGGCAAGGTGGTCCGCGACCTGCGCGCGGCCCTCCCCGAGGCCGTCGTCTACGTCTACGACAACGCCTCCACCGACCGCACCGTGGAGGTCGCCCGCGCGGCGGGCGCGATCGTCCGGCAGGAGCCCCGCAAGGGCAAGGGCAACGTCATCCGCCGCGCCTTCGCCGACGTCGACGCCGACGCCCTGCTCATCATCGACGGCGACGACACCTACGACGCCTCGCGCGCCCGGGACATGGTGGACCTGCTCTTCGAAGGGCCCTACGACCAGGTCGTCGGCGCCCGCCGGGTGACGGACGACGGCGCCTACCGGACCGGACACGCGGTCGGCAACAAGGTGCTCACCGGGGCCGTGCGGTCCCTGTTCGGCAACGACGTGACCGACATGCTCAGCGGCTACCGGGTCTTCTCGCGCCGCTTCGTGAAGTCCTTCCCGGCGCTGGCCCGGGAGTTCGAGACCGAGACCGAGATGACGATCCACGCCCTCCACCTGCGCCTGCCCACGGCGGAGGTGCTCGTGAACTACCGGGTCCGCCCCGCCGGCGGCGAGAGCAAACTGCGCACCTACCGGGACGGCTGGCGCATCCTGCGGGTCATCCTCGACCTGGCCCGCCGGGAGCGCCCCTCCCTCGTCCACACCGTGATCGCCGGCGTCCTGGCCCTGATCTCGGTCGTCCTCGGCACCCCCGTCATCGCCGACTTCGTCCGCACGGGCACGGTGCCCCGCGTCCCCACGGCGATCCTCGCCGCCGCGATCATGACCATCGCCGCGCTCGTCCTGCTCGTGGGCTACATCCTCGAGTCGCTCACCCACATGCGGCAGGAGCAGACCCGGCTGGTGCACCTCTCCTACCCGGCCCCCGTCCGCACCCCGCTCTACACCGCCCACGGAGCCGGCACCGGCCCCGTGCCGGTCCGCAAGACCGTGGACGGCCCCTGAACCGCCTGGGGAGCGACGGGCTCGCAGTACGATGATCGGAACCCCCGCTCCGCGGGGTCCCGTGACTGAGGAGATGCGTGCCCGTGCCTGCCCGACTTCCTTCGTGGGCCTGGGCGACCGGGCTGACCGTGGGAGCGATAGCCGCGGTGACGGTCCTGGCCGTGCAGGCGGACCAGGGCCCCCAGCCCGCCGCCACCTCGGCCAAGCCGAGCGCCTCCGCGTCGGCGGAACCCACGCCCTCGGCTTCGGCCCCGGCGAGGGTGCCCGACGGCTCCGGCACCGGCCGGCGCATCGTCTACTCCCTGGCCGAGAAGCGGGTGTGGCTGGTCGACGCGAGCGAGGCGACCCGCCGTACGTTCGCCGTGTGGCCGGGCACGGTCAGCCCCGACCCGGGCACCTACACGGTCTCGTCCCGCACCGAGGCCACGACCGGCTCGGACGGCGTCCGCATCGAGCACATCATGTACTTCGCCGCGAAGTCCGGCGTCTCCGTCGCGTTCTCCAACGCGGTCGACGGCGCCTCGCCGCCGCCCGCCGACTCCGGCGCCAAGACGGGCGGGGTCCGGATGCGGAAGGCGGACGGCACGGCACTGTGGGCGTTCGGCACGGTCGGCACGACGGTGACCGTGGTCAAGTAGGGGCAGGGGTCAGGCAGCCGGGTCCGACTGCTTGGACGGCAAGTGGTTGACGATCAGCACGAGCCCGCTGAACAGGAACACACGGGTCGCGGCGTCCAGCCCGTTCCAGCTCTTCGACTGCCACATCGAGAACCACTCACCGCCGATCGCGATGAACCCGGCCCCGAACAGCAGCAGCACCATCAGCAGCCCGTAGGTGGACATCCGCCGCGCCTGCTGCTGGTCCCGTCTGGCCCACAGCCAGGTCCCGTATATGAGGACGAGCGCGGCGACGGTCTCCCAGACGATGATCAGGACGTAGGCGGTGTCCTGAAGTGCCGTACTGGTGACGGCCCGCCACATCAGGTCCTCGTCCTTGAACGTGGTGTCCATGGCGAGAACATGGCGGACGAACTGCTGGTTGGTGCCGAAGTCGGTGATGTTCCCGAACGCGACCAGCGCCATGTAGAGCGCGACCGAGGCGGTGAGCAGGGCGGCGGCCAGAGGCAGCGCGCCGCGGCGTGAGGTTGGGGAGGTGGCCATGGCGATCATTCTTCCCGAGCGGCGGCGGCCGACGCGACACAATGACGGTGGTAGCCGGACGGGCGAGGCGAGGGGACGTACGGATGGCGCAGGCCAGACCTTCGATGCAGGACCTGATACGGCAGCGGACCCGGGCCGGTTTCGTCGGCCGGGCCGCTGAACGGGCCTTGTTCCGCGCGAACTTCGGCACTCCTCCGCAGGACGAACGCCACCGCTTCCGCTTCCACGTCCACGGCAACGCGGGCGTCGGAAAGACCTTCCTCCTGCGGGAGTTGGAGCAGATCGCCCGCGAACAGGGCGCGCTGACCGCGTACGTGGACGACAGCGCCGGCAGCGTGCCGGAGGTGATGGCGGAGATCAGCCGTCAGTTCACCGTGCAGGGCCGCCGGTTGAAAGAACTCAACCGCATGCTCGCCGCCCACGACGAACGCAGACACGAGGCCGAACTGGCCGCGCTCGCCGCCCTGGACGCGCAGGCGGAGGACGCGGGTCCCTCGGCGGGCGGCAGGATCGTGGCCCGGGCCGGGACGGTCGCGCTGGGGATGGTCCCGGTGGTCGGCCCCCTCGCGGGCCTGCTCGATTCCGAGGAACTCGCGGGCGGAGTGGACCGGTTCCGGGAGAGCGTGCTGGCTCGCTTCCGCGACCACGAGGACGTGCGGCTGGTCCTCGCCCCGGAGCAGGTGCTCACACCGGTGCTCCTGCGCGAGCTCACGGAGGCCGCCGCCGCCTCGGCTCCCTGGATCGCCCTCTTCCTCGACACGTACGAGCGGACGGCCCCCTACCTGGACCGCTGGCTGCACCAGGCGATGGTCACCGACCGCTACGGCGCCATGCCGGCCACGGCCGTCGTGGTCACGGCGGGCCAGCGCCCCCTGGACACGGCCCTGTGGGGCGGTCTGACGGACTTCGTGACGGACGTCGCGCTGTCCCCCTTCACCGAGACGGAGGCCCGCGGCCTGCTCGCCGGCAAGGGCGTGACCGCCGAACCGGTCGTCGAGGAGGTGCTGCGCCTCAGCGGCGGGCTCCCCGTCCTGGTCTCCACCCTCGCCGAATCCCGCCCCACCGACCCGGACGACGTGGGCGATCCGAGCGCCACGGCGGTGGAACGCTTCCTGAGGTGGGAGCGGGACCCGGCACGACGCGCGGCCGCACTGGCCTGCGCGCTGCCGAGATGGCTGGACGCGGACGTGTTCCGGGCCGTCACCGACTGCCCCCAGGACCAACTGGAGCCCCTCTACGCGTGGTTGCGGGGCATGCCGTTCGTCGTCGAGCGCGGCGGGGGAGGCCTGCGCTACCACGACGTCGTACGGGCACCGATGCTGCGCGCGCAGCGCAGCCGGTCGCCGCGCGGGTGGGCCGAACGGCAGCGGCACCTGGCGCGGACGTTCGGCGGCTGGCGGGAGGAGACCGAGGCCGGCGGGGCCGAGCCGTGGTCCGACGAGACGTGGCGGAACCTGCGCCTGGCCGAGGTGTACCACCTCCTCTGCGCCGGTGAACGGGACGCCCTGCCGCAGGCGCTGCGGGACTTCGTCCACGCCTGCGACGCCGGTGCGGGCGTGGCCGCGCAGTGGGCGCGTGCGCTGGTGGACGCCGGACACGACGCGGACACGGCGGCGGTGGCCGAGTGGGGCACCGACCTGACGGCGGCCCTCGACGCGGAGGGCGTCCTCACCGCACTCGGCCTGCTCCTGCGCCGCGCGGTGCTCGACACGCCCACTCAGGCCCGGGCCCGGGCCGTACGGGGTGACGAGCTGCGCGGCCGGGCCGCGTACCCGCAGGCCCTCGCCGAGTACGACCGGGCCGTCGCCCTGGATCCGGAACTGGCCGTCGCCTACCGTCACCGGGCCGGAATCCGCAGGGAGCTGGGCGACGACGAGGCCGCGATCGCCGACCTTGACCGGGCCGTCGCGCTGGAGCCGCACAACTCCTGGTACGTCGCCCTGCGCGGCGAACACCACCGGCTCGCCCGGCACGACGCCGAGGCCGTCCGGGACCTGAGCGAAGCGATCCGCCTCGATGCGGCCAACGAGTTCGCCTGGGCGTCCCGGGGAGCCACGCACGAACGCCGCGGAGACCTGGACGCCGCCCTGAGCGACCTGGGCCGGGCCCTGGACCTCAAGCCGGACTACGCCTGGGCGCTCGCCCGCCGCGCCCGGGTCTGGCGCGCGCTGGCCGACCCCCGACGCCAACTGTCCGACCTCGACCACGCCCTCGCCCTGAGCCCCGACTGGCCCTGGGCCCGCTGCGAACGCGGCGACGCGCTGCGTGCCCAGGGCCGCGACGAGGAGGCTGTCGCCGACTTCGACCGTGCGCTGTCCCTGGACCCCGCCTACGCCTCGGCCTACGCCAGCCGGGGCGCGTCCCACACCGCCCTCGGCCACCACACGGAGGCCCTCGCCGACCTGAACCGGGCGGTGGAACTCCGGCCGGGGTACGTCTGGGCGTTGTGCCGCCGGGCGGTGGTGCAGGCGCTCATGGGGAGGTTCGGCGAGGCACGGGCCGATGTGGAAAGCGTCCGCGAACTGGACTCCGGGGCACTGGAACGCCTTTCGGATACCGACTGTGCGGTACTCGGGTCCATCCTCGCCGAGTGAACGGCGTGCGAATTACCTGTGTGTGAATGTAATTCGACGGTGACCTATTGAGTGGCGGCGGGGTAGCCTTTGAGCCAAGAGGCTTGTGGTCTGGTCGAGTTTTTTTGGGAGCCTCAACACCCCTGCATGCAAAGGAGGCATCGGTGTTCGACGAGCGCAAAGAAGCGGAAATGAGGCTCTACTCGGAGGCCTTGGCCCGGGAACTCGCTCTGAAGAAGGAGCGAGCGGAGGCCGAAGAGGACGACAGCGTCGCCGAGGAAGCGGCCCCCGCCCAGGACTGAGACTCAGCGCCTCACAGCGAACTCCAGGAATTCGGACCAGGCACCGTCGGTAAATGCCAGGCGGGCGGCGTCCTTGTTCTTGGAGTCGCGGATGTGGATCGTGGAGTGGGGGGTGGGGGATATGGCGACCTCGACGCAATCGGGGCCGTCGTTTCCGCTGTAGCTGCTCTTGATCCACGTCAGTGGGGTGGGCGTCATGTCTCTTCTCCCAGCACTTTTTCGATGAAGGCCAGTGACTCGCGAGGCGAGAGGGCCTGCGCCCGGATCATGCCATAGCGCATATCGAGAACCTGTACGTCTTTTGGGTCGCTGATCACGCGGTCGTACAGCTGGCTCTCCGTGTGACCGAGCGCCTTGCCGTCCTTGAGCTTCAGCAGCCTGAACGAGCCCATTACAGCCGCGTGGTCCTCCCGGTCCGTGGGTACTACTTGAATCTCGACGTGCCGCAACTCCGCTACCTCCAACAGGTGTTCGAGCTGTCGGCGCAGAACCATCTTGCCCCCGAAGGGGCGCCGCAGTGTCATCTCTTCCTGGACAAAGGTGACCAGCGGGCGGGGAACCCGATCGAAGACGACCTTCCGTGCCATGCGCGCGGCCACGTGACGCTCGATCTCGTCCTCGGTGTAGGCGGGCCGCCGCATCGCGTACAACGCCTGGGCGTACTCCGGTGTCTGCAACAGCCCGTGGATGTGCAGAGCCGCGTAGGCCCCTAGCTCGACTGCCTGGTCCTCCAGCTTCGTCAGGTCCCGCACGGTCTTCGGATACCGGGCCTCCTCCACATCCTTCTTCATCGCCGAGATCTTGCCCCCGGCCCCAAGCGCCTCGTCGGCCTTGTCCAGGAAGTCCGGCTTGGGAATCCGTCTCGCCCGCTCCACGGACGAAACCATCTCCTCGCCGTACCCGATGGCCGAACCCAGCTCCGGCTGCGTCAACCCCGCGGCCTCGCGCCACATCTTGATCTGCCGCCCGACCGTCCTGAGCACGGCCGCCGCTTCCTCGTCCTCCACGCCTTCCCCTCCTGACGTACGAGCCGTACGACCCCGCCACGCGTCCGGACAGTCACTCTCCGTACCGGGGTCGTTGCTGTTCAGGGTAGGGAGGTGCGGCCACGCTGGGTGACATGAGCCGGAAATCCCCCGCCCAAATCACCGCCCCCACCCGTCACTTCGCGGTGCAGCTGTCCGCTACTCGAAGAGGTGCTCGACTGGCCCGGCTGCTCACCGAACGCCAACTCGACGACTGGGGCGAGCCGTACGAGGCTGCCGCGCAGGTCGTGGCGGAGCTGGCGTCCAACGCCGTACTGCATGGCCGGGTCCTGGGCAGGGACTTCCGGCTGCGACTGACGCTACGCGCCGATCGCACGCTCCGTATCGAGGTGACCGACGCCCGGGGCGACCGGGTCCCGCGCCTCCCGGCCCGGGCGGAGCAGGACGCGGAGGGCGGACACGGCTTGCGCATCGTCCAGGCGTACGCGAACCGCTGGGGCGTGGTGGAGGCCCCGGCCCACGGCAAGACGGTATGGGCAGAACTGCCCATGACACACAGGGACTTGTGCGATGCCACCGATCTAGGGTGATCCCATGGATGTTGGGGCGGTCTTGATAGCCGTGGCCGGTGTGGCGGGCACGCTCGGGGGCGCGTTGCTCACCCAGCAGGGTGCCGAGAGGGCCAAGAGGCGTGAGCTGGAGATGACCCAGGCCATCCAGGAGGCCCGCGAGAATCGGGAGCTGCGGCGGCGCTGCTATTCGGAACTGCACCGCGAGGCACGGCAGTTCTGCACGGCGCTGAGCCGCCATCTGTACGTCCTGCGCGACCGTGCGCCCGGCGACGAGGACATACAGGTGCTGGAAGCCGCCAAGGACGCCCACCGGGATCGCTGGTCAGAGGCGCTGATGATCGCGCCTGACACGGTGATCGCCCCGGCCGGCGAGGTGAACGGCGCTCTTACCAGGGTCTACGGACAGGTCAAACGCCTGGAGCAGGGCAACCCACGCCCTGGCGAGAGCACGCGGTCGGCCGCCGAGGCGCAGCATGACATCTGGGCACTGATAGCTGCGATGAGGGAAGCGATGCGCCGCGATCTGGGCGTGACGGGAGACCCCGGAGTGCGGCTGCGTTCTTCCCAGGATGCCGACGCCCTGCTGCGTGACTTCGCGGATCCGAGCGAGGACCCCGGTACGTGACACGTCCCGCGCGAGGCACTGGGGACCCTGCGCGGGACGGACGCGGTCGATCCGGACGGCGATGATGATCAGTGCTCCCCGTGGTGGAGGTCGGCGACCTCGCGGGTGGCATCGGCGATGGCCCGGAAGTCCTTCTTGAGGATCGCGCCGTGATTGCTGGCGACCTTCGCGGCGATCCGGACGTTGGGGTTCTGGGCCGTCACCGCGTCGAGGCCGGTGCGGATCCGTTCCTGCTCGTCACCGCGGCTGCCGAAGGACGTACCCGAAGCGACCACGTACCGCACCGGGACCGTGATGCCGCCCAGCACGGGCCCCAGCTCCCGCTCCCGCGACAGCCTGCCGAGCTCGATGTTGCTCTCGGCCTGCTGCGCGGCGGTCATCCGCGGGGTCAGGCCCGTCGGGCGCAGCAGCGGCATGAACCAGCCCAGGCGCCGGAACAGCTTCCGGATGCGCTGCTCCGTGGCCTCGTCCAGCCAGTCGTAGGGGAACGCGCCGTCGACCAGGACCGCCCCCATGGCACGCTCCGGGTTCCGGTGGGCCCAGTGCGCCGCGACGACCGCTCCGTAGGACCAGCTGACCACCAGTGCCCGGTCCACGCCCCGGGCCGCGAGAACGGCGTCGACATCCCGGACGGCGGCCTCGAAGGAGTAGTCCGCCGAACGCTTCGACTTGCCGCGGGCCCGCTCGTCGTAGGTGATGTGCCGCCACCCTGGCCCCAGTTCGGCGATGACCCGCCGCCAGTACCCCTGGGTGGCGAACTGGCCGTTGAGGTAGATCACCGGGATCCCGGGCCCGCCGGTGTCGGTGACGGCCAGGGCCGTGTCGTCGACCGGCACCATGCCGGTCCAGGTCGAACCGGTCGCGGGCGTGCTGTTCTTCGTCATGTTTCCCCCTGGTGATGGGCTCGGTCGGACGGTTCTGGCGCTGTTCGTTCAGAGGCTGCGGGCGGTGATGTCGCCGTGCGCGGTGGTGGCGCGGATGCCAAGTGCGGTGGTGCCGTCGTTCTTGAGGGAGTTGCTGACGCGGCCGTAGCCGGTGTCCGCGTCCAGGGCGGCCGAGACGCCGGCGGCTGCGACGACCGAGATGTCACCGGACTGTGTGCGCAGCACGACCGTGCCGCCCAGGGCCTCGGCGATCCGGATGTCGCCCCTCTCGGTGCTGATCTCCGCCGGGCCGCCCAGCCGGCCGACCTCGACGTCACCGTCGCTCGCGGTGAGCCGGACGCTCGCGGCCTCGTCGATCTTGATGCTGCGGTACGCGCCCTCGAAGACGATGTCGCCGAGCCGCCCGACGCCACGCAGCTCGGCGCTGTCGGCCCTGGCCTCGACGCGGGAGCCTGCGGGCAGCCGAACGGTGACCTCCACCGCCCCGGAGGGGCCGAGGAGCCGGCCGGCGGCGGCCGAGGCCCTGATCCGCAGGACACCGTCGGCGTAGGTGACGGCGGTCTGCTCGGCGGCCTTGGTGTCGCGGCCCTTGGAAGCGTCGGCGGGCAGCACCTCGACGGTGGTGTCGGCGCGGTCCGCGGCGATGAACTGGACACGTCCGGCGGGGATGTCAAGGACGGCGGCGACCGGGGCGGGGGTGTCGAACTTCTGCATCGTGCTCTCCTCTGGCTCGTTGTTTCGAACAATGGAAAAGCTACGTTGCGTTCGCCGATTAGGCAATGACTTCGTTGCGCGAAGATGTGATAGCTACAGGTCATCGCCTCATAATCGTTGCAACGGCTTGGAAATCAAAGCAACGACCCGAGAGAGGTCGTTGCAATAGATGGAAAGTGAACGCACTGCGGGCGGCCCGCCGTCCCCGTTCGATTACAGTGCTGAGCTGTCGTACGTATGGACGGTCCCTGGGAGGTCAAGGTGGGTGCGACTGCCGGTGCCGTCTGGGGGCGTACGGAGCAGCAGGACTTTCGCAGCCGGGTGCGCGGCACGTTGCTCGGGCTGGCCGTCGGGGACGCGCTGGGCGCGCCCGTGGACGGGCTGGGCATCGACGGGATCAGGGAGGCGTACGGGGCGGAGGGGCTGGTCGATCTGGCTCCCGCCTACGGCAGACGCGGCGCCGTCACCCATCTCACCCAGCTCACCCTCTTCTCCGTCGACGGGCTGATCCGGGCCCAGGTGCGGCGGGACACCGGCGCCTGGCACCCGCCCACCGACCTGCACCGGGCCTACCTGCGCTGGGCCGCCACCCAGCGGGACTGGGGACCCGACCTGCGGCGCAAGGACGACGGGTGGCTCGCGCGAGAGGAGTGGCTGTACGCGCGCAGGGACCCGAGCAAGGCGCTGCTCCTCGGACTCGCCGACGCGACCATGGGGACGCCCGAGGCGCCCAAGAACCCCGGTGAGCTCGGGCCCGAGGCCGCCGCCCGGTCCGCCCCCTTCGGGCTGCTCGTGGGCTGGGAGCCGCAGCTCGTCGTCCAGCTCGCGGTGGAGTGCGCGGCGCAGACCCACGGCCACCCCACGGCGTATCTCGCGGCGGGCGCGTACGCAGTGATCGTGCACGCGCTCGCCCTCGGGGAGAGTCTCGACGGCGCCGTGCAGCGCGGCTTCGCGCTGCTGGCCGCCCGGCCCGGGCACCAGCCCGTGTCGGACGCGCTCCAACACGCGCTGGGTGCCGTACGGCAGGGGCTGCCCGGGCCGGAGCGCGTGGCGGAACTGTGCGGGGCCGGGACGGCGGAGAGCCTCGTCGGTGCCGCCGTGTACTGCGCCCTCGTCGCCGCCGACGTCCGGCACGGACTGACCCTCGCCGTGAACCACGACGGCCCCTCCGCCGCCACCGGCGCGCTGACGGGCGCGCTGCTCGGCGCCCTGCACGGCGAGACGGCCCTCCCTCCGGCCTGGCTGGCCGAGCTGGAGGGCCGTCCCACGATGCTGGAACTGGCCGACGACTTCGCCATGGAGATGACCCAGGGCCCGGCCCTGCACAGCCCGGCGGGCGCGTCGCCGGGGTGGCTGGCGCGGTATCCCCGGGCGTGAATCCGGGCCCCGGTTCCCCTCGGGCGAGACGGCGCAGCTCCGGCGGGTGTACGTGAGCCCCGGGCGCCGGCGGCCGGGGCATCGTGAAGGGCGCGAAGCGCCTCTTCACCAGGGGCGCGGGGAACTGCGCGACCAGCCACAACGGACCCGCAGCTCCCCACAGCCGGACCGTCAGCGCCCCGCCGCAGGGCGACCGCGCCGCAGGACCGGCCGCCCCTCCTGGCGTACGTACTCCGCGCTACTCCTTGCGCGCCGCCCCCACCACGCCGTCCGCCGGCTCGGCCGGCGTCGGGATCGCGGCCGACGCCGCACCGTCGCCGTCCGTGTTGATCTTCTCGATGAGCGCCAGCCGCTCCGGGGTGTCCTCCGGCTTGATGTAGCCGACGAGGATGTAGAGGACCAGCGACACCGCCAGCGGGATCGACACCTGGTACTGGAGCGGCACGCCGCCCTCGACGTTCCAGTGGATCGGGTAGTTCACCAGCCAGAAGGCGAGCAGGCCCATCGACCAGCTGACGAGGGCCGCCGTCGGGCCGGAGCGGCGGAACGCCCGCAGCAGGCCCAGCATCATCGGGATCGCCATCGGGCCCATCAGACCGGCCACCCACTTGATGACGACCGTGATGATGTCCTTGAACGCGGGGGAGTGGACCTGCGTCGCCGCCGCCATGGACAGACCGAGGAAGACGACCGTCGCGACCCGGGCGACCCGCAGGCCCTGGCTCTGGTTCCAGGCCCGGGCCCGTGCCCAGATCACCGGCGCGCAGTCCCGGGTGAACACGGCCGCGATGGCGTTGGCGTCCGAGGAGCACATGGCCATGGTGTGCGAGAAGAAGCCGACGATGACCAGGCCCAGCAGACCGTGGGGGAGGAGCTGTTCGGTCATCAGGGCGTAGGAGTCGGAGCCGTCGGTCTTCTGCGACTCGACCAGCAGCGGGGACATCCACATGGGGAAGAACAGCACCAGCGGCCAGACCAGCCAGAGGATCGCCGAGAGGCGGGCTGACCGCTCGGCCTCCTTGGCGTTGGGCGTGGCCATGTAGCGCTGGGCCTGGTTGAGCATGCCGCCGTTGTACTCGAAGAGCTTGATGAAGAGGAAGGCCAGCAGGAAGACCGTGCCGTACGGGCCGACCAGCGGTTTCTCGTGGCCCTGGAGCTCGGGGGAGTCCCAGACGCCGAAGAAGCCGCCGTGGTCGTCGAGGCGTACGAACACCGCCACGAACATCGCGATGCCTGCCAGCAACTGGATGATGAACTGGCCGAGTTCGGTCAGCGCGTCCGCCCACAGGCCGCCGATCGTGCAGTAGATCGCCGTGATGCCGCCGGTGATGAGGATGCCCTGGTTGAGGGAGATCCCCGTGAAGACGGACAGCAGCGTCGCGATCGCCGCCCACTTCGCGCCCACGTCCACGATCTTCAGCAGCATGCCGGACCAGGCCAGCGCCTGCTGCGTCTTCAGGTCGTACCGGTTCTTCAGGTACTCCAGCGGGGAGGCCACATGAAGCCGGGAGCGGAGCCGGTTGATGCGCGGGGCGAACAGCTTCGACCCGATGGCGATGCCGAGGGCGATCGGGAAGGACCAGGTGACGAAGGACGTGACGCCGTAGGTGTAGGCGATGCCCGCGTACCCGGTGAACATCACCGCGCTGTAGCCCGACATGTGGTGCGAGATGCCGGAGAGCCACCACGGCATCTTGCCGCCGGCGGTGAAGAAGTCGCTGACGTTGTCCACGCGTTTGTGCGACCAGACGCCGATCGCGACCATCACGGCGAAGTAGCCGATGAGCACGGCCCAGTCGAGACCGTTCATGAGTCCCCTTCCACGGGTGCGCCGCCAGGGTCAGGCATGTGAACTCTGGGTTCGGTGACGTGCGCACGGCAAGGAAGGGGAAGGTCAAGAGACCGTAAAAAAGTTCGGTGAGATGACTTGCGTTTATGTACGTGAACCGCCCGCGCACCGTGCCGTCTGGCTGGAAATCGCCCTCAGCGCATCAGCTCGCCCGCGTTCACCAGCAACGACTGGCCCGTGATCGCCCGCGCGCGGTCCGAGGCCAGGAACACCGCCGCGTCCGCCACGTCCGCATCCGTCGCCGGTTCCGGCAGCGCCATCCGATCCGTCAGCCTGCCCAGTACCTCTTCCTCCGACACGCCCTCCCGGCCGGCGGCGAACCGCACGTACCCCTGCACCGCCGGTCCCCACATCCAGCCCGGCAGCACGGTGTTGACCCGGATCCGGTACGGGCCCAGCTCCCGCGCCAGCGAGTACATCGCGCTCGTCAGCGCACCCTTCGACGCCGCGTACGCCGCCTGCCGCACCTGCGAGGGAGCCGCCACCGCCGACTGCGTCCCGATGAACACGACGGACCCGCCGCCTTGTCCGAGCGACGGCAGGCAGGCCCGGGTCATCCGCAGCGTGCCCAGCAGGTTCACGTCCAGGACCGAGCGCCAGGCCTCGAAGTCCGCGTCCTGCAGACCACCGAAGTGGCCGTCCAGCGCGGCCACGTGCACCACCGCGTCGATCCGCCCGAACCGCTCCCGCGCCAGCCCCGCCAGCGCCTCGCACTGCGCCTCGTCGGTGATGTCGGTCGCCCGGTACGCCGTGCGCGACCCGTCCGGATCGAGCTCGGCGGCCGTCTTCGCCAGATTCGCCTCCGTGCGGGCCCCGAGCACGGCCCGCCCGCCGTCCCGCACGACGGCCGCCGCCACCTGTCGCCCCAGCCCGGGCCCGACCCCCGACACGACGACCGTCTTCCCCACGAGCAGCGACATCGAAGCCTCCCCGGAACCCTGGCGCATCACCTGACGGAGCGTCAGAGTATGAGCCAGCCGCCAACAGAGGGGAAGGACATGAGCGACGACACCCGCAGCGAGCTGTACGCCGAACTGGCCGCCGTCGGCCCCTACGGCACCCACCCCGGCCACGCCCTGATCACGATGGTCGAACCGCACCCGGGCCACGAGTACGCCTACAACCGCTGGTACGAGGACGACCACTACTACGCCGGCGCGATGGCCATGCCCTGGATGTACGCCGGCCGCCGCTGGGTGGCCACCCACGACCTGCAACTCCTGCGCTACCCCGAGAAGTCGGCGGTCGCCCAGCCCGTCACCACGGGCTGCTACCTGTCCACGTACTGGATCACCGCCGGCCGCTACGACGACCACATGCGCTGGACGGTCGCCATCAACAAGCGCCTCAACCGCGACGGCCGCGTCTACCACGACCGCACCCACGTCCTCACCGCGTTCCAGGACCACGAGGCGACGGTCTACCGGGACGGGGCGGCGGGCCCGCGCGACGTCCACGCCCTCGACCACCCCTACGCCGGCCTGGTCCTCCAGGTCGTCGAGGCCGGCACCCCCGAGCAGCGCCCGCACCTGCTGGAGTGGCTGCGCTCCCGCCACCTGCCCAAGCGGCTCGCCGGCTCCCCGGCGGCGATGGTGACCGTCTTCCGCCCGACCCCGCTGCCCGGCGACCGCATGACCTACGTCAAGCAGGTCGAGGGCGTCGACACCCGGCTGACCCTGCTGTGGTTCCTCCAGACGGACCCGAGGGAGTGCTGGGACCCCTGCTTCACGGGCCTGGACGCGGCGGTGGCCGAGTCGGGGCTGGGGAGAGTGGAACTGGTGGCGCCGTTCATCCCGACCGTGCCGGGCACCGACACCCACGTGGACCGGCTCCGCTGAGGGTCAGCGCAGTTCCTCCGGGCAGGGCGTTCCCCTGGGCAGCTGGTACGGGGCCGCAAGACGATACGTGCCCGCCTTGGGGGCCAGCAGCTCCGTCCACTTGTCGCCGTGGGCGTCCTCCTCGGTCTCCATCAGGCAGCCGTTGACGTTGACGTACGTCTTCGGCTCGTCCTCGGGACGCTCCTTGGAGGCCTGCGTCTCCTGGGGCGGCTTCAGGCTCTTGCCCTCCGCGTCGACGATGCTCAGCCAGGGGGAGTACGGGATGCGGACCAGGATGCGGCCCGGCTTCTTCACCCGCAGGATCATCTCGCCCTGCTCGGCCCGGTCGACGACGGCGTTCGGCTCGGCGAGGGGCGTGGGGGCGGTCACCTTGAACAGCTGCCAGTTGGCATCGCCCCAGACCTGGGTCAGATACGGCAGCCCGCGCCGCACCAGCGCCCGCTCCCGCTGACCTCCGTCACCGTCCGGCTCGTCCTTCGGCAGCACCACGTAGTGGACCGCCCAGCGCTTCAGCCACTCGTGGTAGTTCGCCGAGTTGAGTGTGTCGTCGTAGAAGAGGGGGTTGCGCTCCATGTCGGCCTGCCGGTTCCAGCCGCGGGCCAGGTTGACGTACGGGGCGAGCGCGGAGGCCTCGCGGTGGGAGCGGGCGGGGACGACCTCCACCCGGCCCTTCTCGGCGCCGACCTCCTGCAACTCGTTCACCAGCGGCGCCAGCTCGCGCGACCAGGACGCCGCCGGGGCCGTGTGCACGATGTCGTCGACCGTCTTGAAGCCGATCCACACGGCGAAACCGACGAGCGCGACGACGGCCGCGTACCACTTGCGGCTCCGCGGCACCGTGAACGGCAGCGCGGCGACCAGCGCCACCCCGGCGAACAGCATCGCCAGCCGCGTGATGTTCGAACCGATCTGGGAGCTGACCAGCCACACCAGCACGACACCCAGCCCGTACACCGCGGCCGTCAGCCGGACCGTCTTCCAGTCCTCCGGCACCAGGACGAAGACGAGGACCGAGAACGCGAGCGGCAGCAGCACCGAGCCGATCATCATCGGCTGCGTCCCCGAGAACGGGAACAGCCACGCCGACACCGCCACCACCGCACTCGGCGCCAGCCCCAGCGCCCACGCGCCCGGCCGCCGCTTCTGAAGGAACAGCGCCACCGCGACCAGGCCCACGAACAGGCCCGCGACCGGCGACGCCATGGTGGCCAGCGCGGCCAGCGGCGCCGCGGACAGGGCCTTCGCCCAGCGCTTGTACCGCCACCGGTACGGCCAGCAGAACACGACCGCGACCGCGCCGAGCGCGAACATCATGCCCAGACCGAACGTCACCCGCCCGGACACCGCGTTGCAGAACAGCCCGAACACGCCCGCCATGGACGCCCACAGGGGATTGCGGACGGACCGGCTGCGCAGCAGGAGCAGGGTCAGCAGCCCCGCCGAGACCGTCCCCGCGATCATCATCGTCGTCCGCACGCCGAGCACCGACATCAGATACGGCGACACCACGCTGTACGACACCGGGTGCATCCCGCCGTACCAGGCGAGGTTGTACGCCGAGTCCGGGTGCCGGCCGACGAACTCGGCCCAGGCGTCCTGCGCCGCCAGATCGCCGCCGCTGTTCGCGAACGTGAAGAACCAGAGGACATGGAGCAGTCCGGCGAGCCCCGTGACGGACAGGACCGGGTGGCGCAGCATGCGCTCACGCAGCGTCAGTACGAGGGTGTGCAGCCGGTCCTCACGGCCGTCCCGGCTGCCGCCTTCCCCGGCTGCGGGCAGGGGTATTCGCGGGCCGGCGGATACCGGGCCCGGATCGGCGTCGTCGGCGCGTGTCGGCTCCGCAGTGGCCACTCGAAGGCACTCCCCGTCGTCCCGTCTTCTGTTCTCGTCTTCTCTTCCCGGCCGTGCCCCGTTGGTCAGCGGTTCACAGCCGCGCCGCGACGCTAGCACGCACCCCGCCGGGCGGCGCCCGGACGGGCCGTTACCGGCGGGGTGTGGTGCTGCGGGCCGGCGAGCCGGCCCGGCTCTCAGCTGAGGCGGGTGAGCTTGTCCGCGAAGCCAGGCTCCACGAGGTCCTTCTGGAGGGCGACCGGAACCTTGACCGCGCTGGCGCTGCCGTCACCGACGGTGAGCGTGCCCACCTTCGTGCCGGCCTTCGCCGTGTGCGGCAGCTCGTCCGCGGCGAACGTCAGCTTGACCGACAGGCCCGCCCAGCCGACGGCCGTGACGTCCTCGGTGACGGCGACCGGCGTACGGCCGCCGAGACCGTCGTCCGCGTAGCCGACGATCGTGCCCTTCTTCAGGATCGTCGCCGACTCCAGCGCGCCCTGCGCGGCCTTGATCAGCTTGTCGCCCTCGTGCAGCGCGGCACCCAGGATGGTGTTGTCCGGGCCGCCGGCGGGCTGGCGCACCACGGCGCCGACGATCCGGCGGATCTCGCCGTCGACGTCCTTCCTCGCCGAGAAGACGAGGTTGCCGAGCGCCGAGGTGGTGGTGCCGGTCTTGATGCCGGTGACGTCGTTGTAGCCGACCAGGCGGTTCCAGTTGTCGTGCTTGGTGCCCTTGTAGTCGACGTACGACATCATCGCGGCCACCTCGCGGAAGGCGGGCTGCTCCATGGCCGCCTTGCCGAGCTTCACCTGGTCCACGGCCGTGGACACGGTGGTGTTGTTCAGGCCCGACGGGTCGGTGTACGTCGTGTTCTTCATGCCGAGGTCCTCGGCGGCGTCGTTCATCTTGCCCACGAACGCCTTCTCGGAACCCGCGTCCCAGCGGGCGAGCAGGCGCGCCACGTTGTTCGCGGAAGCGATGAGGATGCTCTCCAGGGCCTCCCGCTGGCTGATCTTGTCGCCCTTGGTGACGTCGACGGTGGACTCCTGGCCGGCGTCGGACTGGTCCTCGGCGGCCTGGTCGATCTCGATCTTCGGCCCGTCCTCACCGCTCTTGAGCGGGTGGTCGCGCAGGATCACATAGGCGGTCATGACCTTGGCGACGCTCGCGATCGGCACGGGCTTCTGCTCGCCGGACGACCCGAACGAGCCGATGCCCTGCACGTCCAGCGCGGCCTGGCCCTTGGCGGGCCAGGGGATGTCGACCTTGCCGCCCTCGAAGGTGTAGCTCTCCTCGGCGGTGAGGTCCAGGGTGGGCGCCGGCAGCGGGCGCACGCTCTGCGCGACGCCGATGAGGACCACCAGCAGCAGCACCAGCGGCGTCCAGATCTTCACCCGGCGCATGGCCGTCCGCAGCGGGGTGTCCGGCGGCGGCGGGGTGTTCGTCAGCTCGGCCAGCAGATCCAGCGGCGGCCGGGGCGGCAGGGGCTGCTGGGTGGTCCGCTCCGGGCCGACGGCGGGCACGGCGGCGGTGGCGTCGGCGGGGGCCGGTGCAGGCGGGGTGGCCCGTCCGTCGGGGGCGGCCTGTCCGGCCTGTCCGGCCTGTGCGCCGGACGCCGGCTTCCGTGTCGACGGGTCGTCCAGCGGCTTGAGCGCGACGAACTTGCTGGTCCGCTCGGCTTCCTTCTCGGGCGCGTCCTTGGTGGCACCGCCGAGTTTGAGCATGGTGGTGGGCTGATCGACCGGGGGCCGCACGGCCTTGAAGACGGCGGTGGGCTGGTCGACGGGGGGTGCGGCGTCGCCCTTGTCGGTGTCGGTGCCGGTGCCGGTGTCCGAGTCGTCGGACTCGGCGGCCTCGGAATCGCCCGCGTCGCCGGTGGCGGAACGGTCCGCCTCCGGCTCGTCGGCCTCTTCGTCCCGGTCCCTGGCACCGTCCTCGGCACCGTCGCCGGCGTCTTCGGTCTCCCAGTCCTCCCGGGCGTCCGCGTCGGCCTCAGCGGGCTTCTCAGGCTTCTGGGCGTCCGTGTCGGCCTCTGCGGCCTCTTCCGCCCTCTCAGCCGCCTCCTGGCCGTTCTCAGAGCCCTTGTCGGCGTCCTTGTCGGCCTCCTTGGCCGCCGCAGGCTCCTCGTCCTGGTCGGCGGAAGCGACCCACGCGGCCACGGCGTCCCGCAGCCGCCCGTCACTGGCGGCGGCGTCACTCTCGCCCGGCTCGGCGTCAGCCGCCGAGTCCGCGCCGCTCGCGTCGCCCTCGTCCCGCTCGGCGTCAGCCGTGTCCGCGGCGTCGGCGTCGCTCTCGTCCGGCTCGGCGTCACCGGCATCCTGCTCGGCGTCAGCCGCCGAATCCGCCTCGTCCGCGTCCCGCTCGGCGTCAGCCGTGCCATCGGCCTCCACGTCACCGGAGCTCGGCTCGGCGTCCGTCACCGTCTCCTCGACGCCCGCGTCGCTCTCGTCCCGCTCGGCGTCGCTGTCGTCCGGCTCGGCGTCCGCCGTCGAGTCCGCCTTGTCCGCGCCCCGCTCGGTGCCCGCGCCGCTCACACCTTGCTCGGTGTCAGCCGCCGAGTCCGCTTCGTCCGCGTCCTGCTCGGCGTCAGCCGTGTCCGCGGCGTCGGCGTCGCTCTCGTCCTCCTCGGCGTCACCGGCGTCCTCCTCGGCGTCCGCCGCCGAGTCCGCCTCGTCTGCGTCCTGCTCGGCGTCAGCCGTACCCGCCGGATCCGTGTCACCGGTGTCCCGCTCGGCCTCAGCCGGCGTCACCTCGTCGTCCACGTCGTCCGCGTCGTCCGCGTCCCGCTCGGCGTCAGCCGCTCGCTCCGCGTCCGGTGTGTCCGTCGGCTTCTCCGCCGTGCGGGTGGAGAACACTCGGGTCGCCGTGTCGGCGCCGCCGCGCTTCGTGGACCTCTCCGTGTCCCGGGCCACCGCCAGGCGCGGATCGCGCTTGGGTGGGGCCTCGCTCCTGGCCTCGGGAACCGGACTCGCGCTCCCCGACGTCGGTTCTGCCGACGACTCGCGCTGCTTCGACCTGTCGGGGGACTCGCCCGCCACCGATGCCTCCTCCTCGCGCCGCACTCCCCGCGTGCGCGTACCGAACCGTGAACCGCCGCCCGTGACACCGCTTCCGGCGCTGTCCGAACCATGTACCAGTGTCCTGTGCGCGCACTGAACCCACTCGGTAGACGAGAACGACATACCTACTGGTTCCACTACGAACCGGTCACGCACCCTCGACAGACCAATGTGAGAGGGGTCACCCTGTCATTCATCCACGCGGGGAGGCATGGATGGGCAGGAGCCGCAGAACACTTCCGGAGGAGCTTCTGTTGCTGGCATTGGACCCGACCACGGGTACCACTGCGCAGCCGCAGTCGCTCGACCTCGGTCTGGCCGGAGCACAGCTAGTGGAGCTGGCGCTGGCCGGACGGATAGCCCCAGACGGGGATCGTATCGCCGTGGTCGTACCACGGCCGACTGGAGATCCAACGTTGGACTGCGCGTTGGAGTTGCTGCGTAGGCGCGGCGCTCCCGTGCGGGCAGTGAACTGGATTGGCGGGCCGCGTCTCGGGCTCCGCCAGACCTACCTCTCGCATCTGGAGCGGTGCGGCATGGTGCATGCCGTGGCGGGCCAGATGTGCGGAGTGCTGCCGACGACTCGCTACCAGGCGACGGACACGGAGATCAGCCGGGAGATCAAGGCCCGGCTGGACTCGGCGATCCGCACCGGCGTACCGCCGGACCCGCGGACCGCCGCGCTCGCCGCCCTGGCACACGCGGTCGGCCTCGGCAAGCACCTGTATCCGGGCAACGAGGGGCGTTCCTCTCGGTCCCGGCTGCGGGACCTGATCAGGCACGACCCCATGGGCGGTCTCGTCGCGCACGCCGTGATGGACGTCCAGAACGGCGTGGCGGCGCAGCCGCGCCGCAGCCCGGCCCCGTCCGGCCGTCAGGCCGCCGGCGGAGCCAGGTCCGCAGCGGAACCCGCCCGAGGCGTTCCGATGCAGCCGCGCCACGGGAGCATGGCGCGCGCCGTGGCCCACTGAGCCGCGGACCCACAGCACCACGCAGCACCCCAGAACCCGGTCACGGGAGCCGCTGTCCGAGCGGGGCGGGGAGAGCACACACTCTCCCCGCCCCGCTCGGCGTGCCCTGTCCTGTCCGAACTGGCGTGTACCCGTCGCATATCCACCGTTTCCCAGCGGTAGGAAGCACCTTGGTGGCAGTCTGCTCAACAGCAGATACGCAAAGTAGAGGCACGCAGCCGGAGGTGCACGTCCCGTGGCGTCCAATGTCAATCCCACCGTCAGGCGGCGCCGGCTGGGCCAGGAGCTGCGCCGGCTCCGTGAGCTCAAGGGCATGACGGCCGAGGAGGTCGCCGAGCGACTGCTGGTGTCGCAGTCGAAGATCAGCCGGCTGGAGAACGGCCGGCGCAGCATCAGCCAGCGCGACGTGCGGGACCTGTGCGGGGTCTACGAGGTCGAGGACCAGCGGATCGTCGACTCGCTGATGCAGATGGCCAAGGATTCGCGCCAGCAGGGCTGGTGGCATGCCTTCGGGGACATCCCCTACAGCGTCTACATCGGCCTGGAGACGGACGCCGAGTCGCTCAGGGTCTACGAACCCCAGATCATCACCGGCCTGCTGCAGACGCGTGCGTACGCCGAGGCCATCATCCGGGGCGGCTCGCCCGAGGCCTCGGAGGCGGACAACGACAAGCGCGTCGAGGTCCGGCTGCGCCGGCAGGGCCGTATCACCGCCGAGACGGACCCGCTGCGGCTGTGGGTGGTCCTGGACGAGGCGTCCCTGCACCGGACCGTGGGGAGCCGGCAGGTGATGCGCGAGCAGCTGGAGCACCTCATCGAGATGTCGCAGCTGCCCCACATCACCGTGCAGGTGCTGCCCTTCGAGGTCGGCGCGCACGCCGGCATCAACGGCCAGTACTCCATCCTGGAGTTCGCCGACGCGGCCGACTCCAGCGTGGTGTACATCGAGGGCGTCACCAGCGACCTGTACCTGGAGAAGCCGCTGGACGTGCAGAAGTACACGGTGATGTACGAGCACCTGCGCGCGCAGTCGCTGAACGTGGACCAGTCGCGGCAGCTCATCGAGCGCCGGGCGAAGGAGTACGCGCGCTGACCGTCCGCGGCGCAGGTCCGTGGCGCAGGTCCGTGGCGCGGGACCTTCCGTCCGGCAAAGTGCGGGATGCTACACCCCTGACACGCCTGACTGGAAGTCTCCCCTGGAATATGCCATCCAGTCGAGTGAATGACTGCTCCGTACGAGGATGTTGGCGAGTAGCGTCGATCACGCCAACCACCAGCACGGGTTGGCGTAAACGCAACTGCTACGGAGCGAACATGGCAATTCGTCTGGGCGCCACGGAAACGTGGACGACCTCCTCCTACACCAACAACAACGGCGCCTGTGTGATGGTCAGGTCGACCGTCGAAGAGGCCCTGGAACTCGGGGACACCAAGGTCCCCGAGGGTCCCAAGCTGGCGTTTCCCGCCGACGCGTGGAGCGCCTTCGTGGCCTCGGTCAAGGCCTGAGCCACGGCTCGACAACAGCACAAGCACCACCGAAAGAGCCCTCTCGACCAGCTTCGCCGTCCTTGCCGAGAGGGCTCCGCTTGTGCCCGCGCGCTCCTGAGGGCGATCAGCTCACGGGGAACGCCACGTCACACACCGGGTCCTCGGCTCCCGCCGCCTCCCAGTCCGCGAAGTACAGCTCCCGGCACGGTCCGGCCGGGGTCAGTCCCTGAGCCGCCATCCACTCCTCCACCGCTTCGAACGCGGCCAGGATCTGCGGGTGCGCCACCTGCGCCTTGGTGATCCTGGTGTACGCCAGCCGCTGGGCCGGCTCCACCCGCACCGCCGTTTCCCAGGCCCGCCCGTGCCGCTGCGCCCATGCCCGCGCCGCCGTCTCGTCGGCGACCGGCACGCACGCCTCGGCGGGGCCGTCGCTCTCCATCGACACCTCGGCGTGGTAGGCGACGTACGGCACCCCGGCCACGCCCCCGCACTCCCGGGCCGCCGCCTCCAGGCGGCCCAGCGACGCCCCGATCCACGCGGGCAGCTCGTCCGCCAGCGTGTGCCGCTTCTCGGTGATCACGATCTGCGCCGGCATGTCCACCGTCTCGACCTTGAACTTCCCGTACATCTCGGAGCTCCTCCCCGACAGTCGTCCACGGAGGTATGCGGCGAGCGTCCGCTGCCCCGCCACCCGCGCCTCGACGTCCGCCCAGTACGCGCCGAGCAGTTCGGCCGCCGTCGGCCCGTCGCCCGCCGCGACCACCTCGGCGATCCGGGCGAGCGGCATGTCCAGCTGCCGCAGCAGGGCCACGAGCCGGGCCTGTTCGACCTGGCCGGCGCGGTAGTAGCGGTAGCCGGTGGCCTCGTCGACGTACGCCGGGGACAGCAGTCCCAGCCGGTCGTACAGCCGCAGCGCCTTGGCCGACAGCCGGGCGCGCGCGGCGAACGCCCCGATGGTGAGCAGGTCACGGTCCGGTGCGTCCACCACGGCATCCTCCGTCATCGGGCGGCTCTTCCGCCCGATGACGAGGAGGCTCGACCCTGCCCCAAGGGCAAGGTCAACCGGGGCGGATGTCAGGCCAGCTGTGCCTCGATCGCCGCCACGACCTCGTCCGACTCGGGCTCGGTCTGCGGGGAGAAGCGGGCGACGACCGTGCCGTCCCGGCCGATCAGAAACTTCTCGAAGTTCCAGCGGATGTCCCCGCTGTGCCCCTCGGCGTCGGCGAAGCCGGTCAGGCGCTCGTACAGCGGGTGCCGGTCGTCGCCGTTGACCTCGACCTTCTCGGTCATCGGGAAGGTCACGCCGTAGGTCGCCGAGCAGAACTCCGCGATCTCCTCGGCGCTGCCGGGCTCCTGCCCGAGGAACTGGTTGCAGGGCACGCCGAGGACGGTGAAGCCGCGCTCGGCATAGCGCTCGTGGAGCTTCTCCAGCCCGTTGTACTGCGGGGTCAGGCCGCACTTGGAGGCCACGTTCACCACCAGTACCGCCTTGCCCGCGTACTGGGACAGGTCGGCGGAACCGCCCTGGAGGGCAGCGATCTCGACGTCGAGGGGAGAGGAACCGTTGTCAGTCGTCATGAGCGGATGCTAACTCCGGCGGGTGTCGGGCCGACCGGTTCCGGCCTCCACCAGCACCTGCCCCGCCGCCGTCCGCGCGTACAGCACGGACCGGCCCGCCCGCCGCCGCTCGACCAGCCCGGCGTCCAGCAGCACCCTCAGATGCCGGCCGACCGAGCCGAGCCCCTGCCCGGTCATGGCGACCAACTGGCTGGTGCTCAGCGGGGAGTCGAGGAGGACGAGCACACCGGCCCGGGCGGCCCCGAGCAGTGCGCCGAGGCTCGCGGGCACGGTCCGGCCGCCGGGGTCGGTGAGCACGCCCGCGCACGCGTAGATCACCGCGTACCGGTCGGGCTCCTCCCAGGACACCCAGCCGGTCTTCGGGGTCACCGGCACGAACAGGAGCTCGGCGCCGGAGATCTCGCGGGGCGGGTACTCGTGCAGGTTCACCTGGAGCCGGTTGTCACCCAGCCACCGGGTCCGGCCCGGCCGCAGTGCGTCCAGCGCCGCCGCCCAGCCGCCCCGGCTCACCTGCGCGGTACGGGCGACCACGTCCGCTTCCAGCACCCGCCGGCGCCGGTCCCAGTCCGGCCGTACGGTCTCGGTCCAGACGTACGTGAGCAGACCGGCCGCGCGCTCGGGGAGGTCGTCCCGGTCCAGGTCGGCGGGAAGCGGGGCGGCCAGGGAGGTCCGCAGATGGGCGCGGGACTCGTCGGGGCGGGCCGCCCGCACCCGTGCCACCCCTTCCTCGAAGGTCTCCCGGTCCCTCGGGGTGGGCGTGAGGAAGTCGGCGATCCAGGACCGGCCAAGACCGGCGCGGACGAGCAGCGCGGTCACGGGGTCGGCGGCCAGCCGGGCCCGGTAGCCGGGCAGGTGGTGGCGCAGCCAGGCCCGTTCGCCCGGGTGCGCGGGTGTGGCCCGGTGCAGCAACTGGAGGCAGGCGAAGGTCTCGGCGAGCGGGGAGAGCACGAACCGGCTTGCCGCCAGGGTGTCGGCGTTGACCTGCCACCAGCCCACGCGCACCCCCGACGTTTCGCACCTGCGCGAAACAATAACCACGCGATCCGGGCCGCCGGAGACTCCCCGCATGCGCAGCTACCGCGAACTGTTCCGTACCCCCGAGTTCACCCCGTTCTTCCTGGCCGCGTCGGCGCAGACGGTCGCCGAGACGATGGGCGGACTGGCGCTGGGCACCCTGGTCTACCGGGCGACCGAGTCTCCGCTGCTGTCCGCGGTGAGCATGTTCGGCTCCTCGCTGGTGCAGGTACTGGGCGCGACGCTCCTGCTCTCGGCGGCCGACCGGCTGTCCCCGCGCGCGGCCCTCACGGCCCTGCCCCTCCTCTTCGCGGCCGGCACGGCGGCCCTGGCCCTGCCCGGCTTACCGATCTGGGCCCTCTTCGCGATCGTCCTGGCCATGGGGCTGGCGAAGTCGGTGGGCGGGGGAGTGCGCTGGGGCCTGCTGAACGAGATCCTCTCCAAGGACGGCTATCTGCTGGGCCGCTCGGTGTTCAACATGATGAGCGGCCTCATGCAGATCGCCGGATACGCGACCGGTGGCGCGCTCGTGGCCCTGCTGTCCCCGCGGATCTCCCTGCTGGCATCGGCCGCCCTCTACCTTCTGGCGGCCGCGGTCGTCCGCCTCGGCCTGACCGGCCGCCCACCCCGTGCGGCCGGCCGCCCCTCGGTGTCGGCGACGTGGCGCGCCAACGCCCTGCTCTGGTCGTCCGCACCCCGCCGCCAGGCGTATCTGGCCCTCTGGATCCCCAACGGCCTGGTCGTCGGCTGCGAATCCCTCTACGTCTCCTACGCCCCCGACTCCGCCGGCACCCTGTTCGCCTGCGCGGCGCTCGGCATGCTGGCCGGGGACGTCCTGGTGGGCCGCCTGGTCCCACCGCGCCTGCGCCCCCGCCTGGGCTTCCCGCTCCTGCTGCTCCTGGCCACCCCGTACGTGCCCTTCCTCCTGCACCCGCCCCTTCCGCTGGCGGCAGCCGCCGTCACCCTGGCCTCGGTCGGCTTCGGCGCGAGCCTCGTCCAGCAGGAGCGCCTGGTGGCCCTGACGCCCGACGCTCTGACGGGCCACGCCCTGGGCCTGCACTCGGCCGGCATGCTCACGATGCAGGGCGTGGCGGCGACACTGGCGGGCTCGCTGGCCCAACTGACCTCTCCGGCGGGGGCGATGACGGCGATGGCGACGGTGTCGGCCGGGGTGACGCTGGCGCTGATGGCGGCGGCACGGCGGGAGCGGGGGGCGATGGCGGCGGTGTCAGGACAGTGAGCCGCTGCGGTCGCCGGTCCGCCGCTCGGCCTCCACGAACACCTCGGGAACCTCGTTGTCGGCCACGACCCGTGACAGCAGGACGGCCAGCCGCTCCCGTTCGGCGCCGGTGAGCCCGGACGGCAGGGCCTCCATCCGGCGGCAGGTCTCGTCGTGGAACTTCTCGGCGAGCGCGGCGCCCTCCCGCGTCAGCGCCACCCGCACGGCTCGTCCGTCGCGCGGGTCGGCCTCCCGCCGCACCAGTCCGCGCCGCACCGTCCGGTCCACCAGCCCGGTCAGGCTCGACTTCGCCAGCCCGAGCATCTCGCCCAGCTCGCCCATGCCGTACGGCTGCGGCATCAGCACGCAGAGCAGCTGCCCCTGCTGGGGTGTCAGCCCGTATGTCCGGCCGGCCTCCGCGTACACCCCGTCGACCAGGAACGCCGCCCGTACGAGTGCGGCGACCACCCCCACCGGCCCGGTTGCCCCTTTCCCCATCGGGTCAGAGTACCGACCGGTCAGTCCCCGCGCGGGTCACTCCTCGTCCGGGGTGCTCTCCTCGGGGGCACCGCCCTCGATGAGCCGTTCGGCGATGTCGTCGGCCCACTCCTGGGCCCAGCGGCGGAGCCCGGCGACGGCCTCGGCGTCGAGGCCCTGGGCGGTGAACGCGCTGTCGTCGAGCCAGTCCGTGCCGGTCAGCCGGGCCTGGAGGTCGGTGAGGTCGAAGGGCTCGGGGGTGTGCCGGCGGCCGAGTTCCTCCAGTTCCGGGTGGCTCCAGCGGGCGGAGGCGGCGTGGACGTCGACCAGGTCGCGGGCGAGTCCGCGGTCGGCCAGGTCCCGCACGCGGGTGCCGACCAGGTCGTCGAGGGAGAGCGCCGGCCCGAGCTCGGTCGTCACCGGCGGACGCCACAGCACCTCCTTGTGGAGGCCGACCTCGTACTCCTCACCGGTCGCCGCGTCGGTGACGAGGAACTGGGCGGACAGCGGATCGCTCTCCAGCGTCCGCACGAGCCGGCCACGCGCCACCAGGCCCGTCCGGACGGTGTCGGCGATGTCGTCCATCCCGGCGGGGTGCTCGGTGGCGAGGTCCACGTCCCGGCCGCCCCGCCGCACCAGCCCGTGCGCCAGCACGGCGTATCCGCCCGCGAGGACGAGGCCGTACGCCTCACCCACCGCGAGAAGATCACCGACGAGCCGCCGAACCGGCTCGGGGGCGGGGGGTGCGGACATGTCCTGATTATCGCGTGGGGGATCATCAGGGGCGCGGGGAACTGCGTGACCAGCCCCCACGGCGCCGCACGTCAGAGGCAACGGATCCCTACGGCTTCCGGCCCACGCCGCAGTACGCGTCCACACCGGCGGCGTCGGCATCGGCGGGCTCCGGCCGCCACTGAGGCACCCGTACCACTCCCGGCTCCGCCAGCTCCAGCCCGTCGAAGAACCCGGCGATCTCGGCGACCGGACGGACGTGGTACGGCACGGCCCCGCTCGCGTTGTAGGCCTCGGACGCGGCGATCATGCCCTCACTCGTCGCGGTGCTGTCGCTGATCACCAGGTGACTGCCGGACGGCAGTCCGGCCATCAGCCGCCGCACCAGCTCCCGCGCCTGCTCGTGGTCGGCGACATGCCCCAGCGTGTTGAGGATCATCAGACCGACCGGCCGGGACAGGTCGAGCGTGCCCGCGGCGGCCTTCAGGACCGCCTCCGGGTCGTACAGGTCGGCGTCCAGATAGGCGGTCCTGCCCTCCGGCGTGCTGGTGAGCAGGGCATGGGCGTGGGCCAGCACGATGGGGTCGTTGTCGACGTACACGATCCGGGAGTCCGGTGCCACGCGCTGGGCGACCTCGTGCGTGTTGTCGGCGGTCGGCAGCCCGGTGCCGACGTCCAGGAACTGCCGCACGCCCTGCTCCACGGCCAGGTACCGGACGGCCCGTCCCAGGAACCGGCGGCTCGTGACCGCCACGTCGACCAGGCCCGGGAAGATCGACTTGATCTGGTCGCCGATCTCCCGGTCGACCTCGTAGTTGTCCTTGCCGCCGACGAAGTAGTTCCAGAAGCGGGCGGAGTGCGGCTTGGACGTGTCGATACGGGCACGCAGGCTGTCGTCGGGCACGGCGGGGCCTCCTGGGGGTGGGGAAGGGGGACCGTCCACCAACCTAGGTGAACTCTCCGGCCGGACGCGGATGTTGTCCGGTCCCGCCACCGGGCCGGCGTGGGGTTTCGGCCACGCGGCCACGCGGGAGCGCGGCCGCGCCCGTCACACCCCGCCCGAGGCGAAACCGCCCAGGCGCCGGCCGGCGGACCCGCTGTCGTTGCCCGGCCGCCGCGTCGCCAGCCAGATGCCCCGCCCCAGCGCCCACAGGACGAGCCCGGCGGCGACCGGCGTACCGAACATGAGCAGCAGCCCGGCTCCGATGTTGGCCCCGACGACCCCCGCGGTCAGGATCCGCCACCCCACACCGGCCATCAGCCCGACGACCACCAGCGGCCCGAGGACCCCCCACCACCGCCGGTCCATCGCGCCCCGCCGCGCACTCCGTACGAGCACCGCGGCACCGACCCCAGCCAGCACCAGTGCGAGGCCCCCGACGCCGGCGGCCACACCGTCGCCGATGTCCCACGGCTGGAAGGCGTGGTCGAGTTCGCCGGCCGGCAGCCCGTCGTAGTTCTGCTGACCCATCAGTCCCCAGGCGGCGACCGGCGCCCCGAGAACGAGCGCGACCCCGGCCGACAGCATTCCCCGTGTCTTCATACGGCCATGGTCACGCGGGTGGGGCGGGGTCGTCATGAGCACGTGTACTCAAGTAGGGCGCCCTACTCGCCTCCCCTCCCGAGGGGTGCGGTGGGCAGCCCGAAGTGCTCGGCGATGACGCGGATCGTGTGGGTGCCGTCCGGGTTGAAGTCCGGGTCGGTGTCGTAGCGGGTGGCGCGGCCCACGATCCCCTGCTCCAGGAACTGCCGTATGAACAGGTCGGCCTGGCTGCCGAAGCGGCGGGACTCGCGCCGCGCACCGACGTTGAAGAGCGACACGGCGAAGCCGCCGCGGCTGTAGGCGAACTGGTACGGGTGCTCGGAGCAGTGGGGCACCGCGTACCGGTCGCCGCACGAGCAGGCGGGCGTGGACGCCAGGAACACCATGTCGACGTGGCTCTGGTCGCGCACGCGGTCCTGGTACCGGAAGCCGGTGATGTACTGGCCGAGTTGCTGGACGGCGCCGCCGTCGGGGGTGGTGTCCGGGTGGTGCGTCAGCCAGGCCCAGCCGTCCGCCGTGCCGGAGGCCGTGGGCGGCAGGCCCTCCTCGCCGAAGAAGCCGGTGAGGTCGGCCAGGGGGATCCCCCGGCAGAACGTGAGGAAGGCGGCGGGCGCGAGCCAGGTCATCGGTCCGTCACCTCCGGGGACAGCGGCGGCGAGGGCAGGTCGAAGAAGCCGGCGACCGCCCGGACGATGCGGTCGTGGTCCTCGTAGTGGTGGTCGAAGCAGTCGTGCCGGGCGTCGTCCGCCTCCGCGCACTCGGCGTCCGGCCCGATCAGGTTCGCGGCCAGCAACTCGGCGGACAGGTAGTCGGGGTTGTCCCCCAGCCGCTGCGTCAGGTCCTCGAAGCTGAACCAGGTGATCAGCCGCCCGTCCCGGTAGTACTCGAAATGCGGCGGGTGCGCCTTCGCGCTGCACGGCTCGGTCACGAACACGACGAGCTCGGCGCCCGCGCAGATCTGCCCGTAGGGCACGGGGTCGTAGTCCTCGACCTCGGCGTTGAACATGTCGTGGACGACCCACACCCACCCGTCGGCCTCCCCGCTCACCAGCGGCTCCCGCTGCAGCCCGCGCAACCCCTCGGCCAGCGTGTCCGGTGTCATCCCGCGCGCGAGCACGAGATTCACGTCGTCGTGCCGGCCGGATTCCAGGACCGGGCCGGGCACATGCATCCATTCAGGCATGCGCCGCATCGTAGGAGCAGGCACTGACAACGGGCCGTGCGGTCCGGTCCTGCCCGGGTGGCGCGATGGCCCCTGGAGGCCATCGCGCCGTTCGCTCAGCCGGGGGCCACCGCGCGCCCCGTCTGCGGGGAGATCATCCCCGCGCACAGGCCCCGGGCCGCCAGCCCCTGGGCGATGCGGGGGATCGCCGCGAGGCTGTTGGCGGACCAGTCGTGCATGAGGATGGTCTGGCCGTTGGTGAGGCGGGCGGCGGCCTGGACGATCGCCTCGGTGCTCGCGCCGTTCCAGTCCCGGGAGTCGACGTCCCAGATGATCTGGGTCAGGCCGTGGCGGGCCGCGACCGACTTCACCGTCGCGTTGGTCTCGCCGTACGGGGGGCGGAACAGTTTCGGTGTGCCGCCTCCCGCGTTGGCGATGGCCTGCTGGGTCCGGGAGATCTCGGAGTCGATCTGGGCCTGGCTCAGGCCGGTCAGGTGCGGGTGGGTGTAGCTGTGGTTGCCGATCCACATGCCGGCGGACACCTGGGCCCGGACCAGGGACGGGTTGGCGGCGGCGTTCTGGCCCTGGTTGAACATCGTGGCCCGCAACCCGTTCCGGCGGAGTGCGTCGAGCAGCCCGGTCGTGTTGCCGGACGGGCCGTCGTCGAAGGTGAGGCCGACGTATCCGGTGCAGGCCTCGGCCCGGGACGGGGTGGCGGTGGCGGTTGTCGTGGTGGTGGCCGTGAGGGCGGCGGCCGCGGCCGTCGTGAGGACGGTCAGCCTCGTGAGCAGGGCGCGGAGCGGGGACGGTGGTGTGGTTCCCATCGTCAGCGCACCGTGATGTTGGAGTTGCCGCTGCTCTGGTAACCCTCCGTCGCCATGATCATGTAGTACTTGAAGTTGCCCAGGGGCATGCCGGCCCGGGCCCAGGCGTCGAAGTGGTTGCCGGCCGTGATGGTGCCGCCCGTCCTCCTGGTCTGCCGGACGCTCCAGTACTGGTCGAAGGTCCGCACGCCCTCGACGGACGGGGCGTTGTACCGGGTCGTCTTGTAGATGTCGTACGTACCGCCGTCGCTGGTGACGGTGCCCTTGTACTGGCCCGTGGGCCGGTACGTGCCCCAGTTGTCGACGATGTAGTACTCGACCAGCGGGTTCGCCGTCCAGCCGTAGAGGGTCAGGTAGGCGTTGCCGGACGGGTTGAACGTGCCGGAGTAGTTCACGGTGCGGCGGGCGCCGTTGCTCCAGCCCTTGCCGGCGACGAAGTTGCCGGTGTTCCGCCATGACGTGCTGTACCTGCCGCCGGCGGACAGGGTCATGGAGACCGTGCCCGGGGCGTCGGTCCAGAAGGAGTAGAAGTAGCCGTTGTCGGTGCCGGTCCGGTTCTGGGTGATGACCGTGTCGGCGTGGGCGGTGCCCGGCATGCCGATGGCGGCGAAGGCGACCAGCAGCATGGTGCAGGCGCTGCTGATGAGCAGCCGTAAGCGGCTCGATGACTTCTCCATGGGGGTGCTTCCTCCTCGTCCTCGTGGGGGTCGGTCGATGGGGAGCCTGTGTCATCGGGAGTGTTGGCCGGGCCCTGTCAACTGTCAATGCTTTCGGTGAGAGTTGCGAAATATTCGTCGGCGATCGAGGGGAGGTCGTGGGGCGGTCGTGGGGGATTCGCCCGGTTACGTGGGTAGTTAGTGGGTCGTGGTGGGGCCGGGTGGGTGAGTTCCCTGCCCTGGTGGTGCGGAGGGCAGGGTTCCGATACTCGAATGTTTCGGGCTGTTTCCGGATCAGGCTTCCGGATCACATCCTCACGCCGGCACCGGCACCACACTGCGCCCCGTCTCGTGGGCGTACAGCGCCGCCCGGTCGTGCAGGGCCGCGTGGACCGCCATGTGGGCGTCCCTGCGGCGCTGGGCGGGGCCGTCGGGGAGGTGGAGGATGCCCGCGTTGCCGCGGGAGCCGCGCTGGACCTCGGCGGTGCGCGGGATGCGCAGGGACTCGTAGCGGGACAGGCGTTCCGGGATCGCCGGGACCGGCGCGCCCGCCAGGCAGGCGGCCAGGTCCATCGCGTCCTCGATCGCCTGGTTGGCGCCCTGGGCCATGAACGGCAGCATGGGGTGGGCCGCGTCGCCGAGGAGGGTGATGCGGTTCGTGGACCAGGTGCGCAGCGGCGGGCGGTCGTGCAGGGCCCACTGGTGGGTCGACTCGACCGCGTCGACGATGTCGGCCACCAGACCCGTCCATGTACCGAAGACCGCGCGCAGCTCGTCCGGGTCACCGGGCCGGGACCAGGACTCGCGCGGCGGGGCGTCGGAGGGCAGCGGCACGGTCGCGGCGTAGCTGAGGTACGCGCCGGACGCGACGGGGTAGCACACGAAGTGCCCGCCCGGGCCGAGCCACAGCCGCACCAGGCGTTCACGGGCCTCCGCCGGCAACGCGTCCACCGGGACCAGACCGCGGTAGATGCCGAGGCCCGAGTAGACCGGCTCGTCGCGGCGCAGCGTCTCACGGACCGTGGAGTGGATGCCGTCCGCGCCGACCACCACGTCCGCCTCGCGGACCGTGCCGTCGTCGAAGGCGAGCCGGACGCCCGCGCCGTCCGGGAGTTCGCGCGCCGCGCTCAGGCGCCGGCCGAGGCCGAGACGCTCCCGGTCGATCAGGGACAGCAGCGCGTCGTGCAGATGCGCCCGGTGGATCGTCAGGTACGGCGCCGCGAACAGGCGCTCGCACTCCGCGCCGAGCGGCGTGCGCGCGATGGGCCGCCCGTTCCAGCCGCGTACCTCCATCGCCTCGATGCGCACCGCGTGCTCCTCCAGCGCCGGTCCGAGGCCGAGGCGCAGCAGGGGCCGGATCGCGTTGGGGGAGAGCTGGACGCCCGCCCCCACCTCGGCCAGTTCACGGGTCTGTTCGTGGATCACGTACGGCGTGCCGTTCGCGGTCAGCGCGCCCGCCAGGGTCAGTCCGCCGATGCCCGCGCCGACGACGGCGACCACCGGCCGCTCCCCGCCGGCCGGGCCCGCGGGGTTCCCGGGCTGCCGCCGCCCTTCTGTGTCTTCGCCCAACAGCACCTCAGGGACCGCCTTCCGGGTCTTCGCGCCACGTCCGCGCACCACCGTGGTGCGCGCTTGGGACGTGGACGCACTGTCATCGGTCGAGTCCCGAGCATGTGGCGCCCGCCACCGGGCGGCAACGTCCCGCCCCGCCGTGCTGACAACTGTCGCCGCTTGCGTGACGGACGTCATCGAAACCCCGGTCACCCCTGCTGCCGCACCCCCGCCCGGCCCTAACTTCCAGGAGAAGACGACCCCATGACGCACGACACCTGGAGGCACGCCGTGACACGCGAACGACGAGTGGAGCGACCGCGGTGACCGCGGTGGCCGTCGATGGCCTGCTCAAGAAGTACGGGGACCACGAGGCCGTACGCGGCGTCGACTTCACCGTCGAGGAGGGGGAGATCTTCGCCCTGCTCGGACCGAACGGCGCCGGCAAGACCACCACCATGGAGATCCTGGAGGGCTTCCGGCACCGCGACGGCGGTGACGTACGGGTCCTCGGCCGCGATCCCGGCGACAAGGCGGACGGGCGCGTGCTGCGCGGGCAGATCGGCCTCGTGCTCCAGGACATCGCCGTCGAGCCGTACCTGTCGGTGCGGGAGACCATCGCCCGCAACGCGGGCTACTACCCGGCCCCGCGCGGCGTCGACGAGGTCATCGACCTCGTGGGGCTCCAGGAGAAGCGGGACGCGAAGGTCAAGGACCTGTCCGGCGGGCAGAAGCGGCGGCTCGACCTCGCCCTCGGCGTGATCGGCGACCCGAAGCTGCTGTTCCTCGACGAGCCGACCACCGGCTTCGACCCGGGCGCCCGCCGCGGGGCCTGGGAGGTCGTACGGAGCCTGCGCGACGCCGGCACGACCATCCTGCTGACCACCCACTACATGGACGAGGCGCAGGCCCTGGCCGACTCCGTCGCCGTCATCGCCGCCGGGCGGATCGTCGCCACGGGCACGCCCGACACCATCGGCGGGCGGGACACCGCCCTCGCCCGGATCCGGTTCGCGCTGCCGGCCGGTGCCGCCATCGACGACGTGCCGATCCCGGTCAGCGACGCCGAGGACGGTCTCGTCACGGCCGAGGCGAAGGAGCCGACGGCCGCCCTGCACCGGCTCACCTCCTGGGCCCTGGACCGGGGCACACCGCTGGAGCGGCTGACCGTCGAGCAGCCCACCCTGGAGGACGTCTATCTGGGGATGACCAGCTCGTACGTACAGCAGGACGCCTCGTCCCCGTCCACCGGGCGGGACCGCACACCGTCCTCGGCGGCGCGTGCGCGCCGGGGGCGCCGACCCGGACGGAGCAGCCGATGACCAGCACCCTGCCCCCCACGACCACCGCCACCGGACGGCGGGCCCCACGCGCCGGGCGGGAGCGGCCCGACGAACGCGGCTCCCTCGCCCTGCTCGCCCACCAGATCCGCTACGAGCAGCTGTCGTTCTGGCGCAACCCGCAGTCGATGGTGTTCACCTTCGTCCTGCCGATCGTGATCATCTCGGTCTTCGGCGCCGTGTTCGCCGGCAGCGAGGGCCAGGACTTCTTCTTCGGCCTGAGCGGCCTCGAGTACTACACGCCGACCATCGCCGCCGTCTCCGTGCTGGGCGCCTGCTACGGCCAGCTGGCGATCGTCCTCGCCATGCGCCGGCAGACCGGCGTCCTCAAGCGGCTGCACGCGACCCCGCTGCCCGCCTGGGTGTACTTCGCGGGTCTGCTCGTGCACTGCATCGTCGTCAGCGTCGTCGACGTGGCGCTGGTGATCGGCGTCGGACGGCTCTACGGCGTGCAGTGGCCGTCGGAATGGGCGGTCCTCGCGCTCACCCTGGTGCTCGGCGCGGCCAGCTTCTGCGCCCTCGGCGTCGGGGTGGCCTCCCTGATCCGCAACTCCGAAGCGGCGCCCGCGGTCGTGCAGTTCATCCAGTTCCCGCTGGTGTTCATCTCCGGCAGCTACTTCCCGATCCACTCCGAGGTGATGAACACCATCGCCGGGGTGCTGCCGGTGAAGCCGTTCAACGACGCCATGCTCGCGGCGTTCGCGGACGGCGCCGGCGTCCAGTGGAAGGAACTGGCCGTGCTGGCGGCCTGGGGCGTCGTCGGCGCCCTGATCGCCGTGCGCAGCTTCCGCTGGGACCCGCGCCCCGAGTAGAGGCGACGAGACCCGACCACATCGAGGGGGCCTCCCGGAGGCCCCCTCGGCGCTTCCCGCCGACCCCCACCCCCACCCGCCGCCATCAGAAGGGGCCCCACCATGTCCGTGGACCACACCACCCGCCCGAACCCCGCCCTCAGCGGGACCTGGCGTCTCGAACCGGCCGGCTCCACCGTGGAGTTCACCGGCCGCCACTTCTTCTTCCTGCCCGTGCGGGGTTCCGTCCCGGTGCGCTCGGGCCGTGCCGAGCTCGGCCCGGACGGTGTGCTGGTGCGCCTCGACGCCGCGGCCGGCGCGGCGGGCTTCGAGAGCGGCAACCCGCAGCGGGACACGGCCGTGCGCGGCCCGCGCTTCCTGGACGCCGAGCGCTTTCCCGAGCTGCGCCTCACCGGTGAACGACTCCTCGACGAGAACGGCTCGGGCCTGGCCGGCCTGCTGGAGGTCAAGGGCCGTGCCACGCCGGTGACGTTCACGGTCGACGAGCTGACCGTGCGGGGTGAGCGGGCCGTCGTACGGGCCGGCGCCCTGGTCGACCGGCACGCGTGCGGGGTCGGCGGCATGCGCGGCCTGGTCGGAGCGGAACTGCGGGTGCGGGTGCGGGCCGAGTTCGTACGGGAGGGATGAACGGACACGCCGAGAGGCCCGGCCGGTGAGGGGATTCCGGCCGGGCCTCTCGCGTGGTCGCCCACGGGGGGCGGGGGAATCACCCCGTGGGGGCCGGGGCGGGGGCCGGCTCGGATGCCGGGCCGGATGCCCGGGCCGCTACCGGGGCCGGCAATGGGAAGACGTGGGACAGCCAGGCGTAGGTGCGCAGTTCTTCCAGCATGCTCAGGCCGAGGCGGTTGTGGAGCATGTGGGCGTGCGAGAAGAGGATCATGCCGGGATGGACCGGCGAGTGGCGCCGGATCTCGGCCGCGTGGGCGGTCAGGGCCTCGTACCAGTCGGTGAACGGCCCGTGGGCGTCCGGTGAGACGCCCGCCGCGGCCGGGTCCTGGTCGACCTCGGTGATCCGGTCGAGCAGTTCGCCGGGGTGCCCGGCGTCCCGCGCCCACGCCTGCCAGGCGTCCCGGCCCCGGGCGAAGTAGTGGGCGCGCTCGGCCGGGCCGCCGAGGGCGACGGCGGCGGACAGCGTGCCGCGCAGGGCGAGCCGGGCACGCCGCGCCTCACTCGTGACGAGTGGGGCCAGCCGCAAGGCGAGTGCACTGGAGCGGTGGAAGAGCGCCTCGGCGGCCGGCATCAGCGTGCGGCCGCCGTAGCGCTCGTACTCGGGGTCGTAGTCGGCGCGGTGCACGCCGGGCGGCAGCAGCGCCTGGACGGTGGCGTTGACACCGGTCTCGCCGGCGGCGGCGAGCCGGGCCGCGCCCTCCTGGTAGGTCTCCCGCGCCAGCGGCTCCTCGCCGGGCGCGAGCCGGCCCGCGACGGCGAGCCGGTCGCGCAGGGCCTGCTCCGCGCGCGCGTACGCGTCCGGGGACAGGCCGGCGATCCGCAGCCGCAGGTGAGGACCCGACTGCCAGTAGCGGATGAAGAACCAGGGGGTGCCGGGCGGCAGTTCGCCGACCGTCGGACCGATGACGTCCGTCAGGACCCGGTCGTGAGCGCTGCGGGCCGTGGTGCCGAGGTGCAGGTGCCAGGCGCTCCAGTCGTGCGGTGCGGTGGTGGGCATACGCGTTCCTTGTCGGTCGGTGGGGCTGTTCCAGGGCCTTACGTGCGCAGGTCCAGCACGGCACCCCCGGTCTCGCGCGGTACGCCGACCACAGCGGACAGGACGATCGTCTCGTCCTCGCCCAGGCCGACGACCTCCTTGGTCTGGATCTCCTTGAACGCCCGGACCGGCCGGGCGAAGAGGCCTTCGGCGGCCGCGGCGAGGCACAGTCCGTGGACCGCCCAGCCGCAGGCGTGCTGGGCGGCGCTCCAGCCGGTGGGGCCGAAGCGGGCGAACAGGTCGCGGGGGCGGACCGAGAAGAAGACGGTGAGGGGGGCGTTGGCGATGCCGCAGCCGTTGACCGGCGTCAGGCCGTATCCGTAGTTGGCCTCCAGGCCCGCCGGAGCGGTGGGGTCTTCGCGGAGCAGGTGTGGGGTGCCGTGGTGGACGCGGTGGACGCCCGGGGTGTGGCCGTCGATGTGCTGGACGACCGCGGTGACGGTGACCGCGTCGAAGGCGGCGGCGAGGATCGGGTGCGGTGGGGGGACGCCCAGCCAGGCCAGGGCGGTGGTCAGGGCTCGGGTGGGCAGGGGGGTGTGGCACTGGGCCGAGTCCATGCCGTGCAGGGATCTCGGCATGCGGCCGGAGTGGCGGTGCCAGAGGAGTTCCGACCAGGTGGGGGTGTGATGGGAGCCGGGGAGGGTGGGGGGTACGGCCGTGGTGAAAGGTGCGGGTTGTGGGGGGCTGGGCGCGCAGGTCCCTGCGCCCCTTGGGGCACTTCTGTTGACGTGGATTACATGGCTGAGGGACGGATCACCTGCAGGGGCCGGGGTCTCTTGCACAGACGGCCGGTCTGCCGGGGGATGTGGCTCGCCCACGTCGACCAGCCACGGCAGCGACCACTCCCAGGTGTGCTCCACGCCCAGTTCGCGCAGCAGGTCCGGGCCGGACTCCGTCGGGGGCGTGAGCGTCGCCGGCACCCCGAAGAGCTCCAGGCCCAGGCTCAGCGCACGCAGCACCATGCCCGTCTCGATCGCCACCAGTGAGCCCCGGAACCACTGGTACGCCAGCGGGATCGACGTGTAGCGGCCGGTCAGCGCGATGCGGGTGGGGGTGCCCGTGCCGGGGCCCGTGAGGGTGTGGCGCGTGGGTTCCAGGAGGCGCCACGTCCCGTCGTCGCCCGCGAAGGCGTGGACGGGGAAGAGGCAGCGCGGTGAGGCGTAGGGGCGGTGTTCGTTGTAGGGGTTCTCCGGTTCGCGGCGCAGTGGGGCGAACGTCGCCGTCAGGGCGTGCAGCAGGGCGTCCGGTGTGGCAGGGCCGGGGGTCGGGACGCGCGGGTACGGCAGGGCCGACAGGCGGTCGGTCGTGCCCGTCGGCAGCACGGTCGCCGGCCCCGCCGGGCGCGGGGGCGGGGGCGGCACGTGGGAGTCCGGGGGCGGGGTGCTCGCCCAGGTCCACGGTGGTGGTTCCGGGCGGTCGTCCCCGGCGCCGTAGGCGTACCACAGGGGCTCGCGGGCGATGCTGTTGTCGCCCTCGGGGCCCGGGAGGTCGACCGGGGCGCGCCGCACCCAGGGCTCGGCCGGGGCCGTCACGGGAACGGGTGGGGGTCGTAGGGGATCGCCCGGTGCTCCTGGTCCGTGCCGCGCAGGGCGGCGCGGAGCCGGGGCAGGCCGTCCAGGCGCTGCTGGGCGTGGCCGAAGCACATCGGCACGATGCCGGGGACCACGGCACGGGCGACCGCGATGCCGGCGTCGGCGTGCTCCCGGCTGGTCTGGTCGACGACGACGATCCGGTCCAGGCCCGCGTCGGCGAAGAGCGAGGCCACGTACCGCAGGGTCTCGCGCACATCGCCGTGCGCGGCACGCTCCAGCCGGCCCGGCCAGTCGGGGAACGCCTCGTCGAGCGTGACGGCCGGGCCGCCGAGCCCGGCCAGGGCGCGGTCGCGGGTCTCGGGGATGGAGGAGAACCGGACGTGGTCCTCCAGTTCCTCCACGCGCCACGGGTCCTCGACCATCCGCTCGACCTGCTCCCGGGTCCAGTCGACCGGGTTCGTGACCAGCTGGGCGACCTCGCGCAGGGCGCCGCGGATCGCGGACTCGGGCTCGGCCCCGGAACCGGCGGAGGAGAACGTCGCCGGGAAGGGGTTCTTCTCGTTCACGGCGATCACCCACACCACCGGCAGGCCGATGTCCCGGGTGGCGACCAGGAGATGGACGTCGTAGCCGCGGGCCCGGATCAGTTCGACCATGGCCCGGCTCGTGGGGTCGGTGAGCGTGGAGACCGGGACGTGGGGGAGCGGGCGCGCCCGGTACCAGGACGTCAGGAACGCGTCCCGCTCCGCCAGTTCGAACAGGGCGTGCAGGGCGGCCTCTTCGTAGTTGGCGCCGACCGCGCAGCCGCTGGAGCAGTCGAAGAAGTAGTGCCTGCGGTTCGCGGCACCGGCCACGCGGGCGGCGCGCCGGTCGCGGCGGAAGGCGTACTCGTACTGGTAGAAGGCGTGGTCGGCCGGGACCAGCAGGGGCGTGCCGTCGGCCAGGTCGTGGCCCCAGGCCCAGTCCACCGGGGTGTCGTCCGTGAACGGAGTGGCCCTGCTGGTGGGGTGGGCGAGCTGCTCGGCGGTGTAGCGGCCGAGGCTGCCCGGGTCGACGGCCTGCCCGGCGACCTCGCGGTAGGAACGGCCGGTGACCAGGGGGATGTCGTACGGGTAGCCGCCGAGCCGCTCGTACGCCTCCAGGACGGCGACCGGTTCGGTCTCCGCGAACGTACGCGCCCTGCCGTGGCCCATCGCCGGGGCGTCCGCGACGACCGCCATGCTCATCGCGAACGGGGCGTGCGACTCGCGCAGGATCGCGCGCACCGGCCCGAAGCGGTCGTCGACGAGCCGGTCGCGCAGGAAGCCGGGCTCGACGAGACGGCTCGCCGCGGTGCGCGTCGCGTCCCCGGGTACGGCGGGCCGGGAGCGCAGGGGACGGGGCGCCGGGGGCCCGGTGCTCACCAGGTCCTCGGGGGACGGGCCGCAGACCGGGCAGTGGAAGCTGCGGGCGATGCGGTGCCGGCGGGTGCCCCGGACGGTCACCGAGTAGGCCTCGCCGGGTGCGAGGGGGCGGTCCGCCAGGTGCTCGAGGCCGGTGCGCAGCAGGTCGGGCAGGAGGGGGGCGGGGGCGGCGGGGACCCGCGTGGCCTGGGTGAGGTCGCCTACGAGGGGGTGGTCGAGGACGGTGCGTTCGCGCACCTCCGCGCAGGCGGCACAGCCGGAGGTGGTGTCCGGCACCCACAGGGGGCCGACCATCACCTCGTCGTCGTACACCCGCACGGACAGGTGGGGTCCCCGCGCCTGGGTGAGGCGGTCGCGCTCCCAGGCCATGTCCCAGCCGAGGTTGACGGAGACGGTGGCCCCGCTCGCGCGGGCCAGTGGGGCGAGGGCGGGCAGCCAGTCGTCGTACGCCGTCGGGGGCAGGGCGGGGCCGGCGTGCACCGCGGTGGTCGGGTCAGTGGTCGGCATCGGCGGGCTCCTCGGCGGTGCGGTCGGTCGGGACGGTCACCGGGCCGTGCCAGAAGGGGAGTTCGCCGAGCACCGGGTCGGTGCGGCGGGGCTGCCCCCGGTAGCCGTCGAGCGCGGTGAGCTGCTCCCGCAGCGCGGCCCGGGCGGTGTCGTCCGCGGTCAGCAGGGCGTCGGTGGAGAGCCGGCCGGCCGTGCCGCCGGTCTGGGCGACGGCGAGGGCCGTGCACAGCGCGGCGTACGTGGCCTCGGCTGGGGTCGGGCCCCAGCCGGCGCCGAGCGGCCGCCCGTCGACGGTGACCTGGGCCAGCGGCCAGCCGACACCGGGGTACCGGGCCACGGTGAGCAGGGGGGCGGTGCCGCCGGGCAACGACTGCAACTCGGCGCGGATGCGCCGGCCTTCGGCGTGCAGCGGGGCGTCCGCCTCGGGGACGAAGGCCTGCTGGTCCCCCGCGAGGTGACGCAGGGCGCCGTCGAGCAGCCAGTGCTCCTGGGTGAGGCCCGCCGCCGGGGTGCCGGACGTGCCGGTGGCGCGGTCGCGCAGGGCGGCCAGGGCGGCGGCGATGGTCGCCGTCTCCTGGTGCGCGGCCCAGGCGGTGACCGTGCCCGTGCGGTCGGCCCGGTGCTCCGCCGCGCGCAGGGCGAGGGGCATCTGCGGCAGGTGCTCGCCCCGCGCGGAGGCGAACAGGCCGGTCCAGCGGGCGGTGAGGACACCGGCGGCCTCGAGCGCGGCCTCCGGTGCGGGGAGGGGCTCGGCGGGGGCGTCGCCGAGACGGACGGCGACCGCTTCGTGCACGGGGACGCCCGTGACGGTGACGCGGTCGGCCGTCAGATCGGGGCCGTGGACGACATGGGCCTCACCGGGCTCCGCGACACCCGTGAGGGTGTCGGTCAGGAGCTGTGCGGCGAGGGCTCCCGCGAGGGAGTGGGCGACGGGCCCGGCCGCCGGTTCGACGCCCTCGGCGTCCGCCCAGGCCCTGGCCCGGTCCCGGAAGACCTCCCAGACGCCGGGCGCCACACCGACGGGCCCGACGAGCACCGGCCCGGGACCGAGCAGCACGGGCACGTGCAGCGTTCCGTCCTGCTCGGTCCAGGTCCGGTCACCGTCGAGGAACTCGACGACGACCCGCGGCACGCCCTCGGCCCCTCCTGGTGCTGTCACCGCCGGGACGCCGACGGGAGCTCCAGCACCGAATCCGTACACCGCCGGGTCGCCGGCGGGGGTTGTGGTGGTGGGTTCGTGCACCGCCGGGTCGCCGACGGGGGTTGTGGTGGTGGGTTCGTGCACCGCCGGGTCGCCGACGGGAGTTGTGGTGGTGGGTTCCTGCACCGCCGGGTCGCCGGCGGGGGTCAGGGTCTCGGGTTTGCGCGCCGTCGGGTCGCCGACGGGGTTTCCGACACCTGGGCCGTGCACCGCCGGGTCGCCGACGGGAGTTCCAGCACCGAATCCGTACACCGCCGGGTCGCCGGCGGGAGTCGTGACGGTGGGTTCGTGCGCCGCCGGGTCGCCGGCGGGCGTCGTGGTGGGCCCGGGCACCGCCGGGGCGCCGGCGGGGATCAGGGGACGGGGGCCGCCCACGGACCCGCCGCCGGACAGCAGCGAGGGGTCGGCGAACATCGCGGGGTCGCAGACGGGGACCAGTGGCCGCGACGCGTCGTGGACGGTGGTCGCCGTCACGTCGGTCACGCCCGCCCGGCGCAGTCCGCGCAGGGCCGGAGCGGTCGCCGTCGCGGGGCCGTGCAGTCGTACCCGGGCGCGGCGCAGACGGGCGAACGCCGCGTACGGGTCGTCGAGGCGGGCGGTGAGACGCGCCAGCGTCCCGGCGTGGCGGGCGGCCACCTCGGCCGGCGGCTCCGGCTCGGTGAGCGCGGCCGGGTCGAGCAGCAGGCCGTTCTCGCGGAGCTTGGTGAGCAGGTGCCGTACCGCCGGCCGGGCCCGCTCGGTGCCGAACCCGGCGACCAGGGCGTCCTCCGTCGTGCCGACCCGGAGCAGTGGGACACAGCCGTCCGCCACCGCGTACAGCAGCTCCGAGCCGCGCAGCACGAACTGTCCGCGCGTCCCGCTGAAGTAGACACCCCCCGGCACGGGCGCGTAGTGCAGCCCGGGCCGGGCCTTGAGCACCGCGGCGCGGACCGTCCCCGCCGGGCTCCTGTCCAGATCGGTCACCGTCACGGCCGGACCCCTTCCGCTTCGCCGTTGTTCACCGGGTCGTACACGAACCGCCCCCCGGCCCTGCGCCCCACTTCCAGCACCCACTCGGTCGCGTGCGTGCCGTCCGCGACGCCGGGCAGGGCCTCCTCCAGGTAGCTCGTACCGGCCCCGCGGCGCTCCAGCATCCGAGGCAGGACCCGCACCGCGAGCGCGCTGGACAGATCGACGTACTGCGGCTTCTGCTGGAGGCGCTTGGACTGGACGTCGGGGGCGCCGACCGACAGCGGGCCCTCGTCCTCCGGCGCCGACTTGATGACGACCTCCTCGGGGACGCCGTAGCGGGCCCGCCACGCGGTCAGCGCGAGGAGCCGCTCGTGTTCGTCGGGGCCCGCGGCCACCGCCGTGTCCAGTTCGGCGCCGCCGTACCAGCGCCGCCGCCCGATGAGGACGTCGCCTACCGCCATGCGCGGCGCGACGCGGGTCCGCTTGCCGTCCCACGGGGACGTCACGTGCCAGGAGTTGGGCAGGCTGTTGAAGAGCCGGCCGCTGATCACCAGGCCGGAGGCGACCGACAGCGGCGGCGGGAACAGGCCGGGGTGGCCCGTGCCCAGCGGCAGCACCCGCAGCGGGGCCCCGTCGGCGTCCTCGACCCGCAGCGTGTCGGTCTCCGGGTCGTGTGCGAGGCGCAGGCCGAACCAGTCCTCGGAGGTGAGGCCGCCCGGCAGTACCGGCGTGTGCGCGTTGACGTTGAGGCGGTGCAGGCCCAGGTCCTCGGTGAGGCGGGTGCCGTCGTGGCCGTAGAAGCGCCGCAGGTGGTCGGCGAGGCGGGGCAGGGCGTGGCCGCCCTGGCGGCGGTCGGCCTCCAGGAAGCGGGCGTACAGCATGCCGTGGCCCGGCAGTCCGTCGTTGAGGACGAGCTGGTCGCCGGCCTGCTGGAGCAGCACGCCGTAGATCAGCGGGTCGCTGCGGAAGCGGTCGGGCAGCGACCGGGTCAGTTCGGCGACGTCCCCCGCGGTGAGCCTCAGGGTCTCCTCACCGGCCTGGGCCGTCTTCGTCAGGAGGGCGTGCACCTCCTCGGACAGCTCGCGGCGCAGCAGGTACATGCGCTCCAGGCAGCCGTCGGCCGGTCCGATCCCGGACAGCGCGGCGGCCTGCCCGGTGCCCTCGGGCCCGTACACGGCGGCCATCGCGGCGGCCCGCCGGGAGACCTCCCCGACGATGAACGCGGCGTGCTCGGCGAGCGGCACGTTCGCCCCGGCGCCGAACCGCTCCACGAACGCGGCGGTCATCAGGACCCGTACGTCGTGCAGCCAGTCGAAGACCGTCAGCAGCTCCACCGCGGGGCCGAGGTCGGCCAGCGGGGCGTGCCAGTCGGCGGCCGCCACCTTCAGCGGCGGCATGACGTAGTCCTCCTCGACGGTGATGTGCGCCGGGCGGCCCACCGCCTGGCTGAACCGGCCGAGGTCCCCGCGCAGTTCCGCCAGCAGCGCGCCCCGCTCGGCGGCAGGAGCCTCGGTCACCCGGGGCAGCCCGGCCCGCACCCGGCCCGCCAACTCCCGGACGCCGGGGCGCTGTTCGGACTCGGGCAGCGTCAGCAGGTCGTCGTAGTCGCCGGCGGCGGTCTGCTCCTCGGGCCGGCCGAAGGTGCACAGCACGCCCTGGTGCAGGGCCTGCCGGACGCGCCGCTCGGCCTCCTCGGCGGAGCAGCCGGACCGGCGGGCGACGTGCGCGACGACCGCCGGGAACCTGCGCGGCCCCATGGACAGCGCGTCGAGCAGATCGCCGACGGGCCCGTCGAGCGGCACGGCGAGGCGGTGCATGCCCTGCTCGGAGAACTTCAGGAAGTACAGCTTGCCCGTCTCCGGGTCGGGTGCCGAGGTCGGCGGCATCCCCACCCACAGGCTCGCGAGGTCCGTGCCGTCGGCGGGCAGACCGCCGAGCACGTAGTGCAGCATGACCCGGTCCAGGCCCGGCATGGCCCGCGCGCCGGTGAAGGGCACCTCGCCGGGGCGCACGGCCTCCGGGTCGCCGGCCGGGGCCGGTTCGGCGATGCCCACCGCGGTGAACCGGGAGAGCGGGCTGGTGCGCACCATCGCCCGGGTCACGTACTGGATCAGTCCGCGCTCCGACTTGCGGGTGCGGGCGGACACCTTGCCCGGGCCCTCGACCGCGGCGCGGTAGCGCTCGGCCTCCTGGTGCACCTCGGGCGCCACGAGGGCGAGGGAACGCAGCAGGTCGCCGTCGCCCAACAGGGCGGCCAGGACGGTGCGTTCGCGGTCGGCCGCGGCGGGGTAGCCCGCCGTGATCGCGGTGCGCAGCCGCTCCCGTCCGGCGTGGGCGGCCAGCCAGCGGGTCACCGAGGGGGTCGCCTCCGGGCCCTCGGGCGTCTTCTTGGGGGCGCGGCCGTTATGGATGGCGCGGCGCAGCGCGATGAGCTCGCGGCGCTCGGTGTCCGAGGCGGCCCCGCCGATCCGCTCGTACAGCTCCTGCGAGCACACCTCGGCGGCTTCTGCCAACTCGGCTTCGGCGTAGGCGAGTTCGCCGAGCAGACGGCGCTGTTCCGGGTCGGCGAGGCGGGCCCTGCGCAGCGGGTTGACGCGCAGGAACCACTGGGGCTCGGGGCTGGTCATCGCAGGGCTCCCGTCGGTTCCGTGGTGGTGAGGCGCTCCCGCCAGCTGCTGCCGAGCACCTCGTCCACCGTCTCGGCGAGGGCGAAGCACATGTAGTAGCGCTGCATCGGCGAGACCGTGAGCAGGGGAAGCTGCTGGTAGAAGAGGTTCGTCAGCAGGCGGTAGGCGGCGAAGAACGGGGACGGGGTGCTGATCGCCCCGGAGCCGTGCACGGTCCGGTGGAAGTCGGTGTCCGGCTGCTCGCCGCGCGGCACCGCCGTCTCCGCCCCGGGCGGGCCCATCCGGCTGCGGTCGACGCCGTCGGTGACGGAGTCCAGCAGATCCGGGGTGAGGGCGCCCGTGGCGACGGCGTGGTCCAGGACCCCGGCGCCGTAGGCGAACGCGGTGCGCCACCGGGCGGCCGCCGGGGACACCGCGCCGCTCAGCCGCTGTTCGACGACCTCGCGGATCCGGGGCGCCTCCTTGGCGAGGCGCTCGGTGAAGACCGGGCGCATGTCCTTGCGCGGAGCCGCCCAGGCGAGGAACGCCTCCACGTGCGACCGGGGCGAGAACACCCCGTAGGCCGGCCCGAGCGCATGGGTGTCGACGAGGGCGGCGAACGCCTCCGCGAGGCGGACCGTGCCGCTGCCCGGGTCCTCGGCCAGGTCCTCGATCATGGACAGCACCGGCGTCGCGAGGGCGCCGTACACCACGGTCCGCAGGGCGTCCAGGCGTGGCTCCCGGGAGCGCAGCGCGGGGTCGCCGGGGGCGACGCGCAGCACCGCGCCGTGCTCGCGCAGCGGCAGGTACGGGGGCTCCACCGCTTCGAGCCGGCCGAACTCCCGGGCCTGCTCCAGGTACACCTCCTCGGTCAGCGCCCGGGCCGGGTCGAGGGGGCCGGCGTCCAGCCGGGCCTCGATCCCCGCCCAGTCGACGGCACCGCCGGGCGCCCCCGCCCCGGCCGGGGCGAGCACGTCGACGTGCGGTCCGTGCAGCCAGCCGCGCCGCACCTGTACGCCGGGTACGCCCCGCTCGCCCAGTTCGCGGGCGACCGGGACGACGTGCCGCGCCAGCCAGGCCGGTGTCACCGGCATCCGGGTATGGAGCCGCACCCCCGTCAGGCCGGCGGAATCCGGCCTCACGGCAATGCGCTCCGGAGCGTCAACCCCCATGTCCTTTCACCTTCCGAGAAGTACCGCAATGAATTCGAGAACGTGAGTCACATCATTGGCGCCGGAAATTCGAGTCGGAAGGGAAAACGGTCCGGCGCTTACATACGTCATCGTTTCCGTGACGCCCGGCCGGAGCCGAGTGATCGGAATGTTCTATTCCGTTTCAGGGGCGTCGGAGGGCTGGCCGAAAACCGCCAAGAACGCGGATGCGCCGGTGTATTCTCCGCGAGTGACATCTACGTCCCCCACAACGCCCCCCACCCCTTCCGCGACGGACGCCGAGTGCCTCGCCCTCACCCGCAACCTGCGCCGCAGGGGAGTTCTCGTGCTCTCCGTGTTCGCCCTGGTGTGGGCCGTCGCGGCGGCCTCCGGGACCGGTTCGGCGACGGACGTCGTCCCGCTGGGCATCGAGGTGGCGGCGCTCGTGCTCACGGCGGTGGCGATCTACCTGGGGTATCGCGAGGGCGCCTCGCCCTCGCCCCGCATGGTGAGCCTGCCGGCGAACTGGGCGCGTGGCGTGGGCATCGTCAACTCCGTCGAGCTCGTGGCCATCTTCGCCGTCATCGCCGTGTCCAACGCCTCGGGTCATGCCGAGGCCGTCCCCGCGGGCATCGCCCTCGTCGTGGGACTGCACTTCTTTCCGCTCGCCCGGCTGTACGACCAGTGGCAGTACCGGTGGACGGCGGCACTGCTGACGGCCGTCGCGGTCGTCGGCTTCGTCCTCGTCGCCGCCGGCCTGTCGAGCGAGACCGTGCGGATCGTGGTCGGCCTGAGCAGCGCGGTGGTGCTGTGGGCCTCGTCGTACCACCTGGCCGTGCGCGGCTGACGTCCCCCACGGCCTGAACGCAAGGATGTGCCCGACCGGCCGAGGCCGGGCAGGCGCATCCTTCTGCGTTCACGCTGTCGTGCTCAAGCGGTCACGCGGGCTCAGCAGGCCGAGCAGGTGCTGGACGACGAGGAGGAGGTGCCGATCGAGCCGCTGGAGGCGCCCATCTCCGGCAGGGCGACGCCGTCGGTGACGTCGAGCGTTTCCAGCTCGTCCGCGTCGAAGCCCTCGAACGCCTGGTCCACGTCCTGGTTCTTGATGCCGTCGGTGCTCATGTCGAATCCTTCCGGGAGTCCGTGGTGAGGGTGGGTCAGCAGGCCGAGCAGGTGCTGGAGGACGAGGAGGAGGTGCCGATCGAGCCGCTGGAGGCGCCCATCTCCGGCAGGGCGACGCCGTCGGTGACGTCGAGCGTCTCCAGCTCGTCCGCGTCGAAGCCCTCGAACGCCTTGTCCACGTCCTGGTCCTTGATGTCCTTGGCGGTCATTCGCTTTCCTTCCGTCGAGCCCGGAGTTCCCTTGCGGGAAATGCCCGGACATTGATTCCTGGTTCGCCTTCCGGAATTTCTTTCGTTTCCGTCGGGCTGTGACATCCATATTGCTCGGGTCGTCATCCCGGCGCCAGGGTTTCCGGGTGCCGGCTGACATTTATCACGGGGCGAATGACTTTTCGTCGCCGCCCTGCTTTCCGGAGCCGTCGGGCGGAATTGCCCATTCAGGGCTGTTGACCATGTGCCATTCCCCGCCCGGGTCCGCGGGCAGCTCCGTCCCCGCGGCCGGCGTACCCAGCAGGAAGTCGCCGACCGAGGACTCCCGGAGGTAGTCCAGGCCCAGGACGCGGGCGGACAGGTCGGCGTCGCCGTTGCCCAGCCCGCAGGGCGCCAGGCCCATCGCCGTGGCCACCAGGTACATCGTCTGGTAGAGCACCCCGGTGTGCCGCAGCGTCGTCGCGTACGCCATGGCCCGGTACTTCCACGCCATGCGCTGGAACCGCGAGGTCACCGTGAAGAGCACGTCGGGGCTGACCTCGAAGCCCACGGAACGGGACGCCACACCCAGCAGCGCCCGCCGGTCGGCCTCCGCGGCGCTGACCAGGACGAGGCGGTGCGCGTACGAGTCGTAGTGGTAGACGCCCGGTTCCAGCCCGGCGCAGCGCAGCACCGTGACGTACAGCTCCAGTTCGTACAGCGAGCCGCCGCTCGGGTAGGGCCGCGAGACGACCTCGTCCTCGCCTGGCGCGTCCGGGCCGGGCGTGCGGCGCACCCGGACCCGCTGCACCCGGTACAGGAACTCGCCCAGCTCGCGCGCCGTCAACGCCCGCTCCCCGAAGGTGCGGTGGGAGCGGCGGGACTCGACGGCGGCGGTCAGGGACGGGTCGCGGGCCTCGATGTCGGCGCGGCGCGGACGGTACAGCTCGGTGGCGGGGCCCCGCGGCGCGGGTTTCACGGCGGGCTGCGGGTCGATCTCGCCCCGGTAGGGGTAGAGGGCGCCGAAGGCCTCGTCGTAGCGCCCGGAGCGGATACGCGAGTGGAACAGCAGATCGTGGAAGTCCCACTGCCGCAGCACCGGTTCGGTGTCGGAGGCGAACGTGCCGTCCGGGCCGGCGAGTTCGGCGAAGCCGAGACCCACCAGATGGGACAGGACGTCCAGGGTCTCCGCCTCGCTCAGCCCGGTGGCCTCCCCGGCGCTGCCCGCCCGGCCCGGCTGTCCCAGGGCGGCGGCGAGCTCGCGGGCGGCCCGGTCGACCAGCACGGCGCGGAACGTCACCAGGGGTGACTCCAGGACGAGGACCCCCTCGCGCGAACGGCAGAAGGCGAACCGTGAGAGGCGGACGCGCGCGCCTGCCGCCACGCCCACGACCCGGTGCCGGGCGTCCCGGGCGGTCGGCTCCAGCCGGACCAGCTCCCGGCGCAGCGGCGGCTCGTCGTGCGTGAGCACGCTGTACGCCAGCAGATGCCCGGCCCGTTCCAGCAGCGCGTCGGCCCGCTCCCGGCCGGCGCCGTCGAGTCCCTCGTACAACTCCTCGCGCGGCAACGGGCCCTCGGCCAGCCGGTGCAGGACGGTGCGCAGCGGGCCGCGCACCGGGCGCAGCGCGAGGGAGGTGACGGGCCCCCGGAGCAGGGCGGTGCCCGTGCTGTCGTCGAACGTCACCCGCACGTCGGTGCGCAGCGCCCGGGCGGCGCACTCGGGGGGTTTCTTCGTGGTCGCGGGAATCATCGGGCCTCCGGTACGGACTCGTGTGGATCGACTCGTGTGGATCGATCCGGGTGGATCGATTCGGGTGGATCGCCTGTCGAAATCCACTCTGCGGCCCGCTACACCGCCTCCTCGCTCACCGGCCGCACCGAATGACAGTCACCATTCCCTCTCGTGACCGAGGTCATGGAATGCGTGACAGATGACAGGGACGGACTTCAATCGCTCGGACATTCGGCGCCCAAAGCGCATGCTCGGAACACGAATTCCAACCCGCACGCCCACCGACAGAGAAGGAAAACCCCGTGTTCACTCGTCGACATGCGATACGTCTCGGTCTGACCACCGGCGCCGTCGGGGCGGTCGGCGCGGCGGGCGGGGTCTTCCGTACGCTCACCGCCGGGCAGCAGGCCGCGGCCGCGACCCCGGCCGCCGCGAACGCCGCCGCGGCCGCACCGGTCGAACCGTTCTCCGTGCCGCTGACGATCCCACCGGTCCTGGCCCCGTACCGCCGCACCAGAACCGCCGACTTCTACCGCGTCACGATGCGCCGCGCCGGCGTGGAGATCCTGCCGGGCACCCGCACCGACGCCCTGACCTACAACGGCTCGTTCACGGGCCCCACCATCCGTGCCCGCACCGGCCGGACCACCGTCGTCCAGCAGATCAACCGACTGGACATGCCGGCCTCGGTGCACCTGCACGGCGGCAACAACCCCGTGGCGCACGACGGCGGCATGATGGACACCATCGCGCCCGGCGGCAAGCGGACGTACGTGTACGAGAACGAGCAGCCCGGCGCGACCCTGTGGACGCACGACCACGCGCACCACATGGAGTCCGAGCACGTCTACCGGGGACTGTCGGGTCTCTACCTGCTGCGGGACCCCGCCGAGGACGCGCTGGGCCTGCCGTCGGGCAGGTACGACATCCCCCTGGTCCTGCGGGACGCGCACTTCGACGGCAACGCGCAGCTGGTCTACACGATGGACGACGCGGAGAACCGCACGACCATCCTGGTCAACGGCAGGCCCTGGCCGTACCTGAAGGTCGAGGCCCGCAAGTACCGCTTCCGGCTGGTCAACTCCTGCAACCTGCGCATCTTCGTCCTGGCGCTGTCCGACGGCTCGGCCACCCAGCACCCCGTGCGGCAGATCGGCACCGACGGCGGCCTGCTCGCCGCCCCCGCCGAGACACCCGTGCTGGTGCTGTCCCCGGGCGAACGCGCCGACTTCGTCGTCGACTTCTCGAAGTACGCCCCCGGCACCAAGCTCACCCTCGCCAACATGCTGGGCCCCGGCCCGACCGAACTCGTCGGCCAGGTCATGCGGTTCGACGTCGGCGAACGCACCGCCGACACCAGCAGGGTGCCGGACACCCTCGCCACGCTGCCGGCCCTGGCGAAGCCGACCGTGGAGCGCAGCTTCGACCTCTCCATGGACGAGCCCGGCTCCGGCGGCCACCAGGCCTACATCAACGGCAGGACCTTCGACCCGGACCGCATCGACACCCACATCGAGTGGGGCAGCACCGAGGTGTGGACGGTCACCAACAAGAGCGCCACCGTGCCGCACAACTTCCATACGCACCTGGTGCAGTTCCGCATTCTCGAACGGGACGGGCAGCCGCCGTATCCCGCGGAGACCGGCTGGAAGGACACCGTGCTGCTCTTTCCCGGCCAGACGGCCAAACTCCAGCTCACCTTCGATTCGCACCGCGGTGTTTATCCGTACCACTGCCACATGATCGACCACAGCGCCATGGGAATGATGGCGCAAATGAAGATCTCTTGATGTCAGAACCGGTTCCGAACCGTTCTCTTGTTTCTCGGAAAGGAGGACCATGACCAGCGAAGCAATTCCCCGCCCCTATGCCCGCCGCGTTCTCGCGGCACTGGGCCGGGACCCGACCCGTGTCGTCCTGCACCGGCCGGACACGACGGTGACCGCCGGCGCGCTGCGGGCGTCCGCCCTGGGCAGCGCGGCGCTGCTGCACTCCCAGGGCGTCCGTCCCGGCACCACCGTCGCCATCCTCACCGGCCCCAACCACCCGCTGATGCTCAGCGCCCGCTACGCCGTCCACCTGCTCGGCGCCACCTCCGTCTACGTCCGCTCGATGAACCCGCGCACGGACACCGAGACGTTCTCGGTCGCCACCCAGACCGGGCTGCTGCGTGACCTCGGGGTGTCGCTGCTGCTCGTGGACGAGGCGGACGAGGAGAGCGCGGCCCGCGGCCGGTGGCTGGCGCGGCGGCGGCCCGGCCTGACCGTGCGGGCGATCCCGCGCACGGCGGACGGGCACGACACCGTGCCGCCGGCCCTGTCGCCGCGCCCCGACGACCTGGCCGTCGTCGACTTCACCAGCGGCAGCACCGGCCGGCCCAAGATGGTCGCCCAGCGCTACGGCACGCGCGAGCACCTGGTCGGCCGGCTCGCCTCCGGCCTCGATCCGAGGGGACCGGCGACGCTGCTGTCCGTCACGCCGGTCAGCCACACCACGGCGCCCATGGCCGACGCCGTGCTGTGCGCGGGCGGCACGGTCGTCCTGCACGACGAGTTCGACGCCGACGCGACCCTGGCGGCGATCGCCGAACTGGGCGTGACGGACGTCTACTTGGCGGTTCCCCACCTGTACCGCCTGCTCGACCACCCGCTCGTCACCTCGTACGACCTGTCGTCCCTGCGCCGCATCACCTACAGCGGCACCCCGGCCGCGCCCGAGCGGGTCCGGCAGGCGGTCCGGGTCTTCGGCGACGTACTGATCCAGGTGTACGGCACGACGGAGGCGGGCGGCATCAGCAGCCTCACCCCGCTCGACCACCGCGAGCCGGAACTGCTGGGCTCGGCCGGCCGGCCCTTCCCCTGGGTGCGCGTCGAGATCCGGGCACCGGACTCGGGCACCCCGCTGGGCCGCGGCCAGACCGGCGAGATCTGGATCAACTCGCCGACGGTGTCCGCCGGTTACCTCGACGACGCGGAACTGACCGCGGCGACCTACCGGGACGGCTGGCTGCGCACCGGCGACCTCGGCCACTGGGACCGCTACGGCTATCTCCGTCTGAACGGCCGGGTCGGCGACGTCATCAAGCACGGCGGCCTCAAGCTCGACCCGGCCGCCATCGAGGCGGCCCTGCTGAAGCACCCGCAGGTGCGCCAGGCGGCCGTATTCGGGGTACGCGACGAGGACCTGGTGGAACAGGTCCACGCCGCGGTCGAACTCCACTCGGGCGCCGGCCACACCTCCTGCGACCTGCGCGACTACGTGGCAGCCACCCTCACCCCCGAACACGCCCCCCTCAGCATCTCGGTCTGGCCCGAACTCCCCCTCACGCCCACGGGCAAACCGGACCGCACCCGCTTGCGCTCCGCCACGGCCCCGGTACGCCCTCGCCCGGCACCGGAACCACCCGGAAGGGACCCGCAACCCACGGCACATGCTCCGGCACGGCCGTCCCTGGACGGGGGCCCGGTGGCGCGGTCTTCTCCGGGCGGTCCGGTGGCGCGGTCTTCTCCGGGCGGTCCGGTGGCTCCGCGCCCGCCGGAAGGCTTGGCGCACCAGCCCTCGGCGGACGGCCCGGCACCACCGCCCCCGGCTGGGGCCCCGGTGGTTCCGCGCCCGACGGACGGTCTGGCGCCCCTGCCCTCGGCGGGTGGCCTGGCCCGACTGTCCCAGGCGGGGGGCCTGGTGGCTCCGTCGTCGGTGGGTGGCCCGGTGGCTCCGCAGCACGCGGACGGTCCGGCGCCCCAACCTCCCTCCAGCGGTCCGGCGCCACCGTCCCCGGCTAGGGGCCCGGTGCCTGTGCCTCCGGCCGGGAGTCCGGTGCCTGTGCGCAGGGCGGACGGTCCGGGAGCCCCGCCTTCCGTCGGTGGGGGGCCGGGGCCCGAGCCCCGTGAGGGGTGTGGGGCCGGGCCGCCCGGGGCCGGCGGATTCGCCGGAGCAGACGTCCGCCGGGGCACCGAGCCGCGCAGGCGTACCGATCCGCGCAACAGAAAGGGCATCCCATGACCGCGTTCGGCCACTTCGCCAGGGCACTGAGGCTGCGGCGGCTCTACCGTCACAGCACGGCCGGCCTGATGATCACCCCTCTCGACCACTCGATCAGCGACGGACCCCTCGTCCCCAAGGGCACGAGCCTCGACCACCTCGCCGGGCAGCTCGCCGCCGGCGGCGCGGACGCGGTCGTCGTGCACAAGGGCAGCGTCCGCCACATCAGCCCGGAGCGGTTCGCCGCGATGTCGCTGATCATCCACCTCAACGCGTCCACCAGCCAGGCCCTCGACCCCGACGCCAAGTACGTGGTGACGCAGGTCGAGGAGGCCCTCCGGCTCGGCGCGGACGCGGTGAGCGTCCACGTCAACGTCGGCTCCGACGACGAGCGGCAGCAGATCGGCGACCTCGGACGGATCGCCGACGCCTGCGACCGGTGGAACCTGCCGCTGCTCGCCATGGTGTATCCGCGCGGCCCCCGGGTCACCGACCCGCGCGACCCGGACCTGGTGGCGCACGCCGTCACCGTCGCCTCCGACCTGGGCGCGGACCTGGTCAAGACCGTCTTCCTCGGCTCGACCGCGGAGATGCTCGACCTGACCGCGTCCTGCCCGGTGCCCGTCCTGGTCGCGGGCGGTCCCGCGATGCCCACCGAGGAGGACGTGCTGGCCTACGTCCGGGACGCCCTGGCCGGCGGCGCCGGCGGGGTGGCGATGGGCCGCAACATCTTCCAGGCCTCCGATCCACGGCGGCTCGCCGCCAAGGTGGCCCGGTTGATCCACCACTTCCCGGAGCAGCACTTCGCCCCCCTCGCCTTCCCGGCGGACGCACACCGGGACGAGCGACTGACCCCCGATCACCTGGACGCCCCGGCCCACCTCGGCGCGCCCGGCTCCCCGCTCGACCGCGACACCCACCACCTTTCCCACGCTTCACACTCGACAGGAGGTCCGCATCATGACGGACGCGAAACTGTGCTGGCTTGACATCCGAGGCGCCGGCACCGCAACCCAGGCCGTTCTCGAAGAGGCCCTGCACCAGCGCATCGACGGCATCGTCGCCGCCGACCCGACCGTCTTCACCGGCCTGCCGCCCACCGTCCGCAAGGTCCTGCTCTTCGAGGACGGCCTCGACTCCGTCCCCGACGACCTGGGCGGAGCCGACCTGGTGGTCGTCCCGGGCCCCCGCGAGGACCGGGCCGCGCTCCAGCAGGCCCACCCGGACGTCGAGTTCGGCCGCTACGTGGAGATCGTCGACGCCGACACCCTGGAGGACGCCTGCCTCGCGGCCCGCCTGGAGCCGTGGAGCGTGCTGGACTTCCGCGACCCCACCAAGATCCCGCTGGAGATCGTGATCGCCGCCGCCACCGGCGCTCCCGGTTCGATCATCACCACCGCGTCCAACACCGAGGAGGCCGAGATCGTCTACGGCGTCCTGGAACTGGGCTCGGACGGCGTCCTGATGCGGGCCAACACCGTCGGCGACGCGACGGCCCTGCGCACCGCCGCCACCGCCCGGGGCGGCGAGATCGACCTGGTGGAACTGACCGTCACCCGGACCACGCACATCGGCATGGGGGAGCGGGCCTGCGTCGACACCACGACCCACTTCCGCAAGGACGAGGGCATCCTCGTCGGCTCCCACTCCAAGGGCATGGTGCTGTGCGTCAGCGAGACCCACCCGCTGCCGTACATGCCGACCCGCCCGTTCCGGGTCAACGCCGGAGCGCTGCACTCGTACACCGTCTCGCAGGCCGGCCGCACGCACTACCTGAGCGAACTGCACGCCGGCAGCAAGGTGCTGGCCGTCGACGTCAAGGGCCGCACCCGGCCCGTCAGCGTCGGCCGCGTCAAGATCGAGACCCGGCCGCTGATCTCCATCGACGCGGTCGCCCCGAGCGGGCAGACGGTCAACCTGATCCTCCAGGACGACTGGCACGTCCGGGTCCTCGGCCCGAACGCGTCGGTCCTCAACTCCACGGAGCTGAAGCCCGGCGACACCATCCTCGGACACCTGCCCACGGCGGACCGTCATGTCGGCTACCCGATCGACGAGTTCTGCCTGGAGAAGTGAGCGCGGCACCCGGCCCGACACCAGACGCCGTAGCGACCGCACCAGCCACGGGCCCCACCGGCCCGTGCCGAGCGCTCGCCCGGCCCCGCCCCGCCCCGGCACCCCACGTGCCGGGGCCGGCGCGCGTCCGCCCCCGGCCGGCAGGGCCCCCGCACCCGCCACCCGCGCGCCACGCCCGCTCACCGTCGTCCCGGCCCCGGCCACCGTCGCCCCGGCCCCGGTCCCGGTCACCGTCGCCCCGCTCCCGCTCCCGCTTCCGCTCCCGGTCGTCGCCCCGGTTCCGGTCCCGGTCACCGTCGCCCCGGCCCCGGTCCCAATCACCGTCGCCTGGGTCCCGCTCCCGCTCCCGCTCCCGCTCTCCGAGCCCGCCACCCCCGACGTGCCCCGGCTCACCGTCGATCGCTCCCCGGCCCCTTCACCCGCAGGCACCGGCACAGGCATCGGCACAGGCACGCGCTCACCCCCTCCCCCTCCCGAACCGCCCCTCACAGCAACCCGTGTTCCCCGGCGATCCGCGCCGCGTCGAACCGATTCCGTCCGCCCAGCTTCTTGATCGCGGCTGACGTCAGATTCCGTACCGTTCCCGCCGCCAGATACAGCTCGCCCGCGATCTCCTTCACGGTCGCCCCGCCGGCCGTCAGCCGCAGCACGTCCATCTCCCGGGTGCTCAAAGACAACTCCCCGACGGCGACGGGCCGCAGCAGCGACGGATCGACGGTCAGACAGCCGCCCGCGACACCCATGAGCGTCGTGACGAGCTGGGGCAGCCGGGCGTTCTTCGGTACGACGCCCAGGGCGCCGGCCGCCACGGCCCGGTCAACGACCGACGACGTGGCCGCCCCCACCATCAGCGCGACCCCGCACTTGGGGTGCCGGCTCCGTACGTCGGTGGCGACGCGCAGCGACTTGCCGCCCATCGTGGACTCGCCCAGCAACAGCACCGTCGGCCGGTGCCGTTCCACGGCCGGCTGGACGGAGTCGTACGACGTGGCCAGGCCGACGACCTCCAGTCCGTCGACGCCGTTGAGCGTCTCGGCGAAGGCCTCCAGCACGAGTTGGTGATCACCTGCGAGGACTATGCGTATCGACATGCTCGACCCCCGTACGGCAGGACTAAGGCAAAGACTCGGGAAAAACAGCGGAATTGACGGTGTGGCAGATCCGGGTCAGACGGAGGGGGCGCGCCACGGCTCGTGCAGCCGGGCCAGCCGCTCCACCACCGCCTGGGCCGCCTTCTCGAGGCTGGAGCCGTCACGCCCCACGTCGACCTCGATGTGCTCGGCGCCGGCCGGCAGGGAAGCCGCGACGACACCCGACAGGACGCGGAAGAACGGGGCCAGTTCCTCGCCTCCGCTTTCGCCGGGGACGACCACGACGCCGGCGGTGACCGGCCCGAGGTCGGCGGCGATCTGACCGGTCAGCGCGGCGAAGCTCTCCGGCCGTTCCACATCGGCTTGATAGGGCAGTGCGACCAGTCCGATTCCGGCCAGTTCCTTGCACAGGAACGCCGCGTTCGTGGCGGCGTCGTCACCGCGCCCGGGATGCCCCGCGCCGACCACCGCGACGGCGGCACCCAACGCGCAGAGCTGACTGGCGACCAGCCGCCCGACGCCGGTGGTGCCGTCGACGACAAGGGCGACACAGCCGTGCAAAGGCGGTAGTACATGTGCGACTGTGTGCGACATCGGAACTCCTGACCGGGTAACGTGGCCAATATGTGAACGATCTGCGGGGGTCCTTCGCATGCCTTGCGACGCTCCTCCGTGCCGCGTCGCCGCACCGGAAGTCGGCGCGGCCGCCCGGTCCGGACATGTGGTTCGCATGTGGTTCAAGGGGGAGGCGCCACGTGGACGAGGTTTCGCCACTCGATCAGCAGACCCTCGCGGTGTACCGCGCGATCCTTTTCCACAAGCAACATGATCCGGACAAGCTCGCCGAGCTCCTCGACATCAGCTGCGACGAGGTGCACAACGCGCTCACGCGCCTGTCCGACCTGTCGTTGCTGGCCCCGTCGCAGGACTCACCCGGCACCCTGCGCGCGGTGAACCCGTCGCTCGGCCTGAAGGTCCTGCTCCAGCGGGAACAGGACGAACTGGCCTGGCGGCAGCAGCGCATCGAGCAGAACCGGGCCGCGCTCGCGGCGCTCGCCGCCGAGTACACGGCGTCGGCCGGGTCCGGCTCGGACGGCACGGAACAGCTCGACAACGTGGACGAGATCCGCACCCGGCTGGAGGCGCTCGCCGAGTCGTGCCAGCAGGAGTCCTTGGTCTTCCACCCCGTGGGCGGCCTGACCAAGGAGGCGATCGAGGCGTCCCGGCCGCTGAACGAGCGGGCACTGGCCCGGGGCGTCCGCTTCCGTTCGATCTACCTCGACAGCGCCGTCAACGACCGGGTGACGAGAGCCCACGCCCAGTGGATGGCGGAGCACAACAGCGAGATCCGCACGTCCCCGACCCTGCCGATGCGGCTGCTCATCATCGACACGACCGCGGCCATCGTGGCCAACCTGCCCGGCCAGACGGGCCCCGCGGCCCTGATGTTCCACAGCCGGCCGGTGGTGCTCGCCATGCGGGCGCTGTTCGAGGCGTACTGGGAACACGCGAGCCCGTTCCATCAGAACTCCTCACCCGACGACGACCCGCAGGGGCTCACCCCGCAGGAGCGCAAACTCCTCCAGCTCCTCGCCACCGGCCTCACCGACGAGGCGGTTGCCCGGGCGCTCGGCATCGGAGTCCGTACGGAGCGCCGCATCATGGCGGAGCTCATGGAACGCCTGGGCGCTTCCAGCCGCTTCGAGGCGGGAGTCCAGGCGGCCCGCCGCCAGTGGATCTGACGGCCGGCCGTCGCGCGGTCCGCCGGATGCGCGGAGATCACCGCTCTGCGTTCGGACCGGGCTGCCATGTGAAGTCCTCGGTGCTGTCGGCCGGCACCCGGTGCCAGGTGAAGTCGTCACCGCCGTGCCCCGGACCCGGGATCCCGATGAGGTCGGTGCCGCCCAGGGGCAGCGGAGTCCAGGTGAAGTCGTCGGGCGAACCGGGCAGGTGCGGCAGCGGCGGCAGCACGTCGCCGACGGAGCGGTCCGCCTGCGAGACGGCCGAACCGGCCGCCTGCGTCCCCTCGGCCTGCTCGGCGGCCTGCGCCGGCACCGCCCAGGCGAGCGTGGCCAGCACGGCCGAACCGAGGACGACGGCGGCGGAACGACGGTTGGTGGTACGGATCATGGCTGGTCTCCATTCCATGCGTGAGTCAGGACCTTTGTGACGATGCATGGAGCCAGTAGTGCTTCAGCTCCCCCGGACCGTTCCGCGTTCCCCGCGCTTCCCGGCCGCTGATAAGAGAGAACCATCCCGCCGCCCCCGCTGTCCGCATCCGGCCACGCCAGGAAGCTGCCTGGCAGGGAGTTGCACGCCGGGGCCCCCTCAAGGAAGGCCGACGGAGAAGACGCGCAGATGATGCACGCCATCGAGGACATCGAGCAGGAGAGAGGCCGGCTGTCACACCGGCCGGCAGCAAAGGACGCGCCCTGCGTTCTGAGCGCCTTCGACCTGCGGACGAGCTGCCCGGTCGACGAGTTCGGCCGCAGGGTGCGTTCCGTGCTGGACCCCGCCCTTCACCTGGCGCTCTCGCAGCCGTTCGAGGGGGAGGACCTTCCCGTCGGCGAGATCCCGGACTGGTTCGTCGCCGCCTGCCGTGGAGGGACCGGGCCGGTCCCCGACTTCGCGGCCCGGGGCAGGGAGCGTTACACGGCCGCGACCGGGCAGGGGCCGTGGGACCTGCAGGAGTGGCTGTACCAGTTCGACCCCGCGTCCGAATTCCGGGGGTGGGCCTGGTGGGACCTGACGCGGTCGGGGGACCGCCGAGCGCGGATCCGCGTCGACTCGTGGGGCGAGTCCTTCTTCGCCTGTGACGAACTCCGGTGGCTCGCCCACGTCTCCGGCGCCGAGGAGGTCAGCGGTCCGGCCTTGGTGAAGTCCGCTCCTCTCGTTCTCCCGGAGCAACCTCACTCCGGTGGCGCGTGAGGGGTCGGGTCCTGGGGCCGGGGGCTGTCCCCCCCTCGCGGGCGGTGGCTCGCCGGATGGGCGGCGGCGGGTGTGAGAAGTGATCGTGTACCAACGGGTTTTCACGACGGGCTTCCCGCTCGCCGGGCGACCACGAAGACGGATCACGAAGGGGGAACGGTGAAGCGTCCTACGGAGCACACTCCGGCCCGCCGCACGCTGCTGGCGGCCGGCATGGCGGCAGCAGCCGGTGCCGGAACCGTGTGGGGTACGACGGGGAAGGCCGTCGCCGGCGGGTGGAGGGGACCGGTGGCGTACGGGGCGGTGGACGCCGAAGTGGCCCGCCTGGAGGCCGGTTTGATCGAGCTGCGGCGGGACCTCCACCGGCACCCCGAACTGCCGGGGGAGGAACGCCGTACCGCCGACGTGGTGGCCCGGGAACTGCGAGCGGCCGGGCTGAGCGTCACCACCGGGATCGGCGGCCACGGCGTGGTCGGCGTCCTGCGCGGCACGCGCCCGGGAGGGACGGTCGCGTACCGGGCCGACATGGACGCCGTGCCGCCCAAGGACATCGTCGGGGGCGGCCAGGCCGTGGCCCACCTCTGCGGGCACGACATCCACACGACGGTGGCCCTGGGCGTCGCCAAGGTCCTGGCCCGGCTGCGGCGGGACCTGAGCGGCACGGTGGTGTTCCTCTTCCAGCCCGCCGAGGAGAGCCTGTCCGGAGCCCGCGCACTGATCGAGGCGGGCGTGCTGGAGCGCACCGGTGTCGAGGAGATCCACGCGCTGCACTGCGGGCCCTTCCCCGTCGGCCGGTTCGCCGTGACCGGAGGCTACGGGATGCCGGGCCAGGACAAGGCGGAGGTGACGCTCCAGGGCCCGGACGCACCCGAGGCCGCGCGGCGCCTGGCCGGCGAGATCGGCGCGCTCGCCACGGTGACACCCCCGCAGACGCCCGCGGACATCGAGCGGATGGTCACCGACGCCCAGACACCCGACGGCCCGCTCGCCCGCTTCGTCGCCCTCCGGGCCTCGGCGCAGGACGCCAAGGTGAGCGTGTCCTACCGCTGCTGGCCGCAGGAGCGGTACTCGGAGATACGCGGGGAGATCCGCCGGCTGGCCACGTCGTACGCGGGAGCCGCCGTGCGCTTCCCCGCCGAGCCGTTCCCGGCCCTGGTCTGCCCGGAGTCCGACGCCCGCGCGCTCGCGCGCCACCTGCGCCGCGCACCGGGCCGTGACCCGGTCACCACGCTCCACTCCGCGTTCCCGCCCTTCAGCGGCGAGGACTACGCCCTCTACCTGGACCGCGTCCCCGGCACCTACACCTTCCTCGGCGTCCGCAGCCCCGGCGCCCCCGTCACCACCGCCTACCCCCACTTCCCCGACTTCGCGCCGGACGAACGGTCCATCGGCATCGGGGTACGGGCGATGGCGGGGTGGCTCGCCCAGCGGAGTCACCGTTAGGGCGTCCCGTGGGGGAGCGTCAGTACGGAGCCGGTGTGCAGCGTGACGCGTATCGGTGCGAAGTCGACCGCGTCCACGGGGGACTTGCCGGTACCCGGATTGCGGGCGTAGCGCGGATGGGCACCGGCACTGATCTGCCAGCGCAGCCGGTGCCCGGCCGGGAAGCGGTAGGCGGTGGAGCTCATCCGCACGGTGACCTCCGAGGGCGCCTGCCCCACCGTCTCCAGCCGGGCCAGCCCGTCGCAGACGTTGACGGAGCGCCCCTGCGCGTCCACGTCGCACAGGCGGGTGAAGACGTCGGCGTACCCGGTGTCCGTGGAGACGCTCAGCCGCGCGGAGACGGGACCGAGGAGATCCAGGGGTTCGGCCAGCGGCGGCCCGGTGAAGGTCAGGACGTCTTCCCGCCTCTCCAGGGGGCTGTTGTCACGGGCACCGGCCGTCCGGGAGAGCAGGGGCCCGCCGATGGACGGCGTGGGGTCGGCGGGGTCGTAGCTCAGGGACGCCAAGGGGGCGGTGCCCGCGCCGCTCACGCCGCCCGCGGACCCCGCGTCGGCTCGCCGGCCGAGATGCCCGTCCGCGGTCGGAACCCATGAGGTGGTGGCGGCGGGGACGGACGGCCAGTCGTCGAGGTCCCGCCACACGTCCTCGCCGCCGACGTGCACACGCACCCGCGTGGGACGCAGCCCGGAGGGCTCGCCGCACAGGTGCGCGCGCAGCCAGGCCAAGCTTTCGGCGAAGACCTCGGGCCAGCCCTGCTGCAAGGCGGAGGCATGGGTCCAGGGCCCGACGAGCAGGGCGGTGTCGCATCCGGCCCGGCGCAGCCGCGCGTACTGCTCGAAGGTCTGGTCGACCAGGGCGTCGTACCGTCCGGTGATCAGGCTCGTCGGGACGCGCAGCCCCTCGGCCGCCCGCGCCAGGGACGCGCCGTCCCAGTACGGGGCGTCGGCGTCCGGGTGCGTCATCACGTCGTCCAGCCACGGCACGTCGCCGAGGACGGACGCGTACGCCCCGCGCAGGGGCCGCGCGGTGACGATGTCGCGCATACGGCGCTGGAAGCGCAGTGTCGCCCCGGCGAACGGCGCGATCCCCTGGTGCTGGTACGTCATGCCCAGGCCGACGAGCAGGGCGTTCTCCAGCCGGAGAGCGCCGTCCGCGTAGAACAGGGCGTAGGGGTCGTGCAGACCCACCTGCACCACCATGGCCTTCAGCTCCGGCGGCGGGTCCAGGGCGAGCGCCCACTGGACGTATCCCAGATAACTGGGGCCGATCGTCCCCAACGTCCCGTCGAACCACGGCTGTCGGCGCAGCCAGGACACCGTGGCCCGGCCGTCGGCGGCCTCGTTGCGCCACAGGTCGAACACGCCGCCCGAGCCGCCGGTGCCGCGGCAGCTCTGCAGGACCACGTGGAAACCCTGCTCGGCGAAGAGCATGCCGTACATGGGCGACCAGGGCAGGCCCCTGCCGTACGGCGAACGCACCAGGAGGGTCGGGAAATCGCCGGCCGTCCGGGGGAAGTAGTGGTCCGTGACCAGCGGACTGCCGTCGGCGCCCGGCACGACCAGCCCCGGCTCCCACCCGACGTCGTGCCGCTTGTCCGGCAGGCCGCGCCACATCGCCCTCATCATCCGCGAGGACAACGGCGGCTTCCCACGTCGTGATGCCATGGTTCCCTCCTCCATTCTCGTACGTCGTACGAGAATAGAGGATGCTTGGATGGCGACGCAGCTCCACGCCCTCCTCGACGGTGGAGGGCGATGCACGGGACGGGAGGACGAAGACGGTGACGCGTGACGGCGGTGGGCCCCGAACCCCGGGGACCGACCCCCAGCAGCTGTGGCTGACCCCCGAGCAGCCCCGCAGGGGCCGCAGGCCGGGCTTCAGCCGCGAGGCGATCACGGCGGCCGCCGTCGCCCTGGCCGACGCGGAAGGGCTCGAAGCGGTCACCATGCGCCGGGTCGCCGCACAGGTCGGAGCCGGAGCCATGTCGCTCTACAGCTACGCCTCCGACAAGGAGACGCTGCTGGAGCTGATGGTCGACCACGTCAGCGGCGAACTGCCGGCGTCGGAACCTCTCACCGGCGACTGGCGCGCCGACCTGAAGACCATCGCCCACCGTCAGCGCGACCTCATGCTCCGCCACCCGTGGCTGCCCGCCGCCCTCTCCACCCGCCGCAGCCCGGGCCCTCACACCCTGGCGTTCCTGGAACACGCCCTCGCCGCCCTGCGCCCCACCGGTCTGGACGGCGCGGCGAAGCTGGAGGTCTTCGCCCAGCTCACCGCGTTCGTCGCCGGACACGTCACCTACGAGATCACGCAGGCGGCAGCGGCCAGGTCCCCCGACCGGGCCGCGGCGGAAGCCCGCTACCTCGCCACCGTCGCCGCGGACGGCCACCACCCGGAACTCGCCGAAGCCCTCGCGGCCCCCGCCCGCACCGTGACGCCCGACGCCACCTTCAGCCGCTTCCTCAACCGCCTGATCGACGGCCTCACCGCTGACTGACCGACGGCCTCAAGACTGACTGACCGACGGCCTCACCACCGCCTGTTCGGGGTCAACTGCGGGGCAGGAAGAGGCGGGAGAGGACGGCGGTGGCCAACAGGAGCGCGGCGACGGCGAGCAGGCCGATGCGCATGCCCGGGAGGGAGAAGTCCCCGCCGGGGCCGGCGAGCAGACTGCCGAACAGGGCGACGGACAGTGCGCCACCGGTCTGGCGAAGGGAGTTGAGCAGCCCGGACGCGGTGCCCGCGCGCTCCTGCGGGACGGCGTCCATCAGCAGCGCGGTCACCGCGGGCACCGCCAGCGCCCCGCCGACACTCAACGGCAGCAGCAGGACCAGTACCAGCCACACCGGGGTGTGCGCGGCCAGCGGCAGCAGGGCCAGCATCGCCCCGGTGAAGACCAGCTGCCCGGCGACGATCACCGGCCGCCGCCCGATCCGCTCCGCCAGCCGCGGCGACACCAGGTTGGTCGCCGTCACCACGGCCGACATCGGCACGAACATCAGCCCGGCCGCGATCGCCGACATCCCGCGCAGCTGCTGGTAGTACAGCCCGAGCAGGAAGATCCCGCCGTAGAAGGCGGCGTTGATGGCGAAACCGACCGCGAGCGGGACGGCCACCCGGCGGTCCCTCAGCATGCCCAGCGGGACCATGGGCTGCCGGTGCCGGGCCTCCACCAGGTAGAAGGCGTACCCGGAGGCGAGGGCGAGCGCGGCGGCGGCCAGGACGGGGCCGCTGGTCCAGCCGAGGTGGCCGCCCTCGATCACCGCGAAGGCCAGCCCGGCCAGGGCCAGTACGGCGGTGAGCTGACCGCCGCCGTCCAGTGCGGCGGGCCGGCGCGGGGAGCGCGGCACCCGCACCAGCAGGCCCAGGATCACCGCACCCACCGGGAGGTTGAGCAGGAAGACCGCCCGCCAGCCGGCCGAGTCGGTGAGCAGCCCGCCCAGCACCGGGCCCGCGGCCATCGCCACCGAGCCGCCGACCGTCCACAGCGCGATGGCGCGGGCACGTGCCCGGGAGTCGTCGTAGGCCTGCCGGATCAGCGCCAGCGAGGCCGGCATCACGATCGCGGCGGCGGCGCCCTGCGCTACGCGCGCCCCGACCAGCACGCCGATGCCGGGTGCGAGCGCGCAGCCGAGCGAGGCGAGGGTGAACAGGGCGACGCCCCACGCGTAGGCGCGACGGGCGCCGATGCGGTCGGCGAGGGCGCCCGCGGAGAGCATCAGGGCCGCGAACATCAGGGTGTAGGCGTCGACCACCCACTGCAGCCCGGCCATTCCGCCGCTGAGGGAGTCCCGGATCGCGGGCAGCGCGATGTTCACGGCCGAGACGTCGACGGTGATCACGGTGAACCCGAGCAGCGAAGCGACCAGCGCGACGCCGCCGCGCCGCGGCAGTGCCGGGCCCTCGGCAGGCGGCGACCCGCTTGTCCGGGCCGGGGACGGAGACGGGGCGGGGACGGCCGGCATGGTGAACTCCTGGTGCGAGGGACGACTTCACAGCGAAGACCGGGCGGGCGGCCGCAGCCCGTTTCCGAGGCCGCGGACCGGTGTCACGCACCCCCTGGGCCCCGGCGGACGGGCCGCCCGCTCCGGCAACTCGACTCTCCTCCCGCACGCGGCCGCGCGGCAGACCGCGCTGTACCCGGGGTGCGGCATTCCAGGCCCTGACACGGCCCCCCACGCTCCCCGACCGCCTGCGACAATGGCGGGATGGCAGCAGCGGACACGAGGGGCACGGAGCTCGGCCGATACCTGAAGGCCCGCAGGGCGCAGGTACGCCCGGAGGACGTCGGTCTCCCGGCCGGCGCGGGCCTGCGCCGCACTCCCGGACTGCGCCGTGAGGAACTGGCCGCGCTGGCCGGAGTGAGTGTCGACTACTACATCCGTCTGGAGCGCGGCCGGGAGACCAACCCTTCCCCCGCCGTCGTGGACGCCCTCGGCCGCGCCCTGCGGCTGCGGGGCGACGGTTACGAACGCCTGCACGAGCTCGCGGAGCTGGCCTCCGGCCGGCCCTCCGAGCTGCCGGCCTGCTCGGACCACACCGTCCGCGAGTCGGTCCTGCGGATGCTGGAGTCGGTGCGCCCGCTGCCCGCGTATGTGGTGAGCCGCTACAACCGCCTCCTGGCCGCGAACCCGCCCGGCCGACGGCTGCTGCCCGGGCTCTGGGACTGGCCCGAGAACCAGCGCAACCTGACCCGCTACCTCTTCCTGCACCCGGTCGGCCGGACGCTCTACGAGCCGTGGGAGGAGACCGTCGCCTCCTCGGTGGCACACCTGCGGGCGGTCGCCGGGGCCGACCCGGACGATCCCGAGCTGACCACGCTCGTCGGCGAACTGATGCTGAAGTCGGCGAAGTTCGCCCAGCTCTGGGAGCGGTACGACGTCTGCGAGCGCGGCGGCGGGCAGAAGTGCTTCCAGCACCCGAAAGCCGGCCCGATGACCCTCACCTACGAGGTCATGCGACTGGCCCGGACGGGCGGCCAGCGCATGGTGGTCTACCAGGCGGCCCCCGGCACCCCCGACGAAACGGCCATGCTCCGCCTGGACCCCGCGCACACCCACACGCAGCCACCCCCCTCGGATTCACCCACCGAGCCCCGCCCCGCCCCCGACCCGTCCCCGATCCACGCCTCGACGGGCTGACCCCTGCCGCTGGTGCCGCCGCCGATCCCGCGTAGCGGTGTGAGCACGCTTGTTGCCCGGCCCGCGCATGGGCTACCCGGGGATGGTGCCGGGGTCGACTCCGGTCAGGTCGCAGCTCGCTTCCCACACAAGGGTGGTGAGAACGCCGTGGGGGAGAAACCCCGTTTCAGTGGCTCAACACGCCCAGGCCGAGACGTCGGCGTTGTACGACTTCGCCTCTGAACACCCTTGTCAGGTGACCACGTGCGAGCACGGAGCCCAGTGAAGCGGACTTGGACGGTGCTCGTTGATCCCAGGCCTGTAGGTATGCGCCGGCCTTGACTTCGATGCGCAGTCCGTCGTCGGTCTCGACATCGTGGCTTGCCCATTCCACACGAGGCTTGTGGGAGCCGACCGCCTGGTGGACCAGAAATTCGGCGAGCAGACCGCGTGTGTTGTTCATCCCGAGGTCAGGCATGGCGAACCGCCAGAAGTCCACCACGGTTGCGTCCGGGACGCCGACGATTGCCTCGTCGCCGCGGAGCGGGGGCATGGGACGCGGAGTCAAAGGAAGACGGGCAGACTGCTTCATGGGCCGCAGTCCGCCAGGTCGGCCGGACCGGCCACACTGCTGGCCTGGCCGCTTCGGCCATACGAGGATGCTGCCCATGCGCCGCACTGATGAAGAGCGCGAACTGCTCAAGTTGACCCGCCGCTACGTCACAACCGACCGCCGGTATCTCAAACTCGGCGGCGCCCTGCTCGGCATCAGTGGCCGCGACCGGGCAAGGTTCATGCGGAAGCTGGGCAAGGCTGCCCATGAGATTGCTCCTCGTGAACTGGCCATGCTGCTGCTCGACCGAGGGTGGCGCGAGAGCGGAACAGCAGCCTGGCTCATCGCCGTTGCCGGGAGGACCGAATTCCGGGAACGTCTCGGCGACCTCCTGCTCGCCAGTAAATGGCCCTACGCGGGGCAGGCGTACTGTGTCGCCCTGGCCACCTTCGGCACCTCTGCCGACGCCGATCTCCTGGTTGCTTACCTCGACCGCTATCTGCGTCGCCCTGACCTCGACTATGACCAGACAGCTGCCCTTGGCGCGCTCCTGCTGCTCGACGCCAAGAGGGGTACCGACCATGCGGCCCGGTTTCTCGCCCCGGATGGACTTTGGCAGCAGTGGATCGACGGGCCGCCAGGCAAGGACGGCGATGACCCCGACGAGTATCGAAAGTTCATGGGTCTTCTCTGCGCTTTCGCTGACGAAACTGCCAGCCACTGGCCGACACGCAGGCACGGTGTGGCCCCACACCGAAGGTGACCTCGCCCCGGCAGAGCGGCCGTCCGGCACGATGGCTCCATGGATCAAGGTGTGGCGGCTGTGATAGCCGGACTCGCTGGAACTGCAGGTGCGTTAGCCGGAGCCATTGCGGGCATGAGGGGTGCCCGACTGGGGGCTCTCAAAGCTGTGGAAGCCGCCCGTCTGCAAGTGAAGGACCAGGCTCGAGCCGAGCACCGGCATTGGGTACGTGAGCAGCGTCGACAGGCCTACACCCGTACCAGTCACCTGTACGTCGAAGTCCTGCACACCCTTCGTCACTGTGCGGACGCACTGCGTCGGAGCCAAGAAGACGAAGCCGCCGAACGGTTGCCGCTCACGAACCGAGCGGTGACGGATCTCCAGATCGCAGTCTTCGACCTCCGCCTCTGGGGACCGCAAGAGGTCGTATCCGTCGCGAAGGACTTGCGACGCAGCGCCAACCAGGCTCTTGACGCCCTGGTCCGATGGCATGACGCGATGGCGTCGCACCAGGAGTGCGAGCACCTCCGACGCGAGTACGACGAGGCTGTGGACATGCTGGGCGATCCCTATGCCGACTACATGACAATCGCGGCCCGCACGCTGGGCGATCCGTCGTCGACATGAGCGCTCGCCGTCAGCGGGCCCGCAGCCGTTCGCCGGGCTCTGGAATGCGGGGCGGCACGTAGCCGTCGTCCTCCTTGGGATCCGGTTCCGGCGCCGGATACGGCATTGTGTTCGCCGGTCCACCCCGCCCCCTTTCGGCGGACGGCTGCCGCGATGCCGCCCGACACGCCACCAGCACATCGGAACGCGCCGCCTCGCCTCCCGAGCAGCACGCCTGTCACCATCATCGAGTTGACCGGCAGCGCCCGTGTCGCCGATCCGACGGACCCTCACTCGGGACGCGGTCCGAACCACGGGGGATGGACGTCTGTGTTGTACGCACACGAGGTGATCCTGAACGAACTCGCACAAGGGCTCAGGCCGGTGGCCGACGGCGTCGAGTGGTTCGAGTGCCTGCCAGAGCCCGACCAGCGCCAAGTCCTGCACGCACTGGTGCTGTTCTGCGGACAGGCCCGCGCCTGTGAAGAGGACGTGCCGGAGAGCATCGCGCGCTCCGGCATCCGCCCCACTCGCACGCCGGCGGTGATGCTCACGAAGTGGCGCTTCGGAATGGAGGCACTTCCGGCCTACGAACTCACGCCTTCCTTCCGCCTGCTCATCGCCCTCTTCAGCATCGCCGACACCCGCAGGCGGACGCTGTTCTGCGTCGGGGGATGTGCGCACGCGTGGCACAACCTGCCGGATCAGCCACGCGACGCAACCTAAGACGACTCGTACCGCCCAGTGACGGCTTGGACAACGGCTCGGTGGCCCCATCGTCGACCTAAGGATCGGGCCGACGATTCGGCCCGCGATTGCCACGCGGGCCAGTGGGCTATGAAGCACTCATGAGTCTGACCGGTCAGCTGGCGACGTTGCTCGGCGTGGCGTTGGGTGCCGTCTTGTCGATGGCGACAACCATGGTCGTCGAAAGGGCCCGATGGCGCCGGGAGCAGTCCGTCCGGTGGGATGAGCGGCGTCTGAACGCGTATGCCGAGTACGCCCACGCCGTGAAGGTAATCGCCCACCGCTACCGGCGGATCGCCGTCGCCAAGGGCATCGCTGCGAGCGGAGCCGCGCCGCTGGAGCCCACCGACGAGGTCCTCGCCGAAGTGGCGGAGGCCGAGGTGCAACGCTCGGCACTCGCGGAGACGGTGTGGCTGCTGGGGGACGTCAAGACGAACACGGCCGCTGTCAGGCTGAACCACTGTCTGTGGCATCTGGAGTGGCTGGCCCGGGAGCTTCCGACAAGAGACCAGGGCGGCTGGGACCAGGCGTACGAGGAATTCCGGCAGGCTCGGCACCGTTTCCTGCAACTGGCTCGCGTCGGCCTCGGCGTACGAGGGACGCGCATAGCGGAGTCAGTCCCCTGGCCACCACCCTGGAAGGGCGACCTTTCCCAAAACCCCGGATCTTGACCATCACGCCTTCGGGAAGGCAGGACGGAGGCCCTGGCATGATCACGGCGTGACCAGTGACCGTGTGCGACCCGGCCCCGGCAAGTGCGTTCTCTTCGACATCGACGGCACGTTGATCGACGCCGTGGACAACCAGCGCCGGGTCTAGGCCAGTTGGGCGGAGCGATACGGGCTGGACGCGACGGAGGTCTACCGGGTGGCCCTGCGGACACGGCCGATGGAGACCTTCGCCACCGTGGCTCCGGACCAGGATCCAAGGGAGTGCCTGGCTGTGCTGCACGAACTGGAGGACGAGGACGTCCGGTCCGGCGTCTATGCGGCCTTCGACGGCGCGTCGGAGCTGCTGGGCACCCTGCCCTCGGGGGCGTGGGCGCTCGTGACCTCCAACTACGAGCACCGGGTGCGCGGGCGATTCGCCCGGACGGGCCGGCCGGTCCCGGGCGTCATCGTGGACGCCGCCGCGGTGGACGAAGGCAAACCCTCGCCCGTGCCCTACCTGTCGGCCGCCGAGCGGCTCGGTGTCCGCCCCGAGACCTGCCTGGTCATCGAGAACGCCCCGTCCGGAGTCGAAGCAGGGCTGCGGGCCGGCATGACGGTGTGGGGGCGTCAACACCGCGGCTGCGGTGCCCGGCGTGCACCGGCACTTCGCGAGCCTGCGCGAAGCGGTCCCCGGCATCCTCGCCTTCGCCCGGCCGGAGGGATCCGCCGGAGCGGAGTGATCACGGCACTGCGGTGTGCGGGCGCAGACGCGGTTCGCTTCGGGCGGGCGGCCGTGGAGCCCGTCCTGGGAGACCGGCCGCTCCGCAGCTGTGCGACCGCCGGTCCATGGCGTGGACGGACAACCGGTCTGGATCTTGGCTCTGGGACGATGCCCCGCATGACTGATGGGATACGGAACGCGTATCTGGAGGCGGCCGAGACGGCCGTGGACCTGCTGGCCACCGAGCAGGTGGCCCACTGCTGGAAGGACGAGTCCGTGCTCGCCGGGATGTCGGTGGGCGGGCTGGCCGGTCACCTCGCTCGGAGCGTCCTGCAGGTCGAGTGGTTTCTCGACGGCCAGGTGCTCGGCGCGGAACCGGTGTCGCCGGTGCGGTACTACGCGCGACTCGTCGGCACATCGAAGCCCGACTCGGCACTGAATGTCGGGGTGCGTACCCGCAGCGAGGAAACAGCCGCCGCTGGTCCCGCCGCCGTGGCTGATCAGGCACGGATGGCGTGGGAGCGGCTGACGCTACGCCTGAGCACGGAACCGGTCGATCGACGGGTGGAAGTCCTCCACCGGCCGGGAGAAGAGATGCTGCTCGACGGCTACCTGCAGACCCGTTGTGTCGAGCTGGCGGTGCACATCGAAGACCTCGCGCTCAGCGTGGGCACTGATCACCGGGCGCCGGACGCCGCCCTCGCCACAGCGGTGGACGTCCTCGTCGCGGCCGCCCGCGACCGGCACGGCGACCAAGCCGTGTTGCATGCGCTGGCCAGGCGCGAGCGCGACGTTCACCAGGCCCTGCGCGTGCTGTAGCCCGGGTTCGAGGTGCTGCCGGATCTGTCGCCGTCATAACGGTGCCCTCATTTCGCGGCTACGACCCGGACCAGCGTGCAAGGAGGGACCGGTGGCTAGCCGACCGTCCGGCATGTCGCACGGAGTTCGATACTTCGTTCAGCGATCGAAAGGTATGGCCATGCCTGCCGGGCGTCAATATCTCTGCCGAAGAAGTCCGCTTTCGCGTCGGGCGACCGGCAGCCCGTCAGCCTCGCCCGCAGCACCGCGTTACCCAAATGTGATGGCCTGCTTCTCGCGCAACCCCTTGACCAGGAGTGACGCTGGGCGCTCATATGACCTCCCCATCACTGACCACTTGAGGGAGGTACGGCCGTGGCACATCCGGCGCACAGCGGCACCTCCTTCGCAGGTGGCGGCCAACGATTAGACGGCCCTCCCTAGGCGACTTCTCAGACAGCACTTCTTGTCGCGGAAGCCGGGCGAGACGACCGCCCGTACTCCCTGCGACGCGGCCCGACCGGAACACCTCCGGTCGTCATCGAGCCCGGACTCATCGCCCCGTCGGCGACTCATCACCGCGCCGGCCGCTCCCGGCCTCACCACGCCCAGACCACCCTCTGACGGCACGCGCCACGCATGTTCAATATTTCGAACGTTGGCCGGTCCTCAGAACATCATCACCTCCACGCTTCCCGACGGAACGTCAGAAGCCGCAACAACCGAGTCCATTCCCCGGGCCGGCTCAACGAAGGAGATCAAGCATGCTCAGCAGAAGGAACTTCCTCACCGCGGCGGTCGGCGTGGCGGCTGCGACCGGACTCGCGGCCTGCGCCAAGGAGGACGGCAGCTCCACCGCCGCCGCCGGCAGCGGCGGCGGCAGCAAGGCGATCACCCTCGGCTTCTCCCAGGTCGGCTCGGAGAGCGGCTGGCGCACCGCCAACAGCGACTCGGTGAAGTCGGCCGCGAAGGAGGCGGGTTACACCCTCAAGTTCTCCGACGCCCAGCAGAAGCAGGAGAACCAGATCTCCGCGATCCGCAACTACATCGCGCAGAAGGTCGACGTCATCGCCTTCTCGCCGGTGGTCGTCACCGGCTGGGACGCCGTGCTCAAGGAGGCCAAGGCCGCGAAGATCCCGGTGGTCCTCACCGACCGCTCCGTCGAGACCTCCGACGACTCCCTGTACGTGACCCTGGTGGGCTCCGACTTCACGGACGAGGGCCGGCGCGCCGCCAAGATCCTGGAGAAGGTCCTGGAGAAGGCGGGCCACAAGGGCGCCGTGAAGATCGCCCAGCTGGAGGGCACCACCGGCGCCGCCCCCGCGATCGAGCGCGCCAAGGGCTTCAAGGAGGTCATGGAGGCGGACCACGCGGACGACTGGAAGGTCGTCGTCAGCCAGACCGGTGACTTCACCCGGGCCGGCGGCAAGCAGGTCATGGCGGCCTTCCTCCAGTCCAACCCGGACATCAACGTGCTCTTCGCGCACAACGACGACATGGCCATCGGCGCCATCCAGTCCATCGAGGCGGCCGGCAAGAAGCCCGGCAAGGACATCCTCATCGTCTCCATCGACGGCGTGAAGGACGGCTTCGTCGCCATGTCCGAAGGCAAGATCAACGCCATCGTCGAGTGCAACCCGCTGCTCGGCCCGCAGCTGATGGAGGTCGTGAAGAAGGTCAAGGACGGCGAGACGGTCGAACGCTGGATCAAGACCAAGGAGAGCGACTTCATGCAGGACCAGGCCAAGGACGCGCTCCCCACCCGCAAGTACTGACCGACCGTCCCCACCGGCGGGAGCCTCCGGCCGGCCGGCATCCCCCGGCCGGGAGGCTCCCCGCGGACCTGGACCATTCACGAGGAGCGCTGCCATGGCAGAGCCGCAGCCCGTCCTGGAGATGACGGGCATAGTCAAAGAGTTTCCGGGGGTACGGGCTCTGTCGGGCGTCGACTTCCGGCTCTTCCCCGGCGAGATCCACGCCTTGATGGGCGAGAACGGCGCGGGGAAGTCCACCCTCATCAAGGTGCTGACGGGCGTCTACTCCCTGGACGGCGGCACCATCACCCTGGACGGCGAGTCCGTACGGTTCGGCAGCCCGCTCCAGGCGCAGCAGGCCGGCATCAGCACGGTCTACCAGGAGGTCAACCTCTGCCCCAACCTGTCGGTGGCGGAGAACATCTTCATCGGACGCGAACCCACCCGCGCCGGCCGCATCCAGTGGAAGCGGATGCGCAAGGAGGCGGCGGAGCTGGTCGACCGGCTCGGACTCGACATCGACGTCGCCGCGCCGCTGTCCTCGTACCCGCTGGCCGTGCAGCAACTGGTCGCGATCGTACGGTCGGTGGGCACCGGGGACCGCGACGCCGCGGGATCCGGCACCAAGGTGCTGGTCCTCGACGAGCCGACCTCCAGCCTCGACCGCGACGAGGTCCTCGAACTGTTCCGCCTGATGCGGCAGTTGAGGGACGAGGGCGTCGCGATCCTGTTCGTGTCGCACTTCCTCGACCAGATCTACGAGGTCTGCGACCGGATGACCGTCCTGCGCAACGGCACCCTGGTCGGCGAGCACCTGGTCCGCGACCTCGACCAGGTCGGGCTGATCGAGCTGATGATCGGCAAGGCCCTGGACCAGCTCGACGAACTGGCCGAGCACCAGATGCACTCCGACGTCGGCGAGACCCTGGTCAAGGCCGAGGGACTCGGCCGCACCGGCGGGATCGCCCCCTTCGACCTGCAGATCAACAAGGGCGAGGTGCTCGGCCTCGCCGGCCTGCTGGGCTCGGGCCGCACCGAACTCGCCCGGCTGCTGTTCGGAGCCGACCAGCCCGACAGCGGCAAGGTGACCATCGGCGGCAAGCAGGTCTCGATGAGCGCCCCGAACGACGCCATCGCGGCCGGTGTGGCGTTCTGCTCGGAGAACCGCAAGAGCGAGGGCCTGGTGCCCGACCTGACGGTGCGCGAGAACATCATCCTCGCCCTCCAGGCGGCCCGCGGCTGGACCCGGCCCATCCCGGCCTCCCAGCGCGACGAACTAGTCGCCAAGTACATCAGGGCGCTGGACATCCGCCCGGCAGACCCGGAAGCCCGCGTGGGCCGGCTCAGCGGCGGCAACCAGCAGAAGGTACTGCTCGCCCGCTGGCTGATCACCCAGCCCAAGCTGCTGATCCTGGACGAGCCGACGCGCGGCATCGACATCGGCGCCAAGACGGAGATCCAGAAACTGGTGGTGTCCCTCTCCGAGGACGGCATGTCGGTGCTCTACATCGCGGCCGAGCTGGAGGAGGTGCTCCGGCTCAGCCACACCATCGGAGTGCTGCGCGACCGCCGGCTGGTGGCGCGGCTGACCAACGGGCCGGAGATCACCACCAGCAAGATCCTCGAGACCATCGCGAGCGGAGAACACCAGTGACCACCACCTCCCGCTGGCGAGCACTGACGCATCACCACCTGTTCTGGCCGGTCGCGGTCCTGATCGCCCTGCTGCTCGTCAACGTCCCCTTCACGCCCGACTTCTTCTCGGTCAACATGACGGACGGCCACCTCTACGGCAGCCTCGTCTCCATCGTGCTGTTCGGCTCACCGCTGATCCTGGTCGCGGTCGGCATGACCCTGGTCATCGCCACCGGCGGCATCGACCTCTCCGTCGGTGCCGTGGTCGCCATCACCGGCGCCCTGACCTGCTCGTACATCAGCGACCAGGCCAACCAGAACACCCTGTCCGCGGTGTTCCTGGCGATGGGCATCGGGCTGGTGGCCGCGGTCGTCTGCGGACTGTGGAACGGCTTCCTGGTGGCCAGGATGGGAATCCAGCCCATCATCGCGACCCTCATCATCATGGTCGCGGGCCGCGGTGTCGCCCAGCTGATCACCGACGGCCAGATCATCACCGTCAACAGCGAGCCGTACAAGCTGATCGGCGGCGGCTACTGGCTGACCCTGCCCTTCTCCATCTTCGTCGTGGCCGCGGTGGTGGCCGTCACCGTGGCGCTGACCCGCCGCACGGCGCTCGGCCTGCTCGTCGAATCGGTCGGCGGCAACGCCGAGGCCAGCCGCCTGGTCGGCATCAGATCCACCCGCATCAAGATCATGGTCTACATGTTCTGCGCGCTGTGCGCGGGCATCGCGGGCCTGATGATCAGCTCCAACACCTCGGCCGCCGACGGCAACAACGCCGGACTGTGGATCGAACTCGACGCGATCCTCGCCGTGGTGATCGGCGGCACCTCGCTGCTCGGCGGCCGGTTCTCCATCGGCGGCACGGTCGTCGGCGCCCTCGTCATCCAGACCCTGACCACCACGATCTACACCATCGGCGTGCCGACCCAGACCAACCTGGTCTTCAAGGCCGCCGTCGTCATCGTCGTCTGCCTGCTCCAGTCCCCGAAGTTCCGGGCCAAGGTCTTCGGCGCGAAGGGCCCCAGGGGCCCGCGCCAGGACGCCGCCCCGGTGGAGCCCGCTCCGGCGCCCGACGCCGCCCCGAAGATGGAGGTGTCGCGATGAGCGCGACCACCCAGACCCCCAAGGCGGCTCCGCGCGGCAGCACCGCCTCCCGCGCCCGTGCCACGCGCCTGCTCGGCGACCGGCGTCTGCCCGTTCTGGTCACCGCCGCCCTGTTCATCGCCATGTACCTCGGTGGCCTCAGCCGGTACCAGAACTACGGGTTCGGCGAACCCCAGGTGTTCCTCAACCTGTTCATCGACAACGGCTATCTGCTGGTCGCCGCCATCGGTGCCACCTTCGTCATCATGTCGGGCGGCATCGACCTGTCCGTGGGCTCGATGATCGGCTTCACCACGATGTTCACGGCGTGGCTGGTGGAACGTCAGGGACTGCCGCTGCTCCTGGTCGTCCCCCTCGCACTGGCCGTAGGCGCCTTCGGCGGCTTCCTGATGGGCTACGTCATCCACAACTTCGAGATCCAGCCCTTCATCGTCACCCTCGCCGGGCTGTTCCTCTTCCGCGGGCTGTGCCTGGTCATCAGCAAGGAGTCCATCTCCATCAACGACGCCTCGGTGGGCACCCTGGCGCAGACGCGGGTGTCGCTGGGCTTGGGGGACCTGTCGATCGGCGCCCTCGTGGCCCTGATCGTCCTCGCCGTCGCCGCCTACGTGCTCCACTACACCCGCTTCGGACGCCGTGTGTACGCCATCGGCGGCAACGAGCAGTCGGCCCTGCTCATGGGCCTTCCCCTGGGCGGCACGAAGATCGCGGTGTACACGGTGAGCGGCTTCTGCTCGGCCCTGGCAGGCCTGCTGTTCATGCTCTACATCCAGTCGGGCGACCCGCTGCACGCCGTCGGCATGGAACTCGACGCCATCGCCGCCGTGGTCATCGGCGGCACCCTGCTGACCGGCGGTTCCGGCTACGTGCTGGGCACACTCTTCGGTGTCCTGGTGCTGGGCCTGATCAAGAGCGTCATCACGTTCGAGGGGACGCTCAGCTCCTGGTGGACGAAGATCGCGACAGGTGTGCTGCTGTGCGCCTTCATCCTCATCCAGCGGACCATGACGTCACGCCGCAAGACCTGACGGGCCAAGGCACGGCGAGAGTCAAAGGAAGGACAGGAAATGCACACGCGCGTGCTTCTCTCACGGCTGTCGGCGATATTGCTCGCCGCCTGCCTCCTCTTCACAGGCCAGGCCCTGACCACACCTGACCGGGCCGCCGCCGCCGACCCGGGCTACCTGATGACGCACTTCATCGGGGAGGGGGCGACCGGTCAGCAGATCTACTTCTCGCACAGCACGGACGGCCTGAACTGGAGCGACCTCAACGGCGGCGGGATGACCCTGCGTTCCACGGTGGGAACCCGTGGGGTGCGTGACCCCGCACTGGTCAGAGCCCCCGGCGGTGACAAGTACTGGATCATCGCGACCGACCTGTGCATCGGCTGCGGGCAGTCATGGGACGACTCCATGAACAACGGCAGCCGCAACCTCGTGGTGTGGGAGTCGACGGACCTGGTCACCTGGTCGCAGCCGTGGCTGCTCAACGTCGCCGGCGCGATCCCCGACGGCCGCAACGCCTGGGCACCCGAGGCCATCTGGAACCCCGAGACCAACGACTACGTCCTGTACTGGGCGACGAACGCGACCCGGGACGGCGTCCTCAAGCACCGCATCTACTACGCCCGTACCACCGACTTCCGCACCATCACCACCCCGCAGCTCTACATCGACCGCCCCGGCACCCAGAACATCATCGACACCCAGATCGTCGAGGTGCCGTCCGGCGTCGGCAGCCACCGCTACGTTCGGGCCTCCGGCGACGGCCAGATCACCCTCGAAGGCAGCAACTCGATCCTCGGCACGTGGACCGACCTCGGCAACCTCTCCGGCATCGGCCTGACCGGCTCCCAGGTCGAAGGCCCGATGTGGATGAAGTTCAGGGACCGCAACGAGTGGACCCTGTACCTCGACCAGTACGCCTCCGGACGCGGCTACATGCCGGTCACGACGACCAACCCCTCCGCCGCCGGCACCTACCGCCTCCCGGCATCGGGAAGCTACAACCTGGGCGGGACGAAGAAGCGCCACGGCGCGATCCTCCCCCTCACGGCCGCCGAGGAGAGCCGCGTCCTCGCACGCTGGCCCAACACCCCGGCCAAGCGGCTCCAGTCGTTCAACTTCCAGGACCGCTACGTCCGGCACACCAACTTCGACATACGCATCGACCAGAACGTCACCGGCCCGGACGCCCAGTTCCGGCCCCGCCCCGGCCTGGCGGGCTCGGGCACCGTCTCCTTCGAGTCGGTCAACTTCCCCGGCCACTTCCTGCGGCACGCCGGCTACGACTTCCAGCTGGCCTACAACGACGGCACCCCCCAGTTCGCCGCGGACGCCACGTTCCGCCAGGTCACCGGCCTCGCCGACGCATCCTGGTCCTCGTTCCAGTCGTACAACTTCCCCGACCGGTACATCCGCCACTACGCCTACGAACTCCGCCTCGACCCGATCACCACGGCGACGGCCCGCGGCGACGCGACGTTCCGAGTGACCAACTGACCGGCGGCAGTTGCTGCGCTGACCTGTAGGGGAGTGGCGTCGGGGGCCCTGGTCCCACCCGGGCCGGTGCCCGCTGTTCCCCGTGGTTCCCCGTGGCTCGGAAAAGTTCCAGCGGCTCGTCGACAGGATCGCAGCTGAGCCCGAAGGTGCCCGTAGTCTCATGCCCCGGTTGCGGCATTGCCCCCTCGTGCCGGGAGGCGCGGCACATGGTCCACCCACGCCATGTCGGCCGTCGTGACGAGCGACTGGCCGGCCACGATCGCGGGGGTCACACCGGTGAACGCCACGACGTCCCGGTGCAGATGTGACTGGTCGGCGTAGCCGCAGTCGGCCGCGACCCTGGCCGCCGCCTGGCCCACGGCCAGCCGGGTGGCGGCCCGGTCGAAGCGGACGAGCTTCACGGCGCGCTTGGGCGGCAGGCCGAGCTGCGCGTGGAAGCGGGACCACAGGCGCTTGCGGCTCCAGCCCAGCTCGTCGGCGAGCCCCTCGACCCGCACCTGGCCGTGCCCGGCGACGATACGGTCCCAGGCCCAGGCCAACTCCGGCTCGATGGCGGGCCCCGCGGCGGACAGCCGGGCGAGGATCGCTTCGACGAGCGCGAAGCGTTCCTCCCACGAGGCGGCCTGGGCCAGCTGCTCGCGCAGCCGGGCCGCCCGCCGCTCTCCCCACAGGTCGTCCAGGGCCACCACGGAACTCTCCAGCTCAGCAGGGCCCACCCCCAGCACGGCGCGCGCGATGGCGGGGGACAGGCGCACCTGCACCCACTCGACGTTCGCCGCCCGCACCCGCGCCGCACCGCCGACGCCGAACCCGAGCCCGGTGACGAGGCTGCCGCGGTGCTGCCGCCCCGTCGACTCGTCGATGCCGAGCGCCGCCTCACCGCAGGCCAGCGCCAGCGTCAGCACCGGGTGCGGGTCGAGCCGGTGGTCGACCGGAGCGGGGCCGCGGTCGCGGAACCCCGCCAGGACGACGCCGGGTACGCGGCTGGGCCGGACCGGGCGCGTGACCTGCCACACGGGGGCAACGACGCGTCGGCGCACGGCAGTTGACATGCGTCCATGCTACGGGCCCGCCCGGACGGAACATTTCTTCAATCCAGCGGGCCGAAGCCGCGGCGAAGGTGAGCGCATGACTTCCACCGGAACCACCGCGCCGCCACCACCGGGCGTGGCCCGTCTGTTGCGCCCGTACGCGGGTGGCTTCGCCGTCGTCGTCGTCCTGCAGGTCATCGGCGCTGTCGCCGGCCTGGCGCCGCTCCTCGCGGTCGTCGAGCTCGGCCGTACGCTGCTGGCGCCGGGGCCGGCCGACGACGGGCACGTGCGCGACGTCGTGCTCGCGGGCGCGGCAGGACTGCTCGTACGGCTGCTGTTCACGGCCGCCTCGTCCGGCGTGGGACACCTCCTCGACACCCGGGTGCAGCTGTCGCTGCGCCGGCAACTCGCCGCGCGGCTCGGTCGGGTGCCGATCGGCCGGCTGGCGCGGCGGCGCACCGGGGAGCTGGCGAAGCTGGTGGGTGAGGACGTCAGCGCCGTGCACCCGCTCATCGCGCACACGCCGGGCGAGCTCGTCTCGGCCTTCGTGGTACCGCTGGTCTCGCTCGGCTACCTCCTCACCGTGGACTGGCGGCTGACGCTGATCACGCTGATCCCCGTGCTGCTGGCGGTCGCGCTGGTGCCGCTGATGATGACCCCTGCGCGGCTGCGCGAGCAGAAGGAGTTCGACGCCGCGATGGGGCGGATCTCGGCGTCGGTGGTCGAGTTCGTGCAGGGCATCGCGGTGGTGAAGGCGTTCGGCGGGTCGGAGCGGGCGCACGGCAAGTTCCGTACCGCGGTGGATGACTTCACCCGGAGTTTCTACCGGATGGTGCGCGGTCTTGCCGGGGTCGCCGCCGGGATGCAGGTGGCGCTGTCGCCGCCGTTCGTGCTGCTGGCGGTGCTGGTCGGCGGCGCGTACCGGATCACCGGCGGTGGGCTCGCCCCGGCGGACCTGCTGCCTTTCCTGCTGCTCGGCCTCGGGCTGACCGCGCCCGTGGCCGCGCTCGGGCACGGCTTCGACGACCTGCAGGCCGCGCGGCGCGCCGTCGGCCGCATCCGGGACGTACTCGCCGAGCCGTCGCTGCCCGAGCCCGTACGGCCGGTGGTCCCTGAGGGACACCGGGTGGAGCTGCGGGACGTCCGCTTCGGGTACGAGGGTCGCTTCGGGTACGAGGGTGCCGCGGCCGGGCGCGAGGTGCTGCGCGGTATCGACCTGGTGCTGGAGCCGGGAACGATCACGGCCGTGGTCGGGCCGTCCGGCAGCGGCAAGTCCACGCTGGTGCAGCTGCTGCCGCGGTTCTACGACCCGACGCACGGCTCCGTGCTCCTCGGCGGCGTCGACCTGCGTGAGGTGGGCAGCCAGGAGCTGTACCGGCGGGTGTCCTTCGTCTTCCAGGACGTTCGGCTGCTGCGCGCCTCGGTCGCGGACAACATCGCCCTCGCCGTCCCGCACGCCGACCGCGACGCCGTTGTCCGCGCCGCACGCCGGGCGAGCATCCACGACCGCATTCTCGAACTGCCCCGCGGCTACGACTCGGTGATCGGCGAGGACGCCCGCCTCTCCGGCGGCGAGGCGCAGCGCGTCTCGATCGCCCGCGCCCTGCTCGCGGACGCCCCTGTCCTGGTCCTCGACGAGGCCACCGCCTTCGCCGACCCGCAGACCGAGCAGGCGGTGCGCGAGGCGCTGGCGCAGACCCGGGAGAAGCGGACGACGCTGGTCATCGCCCACCGCCTGGAGACGATCGCCGACGCCGACACCGTCGTGATGCTGCGCGACGGCGAGATCGTGGAACGGGGCACGACCGAGGAACTCCTCGCGCGAAACGGCGCATTCGCCGAATTCTGGAAGATCCACGCCGGTGCCACGGAAGCCGGTGCCACGGAAGCCGGTGCCACGGAAACCGGTGTTGCCATGGAAACCGGTGCCATGGAAGGGGAAGAGGCCCGATGATCAGCACACTGCTGCGTGTGCTCGGCCACGAGTACGCCGGACCGGTGCGCCGCACCGTCGCCCTGATGACGGCGACCGCCCTCGCCGAGGGACTGTCGTACGCCCTGCTGGTGCCCGTGCTGCGCGCGCTCTTCGGCAGCACACCCGAGGACGCCCGGCCCTGGCTGGCCGCCTTCGGCGCGGCGGTCGCGGTCTACGCGGTGCTGCGGTACGTCAGCGACCGCTCCGGTTTCCGCGTGGGCACGACGATGCTGCACGGCATGTACGAGCGCCTCGGCGAGCACCTCGCCCGGTTGCCCATCGGCTGGTATCAACACCCCGGCCGCACCGGCGAGATATCCGTCCTCGCCGGCCAGGGCGTGTTGCAGGCGATGAGCGTGATCGCGCACCTGCTGGCGCCGTTCATCTCCGCCTGTGTGACGCCGCTGACGATCGTCGCCGTGATGCTCGCCGTCAACTGGCAGCTGGGGCTTGCCGCCCTGGCTGCTGTGCCGTTGGTAGCCGCGGTCCAGCTGCGCACGGCCCGCGCGACGACGGCGACCGACACGCAGCGCGTGGAACGCGAGCGTGCGGCCACCGGCCGCGTCATCGAGTACCTCCAGGCCCAGCCGGTGCTGCGCGCCGGCGGCCGCACCGGCGAGCGATTCGTCCTGCTGGACGACTCCCTGAAGGAACTCCACCGCGCCGCGCGTCGCTCCACCATCTCGGCGCTGCCAGGTGTGCTGGGTCTCGCGGTCACCGTGCAGGCGGTGTTCACCGCGCTGCTCGCACTCGGTGCGTACCTCGCCCTCGGCGGGGACATCGGCGCGGCCGAGGTGCTCGCGGTCCTGGTGCTCGCCGCCCGCTGCGCCGACCCCCTTCTGTCGCTCGCCGAGATGAGTGGCGGCATCCGCGCCGCCCGCGCCGAACTCACCCGCCTCGACGACGTCCTCACCACCAAGCCGCTACCGGAGCCTCGCGCGCCGCGCGAACCGGCCGGACACGACATCGCGTTCGACGCGGTCTCCTTCCGGCACGGCGACCGCACGGTCGCCGACGGGGTGACGCTGTCCGTGCCCGAGGGCCGGCGGCTCGCCGTCGTCGGGCCGTCGGGCGCGGGCAAGACGACGCTGCTGCAGCTGCTCGCCCGCTTCTACGACGTCGACGCGGGCGCGGTCCGGATCGGCGGCGTGGACGTACGGGAGATGGACACCGCGGCGCTGATGGCGCGGATCGCCATCGTCTTCCAGGACGTCTACCTCTTCGACGGCACGATCGAGGAGAACGTACGCCTCGGCCGCCCGGACGCCACCGACGCCGAGGTACGGGCCGCCGCCGCCGCGGCCCGTCTCGACGAGGTGATCGAACGGCTGCCCGGCGGCTGGTCGACGGACGTGGGCGAAGGCGGGGCTCTGCTGTCGGGCGGCGAGCGGCAGCGCGTCTCCATCGCCCGCGCGCTGCTGAAGGACGCGCCGATCGTGCTGCTCGACGAGGTCACTTCGGCCTTGGACCCGGTGAACGAGGCGGCCGTGCACGCCGGCATCGAGGAGCTGATGGCGGGCCGGACCGTGGTGATGGTGGCGCACCGCATGGGGACAGTGCGCCGGGCCGACCGCGTCGCCTTCCTGGACGACGGGCGGGTGGTCGAACAGGGCAGCCACGAGGAGTTGCTGCGGCGCGCCGGCCGGTACGCCGCGTACTGGAACCTGTCCCTGGCCGGGGCGGCGCGGGACTGACACGGCCGTGCAGGTTGTTGCCCCCAAGTTCTTTTTCGGCCGTGCTGCAAGCCGGCCGTACCGCGGGCTCGCGCGACCCCAGCACAGAGATGCCGGTCCGGAGTCCGCGATGGGTCATGCTGATCCGCCGATTCCCGTGAGACCACCCGCCCAGCCCCGCCCCGCCCCGCCTTCGGGGTGGGGCGGTCGGCATCTATGTGGCGCTACGGCCGGGGTGAAGTCCGAGGACCGGGGGCCGAGTTTTTTCAGAGTGACCCCCGGGGTCGCTGAAAAACGCATCCGGCCTCGATGATCGTCCCCCGTACGAGCCGCACCGCCCACAGCTGCCCGTCCACCGGGCACCGGTGGCCACCGGGGGCCCGGGAGCAATGCTGTCCAGCTCCGTCCGGCATGGAATCCGACCGCACATCCGACGACCAGGAGAAACGAGACGTGATACGTATCCCGCGCATGACGGCCGCCATGACGGCCGCCATGACGGCCGCCGTGACGGCCGCCGTCGCGATGGCGTGGGGATGGCCGGGCGCAGTACAAGCCGCACCCGGCCCGGAGCCCCAGAGACCGTCCGCCGACGCCTCGCCGCACCTGCCCGACGGCTGGAGGATCACCGGCTCGGGCGGGACGGAGAAGCTGGAGTGGCGCTCACCCGGCCGGGTGCCGATGGGCGGTGCCCGGATCGAGTTCCGCAGTGGGAGCCGGCTGCTGGGGCATCCCGCGGCTGCCGCGGACGGGCGCACCTTCCGGCTTCCGCTGGACGGGGTACGTCTCGGGCAGGCGCGGGATCTGCGGGTCGAGGCCGCGGGACGGCGGCTGGACGCGGAGGGAGCGAAGGGAACGGACGCCGGGCGCGCACGCGCCCTCGAAGGCTCTTCGCCCGCGTCGCCGCTGACGGGAACCCCGCCTGCGAACCCCGTCAACAAGATCGATCCCGGTGTCGCCGGAAAGTTCCGTACCGTCCAGGGCGAGTACTCCCTGCCGTCGGTGCGCCTGCCGGGGCTGGACACACCGGTGGAGATGAAGGCCGTGGTCGTGGCGCCGACCGGTGCCACGGGCCGTCGGCCATTGGCGCTCTTCCTGCACGGCCGCCATGACACCTGCTTCGACACGGAAGGAACGCTGACCGCGGAGTGGCCGTGCGGCACCGGCAAGAAGCCGGTGCCGAGTTACCGCGGTCACCTGCACGACCAGAAGCTGCTGGCTTCCCAGGGCTATGTGACGGTGTCGGTCTCGGCCAACGGCATCAACGCCCAGGACGTGGTGAAGGCGGACGGCAGCGCAGGGCTGCGGTCGTCCCTGATACGGCTGCACCTGGGGCACTGGGCGGACTGGGCCGCCGACCCGTCCAAGGCACCGGCGGCCGTGCGCAAGGCGCCCCGAGCCGACCTGGGACGTGTGCTGCTGGTGGGGCACTCGCGAGGAGGTGAGGCCGTCAACCGGGCCGCTCTGGACAGCCTGTACCCGCCGCCCGCCGCGCAGGACGGCTACCGGGGCCGCGTCCGCTGGACGATTCGCGGCACCGTCCTGATAGCCCCCTCCGCCCTGGCCCAGAACCCCGTCCCCGACGTGCCGTCCATGACGATCCTGCCGGGCTGCGACGGCGACATGCCCAATCTGCAGGGCGAGACGTACGTCGACGGCACGCGTGGTGTCAGCCGCGGCAAGGCCCTGCACAGCGCGGTCTACATGGTCGGCGCGAACCACAACTACTTCAACACCGAGTGGACTCCCGGCCAGGCCGCGGCCTTCGCAGAGGACGACTTCACCTACTCCGGCGACCACGACGACCGGTTGTGCTCGAAGGGCGCCAAGACCCGTCTGACCGCCAAGCAGCAGCAGAAGGCGGGATCCACCTACATCGCCGCCGCGGCCCGGCTGTTCGTCGCCCGGGACGACCGGGCCCGCCCGTTGATCGACGGCTCCGGCGTGCGCGCCGCCTCCGCCGGGCCCGCCCGGGTCTACACCCACGCCGTCGGCGCCGGGCGCGGCGGAGCCTTCCTGCCGGCCCCCTCCGTCACGGTCGGCGGCGGCAGACTGTGCGCCCAGGTGGACACGGACCCGGCCACCTCCTGCCTGCCGTCCCGCCTCCAGGATGCCTCGCCGCACTTCGCTTTTTGGGAGACGCAGAAGGAGCCCGGCCGCTACGCGCTCGCCATGAACTGGACCAAGTCCGGCGCCGCCACCCGGCTCAGCCCCGCTCGCCCGGTCTCCCTGTCCGGCGCCAAGGCGCTGACCCTGCGGGTGATCGTGCCGCCCAACACCACCGGCACCCGGCTGGACGTGTCACTCTCCGACGCATCCGGGAAGCGGGCCACTCTCGGCCGCGTCCGCGTCGACGGCCTGCCCGGCACCAGCCGGACGTCCTCGTACTGGGCGCGCGAAGTCCGCGTACCGCTGTCCGCCGCGGCCAGGGCCGGACTCGACCTGGCACACGTCAAGACCCTCCACCTCACCCCCCGCACCTCGTCCGGAAAGGCGTGGCTGGTGGACGCCTGGGGCTGGCGCCCCGGCACCCCCGCGGTCGAGCCGGCTCGACTCGCCCGCGTGGACGTCGGCCGTACGACCGTCAAGGAGGGCGGCCCCGGCACGCGCACCTATCAGGTGCCGGTGACGGTCTCCGGCAAGGGCAGCGGCCAGATCCGGGTGTTCGCGGACGAGCCGGGACACAAGTACCCGGTCGTGCGCACGGTGACGGTTCGCCCGGGCGCGCCCGTCAACGTACGGATGACGGTGAAGGGCGACGACCGCTACGAGGACGAGGTCGACCGTCCGGTGTTCGTCAAGGCGGTCCACGGCGCGGTGGTCGGCTCCCATCGCGGCAAGATCATCGTGGAGAACGACGACCCCAGGCCCACCATGCGGGTGACACCGGTCGCCGACCGCGTCACCGAGGGCAGGCAACTGATCTGGCGGATCAGCCTGTCCGCAGCAGCCGACGAAACCCTCTACGGAGACCTGTGGATCCGGCCCGTCCGCCGTGGCGCCGAGCTGTCCACCAAGGATGTCTCTCCCTCGTGGCTGAAGGAGAACTTCGACGTCTCACCCGGTCCGCAGCGGGCGCTGTCACGGCTGCCGGACGACCCTCGTCTGTCGTTCGAGATTCCCGCGGGCAGCCGGAGCGTCGACGTGAAGGTGCCCACCATCGCCGACCGGGTGACCGAGCCGGTCGAGTCCCTTCTGCTGCGGCTGAACACGGCCGACGGCGACAAGGACGTCAAGGGGCCTGAGGTCACCGGCACGGTACGGGACGCGACATGACGCGGCTCAACGGCCCCTCGGCGTCGCACGGCTGACTCCGCAGGCAGCTGCACGAGGCGGGCATGGCGCTGCCACCTTCCACACGGAGTCAGGACTCGCCTCCGGCGCCGGCCCCGGACCATGATCGGTCCGGGGCCTCCCGCCTGCTGGACCCCGGCAGGATCGAACCTGCGGCACGCCCTTTAGGAGTTCGATCTACCCTCTTCCTGGTCGGGACTTGCGTCGGTCAACGGTGCCGGACGTGGTTGCCGCGCGTCGCCCCCGTCCACGCTCGTTGATGTCAGCGTTACCTGCTGCGCTGTTCGGCCCAGTGCCTGCTGGCTCCCCACCTCGACAGACATTCGACTGCGGCAGCCAGAGACGCGCGTCTCACTGGTCTCGTGGAACTCGTTGAGCGACCGATTGAAGGTCTAGAACCTCGTTCAAGAGTTCATCCACACGCGCGAGAGTAACCACGGGATCTGACATCGCAGTTGGGAGTCCGGTAGCGGAGGAGGCATCGCCCGATGCGGAGGACCGGCCACCTCCCCGCGTCTCTGTTCATAGACCAATGCGCCACTATCAGGAGACTTGTGCGCTTCCAAGCTTGTTCGCTACGCTCCTCGTTGTCTTCACGGAGGCATGTCCTCAAGCACTAGGAACCGGTCTTCCTGGTTGAGACAAAGGACTCCCCTGTAGTCCCCGTGGCGCGTAGCAGTACCGCAATGGATGTACAGAACTCTCTCTTTAACGCTGGGGCCGGTAACAGCACGGAGAAGGGTGAAGTATGTCCAAGAAGGACAAACACGGCCGGGCTGCTGACGCTTACTCGAAGGCCACGGGCGCCTCCTACGTGGCATCCCGTTCTTGGGCTGAACAGGGATTCATTTCTCTGCGTCACCCATTTCCGATGCATCGCGATGAATCCCCCGAGAGCGTTGCTCAATTGTGCGTCGAGGCGACCGGGTGGGATGAAGGAGAGTGTCAGAAGTGGGCTGAAGAGGGGTTCATCTCGGCCGCTCTTCCGATTCCTGATGCATCAAGTGCGCCGCAGCGTCATCTTGAAGCGTACGTAGTTCACGTACTGGCTGATGCGCTTAGGGATGGGCAACTGGACGGCGCGGTCTTCGGCGTGACCCGCGTCAGGGCTCTGCCATCCTTCCCTGTCCTTTATCTCCACGCGGAAATGGCTGATGTGGTCGTTGCTGAAATCCTGCCAAGGTTTGAAGCGGGATATGGCGGCCTCAAGGGGGTCCCCGGCCTGCGCCCGACACCCGTGCCTGGGGGAGGCCTGGATCTTCGCCTGGTCGGGACAGGGGCACGCCTTCGATTGGTGAGCGAGAGGGCGGATTGGAAGCCAGTGCTGCCGGGGGACGTGCCTCCTGGCGACAAGATCGAGGAGGGGGAGGATTATCAAGAGGTTCGTCAACTCTGGCACTCTGAAGAGAGTCTCGATCCACTGGAAACGGATGAGCTGAGCTTCTGGAACATGGAACCTACGTCGCGCAGGAAGGAGGTAGTTGAGCGAAATTGGCTACTCAGTAGAATTCTGCGTAGGCCTGCCATCGTCAACCTTGCGGGCAATTCTCACGGCTGGGCGAACACGTACACGCACGCTTACGAGGATGTCGTAATAGAGTGGTGCTGTGGGGAAGACCCGCAGTATGTCAAATCTAAGCTTCTAGAAAGCGGGCTGGTCGAGCCACCGGCGGGTGTGGATATAGAGCCTGCTCCGGACGTTAAGCACCCCGAGACATTTTACTTCGGGTCTGGGCGAGCCTATGTGCGTCGGCTGTCGGATTGCCGTATCTCGGAGAGTTCGGCAGTACGTATCCGGGAGCGTATCCGCGAGAGGTATGTCCGATGATGCTCTTCGTCGGTTTGATCCTCGGTGTCTTGCTGTGCTCGTCAGTCCCACTCCTGTCGCTCTATCGTGATCTGATCATCATGCGCCATATTCGAGATATGATGGAAGGGTGCTCACCGAGGGAGCGATCTCGACTTTGCCGAGAACTCGTTGTGGCTCTCCAGGTATCCGAGTTTCGCGAACCAGGTCCCTCGACGGACTCACAGCAAGGCGAAGCGAGGTAGGTCCTCCGTGGCCGGCACCGGATAGAGCTGAGCTGTGAGGTCGGCGGCGTCCCAATGACAGAGGCAAGGACGCCATGGACCACGTCTGCTCGGCTTCGCCTGGGTCGACGGTGAGCGTGGTCGAGCAGCGGTATCACGCGGTCTTGGAGGACGCGTCCACAATTCCGCCGTCCAAGTTGTCGACCGCCCGGTGCGCCCTCAGCGGCGTTGTGCTGCGACTGCTCCGGTGTACGTCTCGCGTGTCAGGTCCTCGGGGCTGATGCCGAGCTCGGCGAGGACGGCGCGGATGTCGTTCAGGGCGGAGGCCAACTGGTCCTCTTCGACGAGTGTTTCGACTTCGAGGAAGGTGCCGTCGATCTCAGGGACGCGGACGAGGGTTGCGAGCATCCTGCGGCCGTGGGCCTCGAAGTCGTAGTTGCGGCAGTGCTTTTCGAAGGCGATGAACGGCACGTGCCCGAGACCGCGCAGGATGGCGTGTGTGGCCTCGGCGTCCTCGACGCGGGTCTCATGTTCAGGTTTGGAGCCTGAGGCCTCGTCCACTGCGGCGGCCTTGTGGGTGAGGACTGTGCGTGTTCCGTCCGTGCTGTGCACCGTGCGCACGCGCAGTTCCTCGCCGGCCTGGTCCAGGGAGCCGTCGGGTCGGTCGTAGTAGGTGTCTTGGTAGACCTCGACGCGGGCCGTCGTCAGTTTGTCGAGTTGCTGCGTGACCGTCTCGGGCGCGTGTACGCGGGCCTTCAACTCCGCCTCGATCACGGGTTCTCCTTTCCTCAGACCGTGCGCTGGGCGCTGTCGACGACGGCCTCGAACATCCTGCGAAAGCACCCCTCTGTGGTTCTCAGTTGAACTGTGTACGACAGCAGGGGGCGCTTCGGCGGTGTGGCGGAGCGACCCCTGCTTTCGGGCTGCTAGGGCAGCTCGCGGCGGACCAATGCCTGAGCGAACGGTTCTCCGGTGGCCCGGGCGTGGGCCATCCGCTCGCGCACCTCGCTGAGGGTGCGAGGGCGGTAGCCGGGGCCGCCGCAGCAGCTCTTGTGGAAGCGCACACCGGCGTGCAGCAGCACGGAGAGGGTGCGCCAGGCGGCGGTGTCTCGCCTCTTGGGTGCCGCGAAGGCGGAGCCGACGTGGATCAGTGGTTCGGCGCAGCGTGGACAGACCCGGTCGTGGTCGTGGTAGCCGGGGTAGGGCTGCTTGTACGAGGCCCGGCAGGGCAGGCAAACGTACGAGGTCTTTCCATGGGCCATGCGGGAAGGGTAGAGCCGCAACAGGGTCGGGCTCGACAGGTTTCCGGCATGCTGCACAGGCTCTTCAGTAAAGGTGGGGCGGCGACGGCTGACCGTTTTCGCTTCTACTCGCGGCCGCGGAGTTCTGCGTCGATGGCGTCAGCAGCATCCCTGGCGGCCAGGTCGCTGATCTCCCTGGGGACCTCGCGGTCGTCATACACGAAGAGTCTTGCGTCGACGACGTGGGTCTTCGGTTCAAGATCGCTGCTGCTCAGGATCAGCTGCCCGTGGTAGCCCCGGTAGCAAAGCTTCAGGGAAACCCCCATCAGGCCCTCCAAGCGGTCGACCAGCTTCTCGTACCGGCGCCGGGCCAGCTCGTCGTTCGCGGGCATCTCGCACAGCTCCCCACCTCTGCCCGCAGCGCCATGTGGGCCATATGTGTGCTGCGAGAACGAAGGCCCTCCCGTCCGACGGACGGAAGGGCCTCTGACCAGGTGCTTCTCTGTGCCCCCGGCAGGATTCGAACCTGCGACACCCGCTTTAGGAGAGCGGTGCTCTATCCCCTGAGCTACGAAGGCAGTGGCATCGGACGCAAGCAGCGGCGTGCCTGTGGTCTGGGAGGACCACAGGCGTCAGCGTACCGGATGCGGATCGGGCGGGTGTGGGGTCAGGTCAGAGGGACATGGGTGAAGCGGCCGGCCGTGCGGAGGTCCGACTCGATGCGGGCGGCTGTCGATGTGAGTTCGGGGAGGAGGTCCGTCACGCACTCGCGCAGGGTGTGGCGGCTGGCGTGCATCGCCGTGTTCAGGGCGGCCACCACCCGTCCGGACCGGTCACGGATCGGGACGGCGAGGGAGCGGAGGCCCTCTTCCAGTTCCTCGTCGACCAGGGCGTAGCCGAGTCGGTCCTGGTCGTGTGTGTCCGCCAGCAGGACTCGGCCCGGGGCCGTCGCGTGGGCCGGCCGACGCGTGCCCACGGTGATGTTCACGCTCATCACGCGGCCCGTCACCACCCTGGCCGTGTACTGGATCTCCTCGCCCGGGTCCACGAGCACCGCCAGCGCCGTCGACTCGTGGATGCGGGACGTCAGGTCGGACAGGTGGGGCTGGGCGATCTCGGGCAGGGACGTGCGGGAGAGGGGCGGGAAGCCCAGGGAGAGGACCCGGGGTGTGAGGGTGAAGGTGCGGGGGTTCGGGGTCGCGACCAGGCCCAGGTGTTCGTAGGTGATCAGGGCTCGGCGGGCCGTGGCCCGGGCCAGGCCCGTCGCCTGGGCCACCTCCGTGAGGGTCAGTTCCGGCCTTCCCTCGCCGAAGGCCGTGAGGACCGTCAGGCCGCGGGCCAGGGATTCGATGAAGTCGCGGCCCAGCTGCTGCTTGGACGCGCCCGTCCAGAGCGCCAGGTCCGAGGGGGGCGGGCCGGGCTCCGGGGGCGGCGTGCGGCGCAGTTCGCGTTCCATCTCCGTCACCGCGGAGCGCAGCCTCGGCAGCAGGGTCGTGCGCAGGTCGTGTGCCGTGTGGCGGCTCGTGTGGCTGACCACGCTCGCCACGCACGCGATCTTCCGGCTGTCGCCCGTGTGCCCGGACCGGACCGGGACCGAGACCGCCACCAGGCCCGGTTCGATCAGCTGGTCGTCCAGGGCCCAGCCGTTCGCTGCCGCTTCTTCCGTGCGGGCGGCGAAGGCCTCGTCGTCTCGTTCGCCCGCTCCGAACCTACGTGGCGGTACGGCCGTGAAGGACAGGTCCCTCGGGTCCGACGCCCTGCGGTTGCGCCAGCGCTGCCAGTCGGTGTCCGTCCACTGCGTCGCGAACAGCGGGCCCGGGGCGGTGCGTTCTGCGGGGAGCAGGTCGCCTATGCGGAAGCTCAGGGACATCGCGCGGCGGCGGGTCGCCTGGTGGATGAAGCGGATGCCGGCGCGGTCGGCGACCGCCAGGGACACCGACTCGTCCAGCTCGTCGGCCAGGGCGTCCGCGCGGGCGGAGAGGAGCGCGGGGAGGCGCAGGGCGGAGAGGTAGGCGTTGCCCAGTTCCATCAGGCGGGGGGCCAGGTGCACGTCCCGGCCGTCCACGCGGACGTAGTCCATGCGGGCGAGCGTGGCCGTGATGCGGTCGATCGTGGAGCGGGCGAGGCCGGTGGCGCGTTCCAGGGCGCTGAGGCTCAGCGTGCCGTCCGCCTCGGTCAGTTCCCGCAGGACCGCGATGCCGCGGATCAGCGGTGTGACCGCCTCCGTGGGCGCCCCGGCCCCAGTCCCGGCCCCGGCCCCAGTCCCGGCCCCGGTCCCGGCCCCGGTCCCGGCCCTGGAAGAAGGTGAGGCAGCCGCCCCCGTCCCCTCGGCCCGTGGGGCCGCCGCCTCGTGGGCGTCGTGCGTCGGCTTCGCTGGCATCGGCTCTCCGGTACGGCGGTCGCGGCAGGTGTGGCAGTCGCGGCAGGCCTACCGTAATCCGGAATTCGTCCGCCTACGGTGCGCTGATCGGCCCCCGCCAGCCGCTATCTGCCGCTACCTACCGCTATCAACCCCTGCCGGCCGCTGCTACCTCCTGCTACCTGCCGCTATCGCCTCCCGCGTCACCCGCACCCGGTAGTCCCCCTCCCGGTCCGCCCCCACCACCCTGATCACGATTCCCCTGCGCGGATCCCGGAACGTCTCCCCGGGCGCGAAGGGCGCGTCGGACAGTTCCGCGTGGACGTTCGGCGCACGGGTGCAGCCGCCGCTGTCGCGGCGGGAGTCCTGGACGGTGACCGGGCCCATGCCCGTGTCCACCGCGGCGTTGATCTTGTAGATCAGGATGCCCGGGCGGCAGACCGCCTCGTCGTTGCCGGCGCGGGTGCGCAGTTCGACGGCGTAGCCCGTCCCGCTGTCCAGGGGGAGGACGACCAGCTTGGAGCCGCCCCTGCGGGCCAGCGGCGTCAGGGTGTACTCCGTGGTGCCGGGGGCCGACACGCAGTGCACCTGCGCGGCGTCCAGCCAGCCCAGCTTCCATTTGTGCCAGCCGAGGAGGTCGTTGTTGGCGCCCCAGTCCTCGCTCATGATGTCCCAGTGGCCGACCGCGCCCCCGCCCTCCGCGGTGTACAGGTCGGGCAGGCCGAAGACGTGGCCGTTCTCGTGGGGGAGGACGCGGTAGCCGGTGCGGTGGTAGGAGCCGGAGCCGTCGTCCTGGCGGGAGTAGACGAAAGAGGCGTTGGCCACGGGTATGCCGTCGGCTTTCGGGGCCTCGGGGTTGCCGGCGAAGGTGACCGAGAGGACGGTGTCGAGGGCGGAGGGGCCCGCGTTGGGGGTGACCAGCACGTTCAGCAGGTCGTACTTGCGGAAGTCCACCTCGGGGTCGGCCGCGGCCACGAGGTCCTGGACCAGCGCGCGGTAGCCGGGGTCGAAGGGGGCGCCGCGCTCTATGCCGTACTCGCGGAAGGACTTCGGCATGCGCAGCCACTCCGGGATCGGGGCCGCGGGGCGGTAGTCGAGGCGGCCGTAGGAGCTGGTGCGGAACCAGTGGCGGGTCTGCGGGAAGAACTCCCGGTAGCGGTCCAGGGCCTTGCCCTCGCCGGGTGCGTCGGAGAAGTCGATCATCAGCGTGAGGGCGTGGACGGTGCCGGTGGAGCGGGCGTAGCCGTCGGTGGTGGGGATGCCCTCGGACATCTGGACCTCGCGGGCGCTGCTGATCAGGCAGGGGCCGTGCGCGGAGCTGCGGGACAGGGCGATCGGACCGGCACCGGCCGTGGTGGCGCCCGGGGCGAGGTGGCCCGTGCCGGCCGAGGTGCTGACCGTGAAGGTCAGGGCGGTCACGCAGGAGAGAGCGGCCAGGCGCCGCCGGGGTATCCGGCGGCCGGGCGGCCCCGGGCCGTCCGGCCGGGGTCGCTGGGGCTGTGGCTGCATGCCAGGGACCTGCAAGGGACCTCCCGCGCCACGGCAGCCTCCCGGTCTCCGGCTGCACCCATGCGATCACCCTGCGTCGAGGGGTGTGGGGGGCGCGCGTTGGAGGAGACCGATCGTGGGTTTCCCGTCGGTAGCGGTCCCGTCGACCCGGTAGTGGTCCCCGCGACCCGGAAGCGGTCCCATCCACTCGGTAGCGGTCCCCGCGACCCGGAAGCGGTCCCATCGACTCGGTAGCGGTCCCGCCGACACCGTGAGCCAGGTCACAAATAAAAAGCCCAGGTGCGGGAAATACCGGGGACCCGGTCCCCGTTTAGCCAAGTGTCCGAATGAAACGGGGAGCCTCTCCCCGGATCGCTTCACCACACACCAAGACCGCACCACCCACCCAGGAGTACGCCGTGCAGACCGCCACCCCCACACCGCGCAAGGCGCCCCGGCCCCGCGCCGACGCCCTGCGCAACCGGGAGCGGATCGTCACCGCCGCCCGCGAGATGTTCGTCGAGCACGGCCCCGAGGTGCCGCTCGACGAGATCGCCCGCCGGGCCGGCGTCGGCAACGCCACGGTGTACCGCAACTTCCCGGACCGCGACGCGCTCGTGCGCGAGGTCGTCTGCTCCGTACTGGACCGTACGGTCGCGGCGGCCGAGCGCGCGCTCTCGGAGACCGGGGACGCGTTCGAGGCCTTGGAGCGCTTCGTGCACACCTCCGCCGACGAGCGGATCAGCGCGCTGTGTCCGATGGTCTCGAGCACGTTCGACGAGAACCACCCCGATCTCGAAGCGGCGCGCGAGCGCGTGGAGCGGATCCTCGAGATGGTCATGAACCGCGCCAAGGCGGTCGGCCAGCTCCGCCCCGACGTCGGCGTCGGTGACCTGATGGTTGCCGTGGCCCAGCTCAGCCGGCCCCCGGCCGGTACGGCGTGCCCCAGTGCCGACTCCTTCGTACACCGTCATCTTCAGCTGTTCCTGGACGGACTGCGGGCCCCGGCCCGTTCCGCCCTGCCGGGCACGGCAGTGACCATGGAGGACCTCCGCCGAGCCTGACCAGCTGGACCGATCAGTTCCAGACGTCACCCCAGTCACCACACACAGAACTCACGGCCGACGCCGGTCGTCGAGTCGTCCCTCAACGCCACTTTTTTCTCAGTTTTTCCGTTTTTTCCGTCACCTTGTCCCGAAGTGGGTATCCCCATGTCTGAAACAGCCTCAAAGGCACTCGGCGCTCCGGCCGAACCGGATCCGGGCCGCTGGAAAGCGCTCGTCTTCATCGCGCTGGCCCAGCTGATGGTCGTCCTGGACGCCACCATCGTGAACATCGCCCTGCCCTCCGCCCAGCAGGACCTCGGCATCTCCGACGGCAACCGGCAGTGGGTCGTCACGGCCTACGCGCTCGCCTTCGGCGGTCTGCTGCTGTTCGGCGGACGGATAGCCGACCTGTGGGGCCGCAAAAAGGCCTTCGTCGTGGGCCTGGGCGGCTTCGCCGTGGCCTCCGCGCTCGGCGGCGCGGCCACCAACGAGGCGATGATGTTCGGCGCCCGCGCCCTCCAGGGCGCCTTCGGTGCCCTGCTCGCGCCCGCCGCGCTCTCCCTGCTCGCCGTGATGTTCACCGACGCCAAGGAGCGCGCCAAGGCGTTCGGCATCTACGGCGCGATCGCCGGTGGCGGCGGCGCCGTCGGTCTGATCCTGGGCGGCTTCCTCACCGAGTACCTGGACTGGCGCTGGACGTTCTTCGTGAACATCCCGTTCGCCATCGTCGCCGCGGCCGGTGCCTACTTCGTCATCCGTGAGCCGGAGGGCGGCCGCAACCGCTCCCCGCTCGACATCCCGGGCGTGGTCCTGTCCACCCTCGGCCTGGTCGCCCTCGTCTACGGCTTCACCCGCGCCGAGTCCGAAGGCTGGAGCGACTCCGTCACCATCGGCATGTTCGTGGCGTCCGCCGTCCTGCTCGCGACCTTCGTGGTCGTCGAGTCCAGGGTGAAGGCCCCGCTGCTGCCGCTGCGCGTGATCACCGAGCGCAACCGCGGGGGCGTCTACCTCTCCCTCGGTCTCGCGATCATCGCGATGTTCGGCCTGTTCCTCTTCCTGACCTACTACCTCCAGATCGTGAAGGGGTACTCGCCGGTCAAGACCGGGTTCGCGTTCCTGCCGATGATCGTGGGCATGATCACGGGCTCCACCCAGATCGGCACCCGCCTGATGACCCGGGTCGCCCCGCGCCTGCTGATGGGCCCCGGCTTCCTGGTCGCCGCGCTCGGCATGCTGCTGCTGACCCGGCTGGAGATCGGCTCCTCGTACGCGGCCCTGCTGCTGCCGGCGATGCTGCTGCTCGGCCTGGGCATGGGTACGGCGTTCATGCCGGCCATGTCGCTGTCCACGCAGGGCGTCGAGCCGCGGGACTCCGGTGTCGCCTCCGCGATGGTCAACACCTCGCAGCAGGTGGGCGGCGCGATCGGCACGGCCCTGCTGAACACGATCGCCGCCTCGGCGACCACGGCGTACGTCGCCGACCACATCGCCGGGGCGACCAGCCGGTCCCAGCAGCAGCTGGTCCAGCTGGAGGCCATGGTGGAGGGCTACACGAGCGCCATCTGGTTCGCCGTCGGCATCCTCGTCGTGGCCGCCGCGATCGCCCTGACCTTCGTCAACGCCGGCCGCCCGGGCAGCACCGCCGTGACCGGCTCCGGTTCCGGCGAGGGCGCGGCGGACGAGGTGCCGGTCCCGGTCGTCGCCCACTGACGGCCGTACCGGGAAAACCCCTTCGGGACCTTCCGTAGGTACGGGGAAGGGGACGCCTCGTACCTACGGATTCCAGGACCTGCCCCGGCTCAGCGGAGCCAGGGCAGGTCCGCACCGGCTTCGGCCGGCTGAAGTCCCTCGGCGATGATCCGCATGATCTCGCCGAGGGACTTCTGCTGTTCCGGGGTGAGCCGGTCGAAGACCGCCTGCCGTACGGCCTCCACATGGCCCGGCGCGGTCCGCCGCAGCACCTCGTAGCCCTCGTTCGTCAGCACGGCGAACTGGCCCCGCTTGTCGTCGGGGCAGTCCTCGCGGCGCACCCAGCCGTTCTTCTCCAGGCGCGCGATGGCGTGCGAGAGGCGGGAGCGGGTGATCTTCGCCAGCATGGCGAGCTCCGTCATCCGCAGCCGCCGCTGCGGCGCCTCGGCGAGCTTGACCAGAAGGCCGTAGTAGACGTGCGGCATGCCCGCGTCTCGCTGGAGCTGACGGTCGAGGTGGTCGTCGAGGAGGGTGGTCCCCTCGATGAACGAGCGCCATACCAGCTGTTCGTCGTCGGTGAGCCAGCGCGGTTCCGGAGGCTCTGCCACGGAGCCCGGGGTCGGTGCGGATGCGGGTGCCTTCATGTCTTCCACTCTACGTGGCCCCTCCTTGAACTTTAAACAAATGCCCCGTACAGTTTTGTTAGGGAACCATGTTTTGGAAGGAGCCGCAGCATGTCCGCCGCCACCCAGGAGCGCATGCCCGCTCTGTACCTGAGCCACGGCGCCCCGCCGCTGGCGGACGACCCGGTCTGGCCCGGCGAACTGGCGGCCTGGGCGGCCGGCCTGCCGCGTCCCCGGGCGATCCTGATGGTCTCCGCCCACTGGGAGGAGGCCCCGCTCGCCCTCGGCGCCACCGAGACCGTCCCGCTCGTCTACGACTTCTGGGGCTTCCCCGAGCACTACTACCGGGTGACCTACGAGGCCCCCGGCGCACCGGAGCTCGCCGAGTCGGTACGGAAGCTCCTGCGCGCCCCCGGGATTCCCGTCCAGGACGTCCCCGACCGGGGCCTCGACCACGGCGCGTACGTCCCGCTGGTCGAGATGTACCCGGAGGCGGACATCCCGGTCCTCCAGGTGTCCATGCCGACGCTCGACCCGGTCCGGCTTATGGAGATCGGCCGCAGGCTCGCCCCGCTGCGGGACGAGGGCGTGCTCATCGTCGGCTCCGGCTTCTTCACCCACAACCTGGCCGCGCTCCGGCAGGGCGGCACCCCCGCCTGGTCGGCGGAGTTCGACGACTGGGGCCGGCGGGCGCTGGAGGCGCGGGACGTGGACGCCCTGCTGGACTTCACCCGCAAGTCGCCCGCGGGGCGGCTGGCGCACCCGCGCACCGAGCACTTCGCCCCGCTGTTCGTGACCATGGGCGCGGCCGACGCCGCCGGTGAGCTGGACGCGCAGAAGTCGGTGATCGACGGCTTCTGGATGGGGCTGGCGAAGCGGTCGGTGCAGTTCGGCTGAGGCCGGGCCCTACATGAGGTCCTTCTCGTACCAGGCCACGTCCCAGTAGCGGCCGAACTTGCGGCCGACCTCCCGGTACGTGCCGACGTGCCGGAAGCCGAAGCGCTCGTGCAGCCGCGCCGACGCCTCGTTCGGCTGCGCGATGCCCGCGTAGGCACGGTGCAGGTCCTCCCCGGACAGGGCCTCGAAGAGGGCCTTGTACAGGAGGGTGCCGACGCCGCGGCGGCCGGCGCCCGGGGCGACGTACACCGTCGTCTCCACGGAGGTCACGTAGGCCGGCTTCGCCCGGAAGGGGCTGGACGTGGCGTAGCCCAGAATCTCCTGTGAGTCCGTATCCGTGGCAACCATCAGGCGGTACGGCCCGTCTACAGGGTGGGAGAGCAGCCAAGGGCGGCGCTCTTCCGGAGTGAAGATCGCGGTATCGAATGTGATCGCCGTCTCACGTACGTAGTGGTTGTAGAGGGCCGTGAGGGCTTCGAGGTCAGCCTCGACTCCCGGCCTGACCTGCACCTCTGTACGTTCCGTCGGCACCGCGCCTCCTCATCGGGCCCGACAGGGTACTGCATGATCCGAAAAATTGGAGGACGGGTTGGGAATTCTGTCCTGATTCCAGTCGTTGTTTCCATCGGATGCAGGGCACCCGAGGAGAGTCCGGAGAGTCCCGGAGACGGAGTCCAGCGTCCGAAGGACCACCCGCTGACCTCACCATCGCAAGGGAGCACGCATGGCAACCCGTGCCGTCGCCCGTCGTCAGTCCGCCACCGGCGAGACGGCCGACGCGGCAAGCAGTGTTCGCGCCCATGGCGGCGAGATCGCCGATCGCGACCTGGTCGGCATGTACCTCGACGAGATCGCGCGTACACCGCTGCTCGACGCCGCCAAGGAAGTCGAGCTGTCCCAGGTCATCGAAGCGGGTGTGTTCGCGCGGCAGGTCCTCGACGGGTACGAGGAGACCAAGGCGGACGCCACCCGTGAGGAGCTCGAAGCCCTGATCGCCGACGCGGAGCGGGCCAAGGACGTCTTCATCCGCTCCAACCTTCGCCTGGTCGTCGCCGTCGCCCGCCGCTACCCCCGCAGCGGTCTGCCCCTGCTGGACCTGATCCAGGAGGGCAACGCCGGCCTGGTGCGCGCGGTCGAGAAGTTCGACTACCGCAAGGGCTTCAAGTTCTCCACGTACGCGACGTGGTGGATCCGCCAGGCCATCACCCGCTCCATAGCCGACCAGTCCCGTACGATCCGCCTGCCCGTCCACCTCGTGGAGGAGCTTGGCCGGATCCGGCGGGTGCAGCGCGAGTTCAACCGCGAGCACGGGCGCGACCCGGAGCCCGCGGAGATCGCCGCCGAGCTCGGCTCGACGCCGGAGCGCGTCACCGACGTGCTCGACTGGGCCCGCGACCCGGTCTCGCTGAACATGTCGGTGGACGACGAGGGCGAGACCCAGTTCGGCGACCTCCTGGAGGACACCTCCGCGGTGTCGCCCGAGCAGTCGGTGCTCACGCTGCTGCGCAGCGAGGAGCTCGACGACCTCATCGGCCGCCTCGACCAGCGCACGGCCTCGATCATCAAGATGCGCTACGGCATCGAGGACGGCCGGGAGCGCACGCTGACCGAGGTCGGCAAGGAGCACGGCCTGACCCGCGAGCGCATCCGGCAGATCGAGAAGCACGCGCTGCTGGAGCTGAAGAAGCTGGCCCGCAGCACGGGGTTCGACGCGGCGGCGTGACGCCGACGCCCGGTGTTCGCCGGTGCCGGTGATGGCCGGTGCCGGCGTTTCGCCGAGGGGCGTCCGGACGTCCGGGTGCCCGGGGGCTCGGGCGCCCGGCTCGTGCCACGGCCCATGGGTGTTGTCCCAGTGCCTGTGGGTGACGGACGGTGCCCGCCCGGGGGCCCCGCGTACGCCGGGTGGCGAAAGACCGCGCAAACATGGCGATGTAACGCCGCTTCAACCCGCGGGGCACCGGGAACAAGACTTCCGGGCCCACCAGTTCGGGCCGGGGCCACGCCCCTGGCCCCCCAGAGCCAAGTCCCGTCGCACTCCCCCCGGCGCCGGGACTCTCCAAAAGCCGGGCTTCGGCGCCCCTCCCCCCGGGTGCCGGGGCCCGGCTCTCTGCGTGAGCGGGGAGCCCGCCTCTTCGCCGGTCGGGCATGTGAAGGGCGGGTCACCCCGTACCTGAACCACGGGGTGGCCCGCCAGATGGCAGATTGTGTCACATGGGCATAGCCTGCCGGGCGTGAGCAGCACCACCCCGACCCCTCCTCAGGCCTCGCTGACCGAGCGGCGGAAGGCCGAGACCCGTATGGAGATCGCCCGGGCCGCGGCCGGCCTCTTCGTACGGCACGGCCTGCGCGCCACCCGCGCGGAGGACATCGCCCAGGCCGCCGGCATTGCCCCGCGCACCTTCTACCGGTACTTCGCCACCAAGGAGGAGGCCGTCGCCCCGCTCTACGCGGCGGGCGCCCAGCGCTGGGCCGAGGCGGTACGCGCCGCCCCCGCCGACGTGGGGGTGCTCCGGGCCCTGGAGCACGGGGTGCGGCACACCCTCACACCGGGCGCCGGCGTCTCGGCGTCCTCCTGGGAGTGGGTCCGCACGCTCCTGCGCCTCGCCGAGGCGAACCCGTCCCTGCGCAGGGTGTGGGCGGAGGTGTGCCAGGCGTCGGAACGGACGCTGGGGGAGGTCCTGGCGGAACGGGGGACCAGGACCGGGCCTGCGGACGGTGACGACAACGTTGCCGCCGCCCCCGAGGCGCGCTTCACCGCCGCCGTCGCGAGCGCCGCCGTACGTACGGCCCTGGAGGGCTGGGCGGAGGGGGACGGCCCGGTGGAGGGCCCGGGCGGCCCGGCGGAACTCGCGCTGCGGAATCTGAGGGCGTTGCGGGACTTCCCCTGGGGGCCCTGATTTCCCTGGGGGAGTTCTGACCTGCTGGGAGCCCTGATCTTCCTGGGGGCCCTGTTCTCGCTGGGGGCCCTGTTCTCCCAGGGAGCCCTGATGGAGCCGGAAAGCGGCCCGGAGCCGGATACCTACTCCGCACCCGCACCCGCATCCGCACCCGCAGCCGCCGCCCTGCTCAACCGTGCCCCCAGCTCCCGTACCGCCCGCACGAGTTCCTCCGGCTCGCGGACCACGAAGTCGCACTCCAGCATCGCCAGCCGGAACGCCACCCACTGCACGGCGTCCCCGACGGACCCGCGCAGTCGGCAGCTGCCGGCGTCCAACGGCTCGGGCGTGCCGAGCCACTTCGGCAGCCGGGCGGCGACGAAGTCGGCCGGCGCGGCGAACGTGACCTCGAAGTCGTAGGACTCCTGCTGCCGTTGCATCGACTGCCGCAGGAACTCCGCCGCGTTCCCCGTCGGCAGCTCGCGCGGCACGAACCGCGCTCCCGTGGCGAACGGTTCGCTCACGCGGTCGACGCGGAACGTGCGCCAGTCGTCCCGGTCGATGTCGTACGCCACCAGGTACCAGCGGCGGCCCGTGGACACCAGCCGGTACGGCTCGGTCAGGCGCCGTGACTCGGTGCCGTCGGCCGCCCGGTAGGCGAACCGCAGCCGCTCGTGCCCGGCCGCCGTGGAGGCCATGACGGTCAGGGTCTCCGGCGCGATGCTCGGCCCGTCTCCGCTGGTCAGGGGAGTGGTCGCGGCCTGGAGTGTGGTCACGCGGTGCCGCAGCCGGCCCGGCAGCACCTGCTCCAGCTTGGCCAGCGCCCGCACCGACGCCTCGTCCAGGCCCTCCACCGCGTGCCCCGCCCCGGCGCGCAGCCCGACCGCGATGGCCACGGCCTCCTCGTCGTCGAGCACGAGCGGCGGCATGGCCTTGCCGGCGACCAGCCGGTAGCCGCCGTCGGCACCTTTGCTCGCCTGCACGGGGTAGCCCAGCTCGCGCAGCCGGTCGATGTCCCGCCGGACCGTGCGGCGGGAGACCCCGAGCCGGCCGGCGAGCTCGCCGCCGGGCCATTCGCGGGGCGTCTGGAGGAGGGAGAGGAGCGTCAGCAGCCGTGCCGGTGTGTCCGTCGTCATACCGACGAGGATGCCGCACCAGTAGGACACGATCTGACCTAATGGCCGTCTACCTTCTGGGCATGACCTCCACCGAGACTCCTCCTCTCAGCACCGCGGGCGGGACCGACCGCCGTCGCTGGTTCGCCCTCGCGATCGTGATGACCGCGGCCTTCATGGACCTCGTCGACGTGACGATCGTCAACATCGCCATACCGTCGATCCAGCGGGAGTCGGGTGCGTCCTTCGGTCAGATCCAGTGGATCACCGCCGGATACGCCCTGGCCTTCGCCGCCGGGCTGATCACCGGCGGACGGCTCGGTGACATCCACGGCCGCAAGCGGATCTTCCTCGTCGGCATCGGCGGCTTCACCCTCGCCTCCGCGCTGTGCGGCCTCGCCGTGAACCCGGAGATGCTGGTCGCCTCACGGTTCCTGCAGGGCGCCATGGCGGCGCTGATGGTGCCGCAGGTGCTGTCGATCGTGCACGCGACCTTCCCGGCGCACGAGCGGGGCAAGGTGTTCGGGCTGTTCGGCGCGGTCGTCGGGCTCGGGGCCGTGTCCGGTCCGCTGCTCGGCGCGCTGCTGACCGAGTGGAACCTGTTCGGGTGGGAGTGGCGCTCGATCTTCCTGATCAACCTGCCCGTCGGTGTCGCGGGCCTGATCCTCGGCAGCCGTTTCATCACCGAGTCCAAGGCGCCGCGGGCCCTGAAGCTGGACCTCGTGGGTGTCGCGCTCGTGACGCTGGGCCTGCTGATGCTGCTCTACCCGCTCATCCGCGGCCGCGAGCTGGGCTGGCCGGTGTGGGGGTACGTCTCGATGGCCGGCTCGCTCGTCGTCCTCGCGGCGCTGGTGGCGTACGAGCGGCGCAAGAGCGCACGGGACGGCTCCCCGCTGGTCGAGCTGTCGCTGTTCCGGGTCAAGAGCTTCGCGGCCGGGATCGCCGTCCAGACCGTCTTCGGGGTCGCGCTCGGCGTGTTCTTCCTGGTGTGGACGCTGTACATGCAGATGGGCCTGGGCTGGAGCGCGCTGAAGGCCGGGCTGACCGGGGTGCCGTTCTCGATCGCCGTGTCCGTGGCCGCCGGGATGTCGGTGCAGCAGCTGGTCCCGCGCTTCGGCCGCAAGGTGCTCCAGGCGGGCGCGCTGGTGATGGCGGCCGGAGTGCTGCTCTACCTCTGGGAGGCCGGGCACTACGGCCTGGACATCGCGCCCTGGCAGATGGCGCTGCCGCTGGTCGTGATGGGTGTGGGCATGGGCCTGATCGTCGCTCCGCTGACCGACGCGATCCTCTCCGAGGTGCCGCGCGAGCACTCCGGCTCGGCGTCCGGCCTGCTCAATACCGTGCAGCAGATGGGCAACGCGCTGGGGCTGGGCCTGGTGTCGGTCGTCTTCTTCGGCACGATCGGCGACCGGCTGCGTCCGGAGCAGGTGGGCCCGGCCTTCGCGGACGCCTTCCGGAACTCGCTGGGGTGGGTGGCCGCGGTGATGGGTGTGATCTTCCTGCTGATGTTCGCCCTGCCGAAGCGGCCGGCGCAGCACGTCGAGGGGGAGCAGGCGGCGGCGACGGAGCCGAAAGAAGCGGCGCTGGTCTCCTGACCACGTCTGCTCCCTCGTCTCCCTCGCCTCCCTCGTCGGAGGACGGGCTCGGCACTTGGGTGCCGAGCCCGTTTCCATTTCCGATCATGCCCGATTGGGTCCGAACCTGTTTACTTCGCGGAAATCTCGGCGTAGCCTCCCGCTGAAACCACACGTTCGGGCATAGGGCGGAGGCGAACAGACATGTACGCACCGGAGCGGCAGCAGGAGATCCTCCGGCTCGCCCGTGACGGCGGCCGAGTGGATGTCGTGTCGCTGGCCGAGGAGTTCCAGGTGACGGCGGAGACCATCCGCCGCGATCTGAAGGCCCTCGACCGCGCCGGACTGGTCCGCCGGGTGCACGGCGGCGCCATCCCGGCCGGGCGGCTCGACTTCGAACCGGACCTCGCCGAGCGCGAGACGACGGCCCCCGACGAGAAGGACCGCATCGCCAAGGCGGCCCTCGCGGAACTGCCGACCGAGGGCACGATGATCCTCGACGCCGGTACGACGGTGGCCAAGGTGGCCGCGGCCCTCCCGCTGGAGTCCGCCCTCACCGTCGTCACGCACAGCCTGCCCATCGCGGCCCGCCTCGCCGACCACCCCGGCATCCAGCTCCACCTCGTCGGCGGCCGCGTACGGCACCGCACCCGCGCCGCCGTGGACGCCTGGGCGCTGCGCGCGTACGGCGAGATCCGTGCCGACGTGCTGTTCGTGGCCGCCAACGGCTTCTCCGCCGAACACGGCCTGACCACCCCCGACCTCGCCGAGGCCGCCGTGAAGCGCGCGGCCCTGGCCGCCGCCCGCCGCGTGGTGCTGCTCGCCGACTCCTCCAAGCACGGCCAGGAGCACTTCGCCCGCTTCGGCGACCTGAGCGACGTGGACCTGCTGATCACCGACAGCGGGCTGAGCCCCGAAGACGCCGTCGCGATCGAGCGCGGCGGCACGGAAGTAGTGCGCGCATGATCCTCACCGTCACCCCCAACCCGTCCCTGGACCGCACCTACGAGGTGCCGTCCCTCGACCGCGGCGAGGTCATCCGCGCCACCGGCGAGCGGATGGACCCGGGCGGCAAGGGCGTGAACGTCTCGCGCGCGGTCGCGGCGGCCGGTCAGCGCACCGTGGCGGTCCTGCCCCTGGGCGGCGCTCCGGGCGCGCTCGTCGCCGACCTGCTCGACACGCAGGGCATCGAGGTCGCGCCGGTCCCGGTCGCCGGGGCCACCCGCTCCAACATCGCCCTCGCCGAAGCCGACGGCGTCCTGACGAAGATCAACGCGCCGGGCCCCGAACTGTCCGAGGCCGAGTGCGAACTGCTCCTGGAGACCGTACGGCAGCAGTCCCGCGACGCCGCCTGGATCGCCTGCTGCGGCAGCCTCCCGCGCGGCCTCGCCCCCTCCTGGTACGCCGACCTGGTCGCCCGCGCGCACGCCGCCGGCGCCCGGATCGCCCTGGACACCTCCGGGCCGGCACTGCTCGCGGCCCTGCGTGAGCGGCCCGACGTGGTCAAGCCCAACGCCGAGGAACTCGCGGAGGCCGTCGGCCGCCCCCTCGCCACCGTCGGCGACGCCGTGAAGGCGGCCGAGGAGCTGCGCGAGATGGGCGCCCGGGCCGTCCTCGCGAGCCTCGGCGCCGACGGGCAGCTGCTGGTCTCCGGCGAGGGCGCCTGGTTCGGCAGCGCCCGCGTGGGGGCGGTACGCAGCAACGTGGGCGCCGGTGATTCCTCCCTCGCCGGTTTCCTGATCGCCGGCGGCAGCGGCCCCGAGGCCCTCGCCTCCGCGGTCGCCCACGGCGCGGCGGCCGTCCAGCTGCCCGGCAGTGTCATGCCCGAGCCCGGCGACCTGGACCCGGCCGCGGTGACGGTCACGGCCCGGATCCCGGCGGACCGCGCGCTGAAGGAGCCGGTGTCATGACCTACGCCGAGCCGGCCGGTGCCCTCACGCACGCCGAGCTGCGCGCACCGTCCCGCGACCGGCGAGACGCCCCGTTAGCCGAGGCCGCTACGCCCACCCCCGTCACCCCCCTGAAACCCGTCACCCCCCACCGCACCCCCGTCCCCTCCCCGCCCATCCGACTGACCGGGCGATACGCGTGCTAAGGAGCCCGCGATGAGCGACATGATCACCGCGGACCTGGTCGATCTCGACCTGTCCGCCGACACCAAGGAAGCGGCGGCGCGTGCCCTCGCCGAGCGCATGGTGGCCCTGGGCCGGGTGACCGACCTGGACGGCTTCCTCGCCGACGTGGCCGCCCGCGAGGCGCAGATGCCGACCGGCCTCGACGGCGGCATCGGCATCCCGCACTGCCGCAGCGAGCACGTCACCGAGCCGACGCTCGCCTTCGGGCGCAGCTCCGACGGCATCGACTTCGGCGCGGCCGACGGCCCCGCCGACCTGATCTTCCTGATCGCCGCGCCGGCCGGCGCCGACGACGCCCATCTGACGATCCTGTCGTCGCTGGCCCGGCAGCTGATGAACACGGAGTTCACCGACGCCCTGCGCGCGGTGGGCGACGCGACGGCCGCCGCCGCGCTGATCCGCGGCGACGAGCCCGGCGAGCCCGCCGAGGCCGCCTCCGAAGACACCGTGGCGTCGGCGGGAGCGGCCTCTCCCGCCGCCGCCACGGTCACCGACGACGGCAGCGACGACACGACTGCGGGCGAGGAGCGCCCGTTCCGCATCGTCGCCGTCACCTCCTGCCCCACCGGCATCGCCCACACCTACATGGCGGCAGAGTCGCTGGAGAACGCCGGCCGTGAGGCTGGCGTCGAGGTCACCGTCGAGCCCCAGGGCTCGGCCGGCTTCACCCGGGTCGACCCGTCGGTCATCGCCGCGGCGGACGCCGTGATCTTCGCCCACGACGTGCCCGTACGGGAGAAGGAACGCTTCGCCGGCAAGCCGACCGTCGACGTCGGTGTGAAGGCGGGCATCAACCGCCCAGCGGAACTCATCGCCGAGGTCCGCGAGAAGGCCGCCCGCGGCGAGGTCACCTCCGGGTCCGCCCCGGCCACTCCGGTGGAGCGCTCCGGCGACGCAGGCGAGGGCTACGGCACCAAGCTGCGCAAGTGGCTGATGTCCGGCGTCAGTTACATGGTGCCGTTCGTCGCGGCGGGCGGTCTGCTGATCGCCCTCGGCTTCGCGATCGGCGGGTACAAGGTCGACAAGGCCCCGTCGGTGATGGACCACTTCATGTGGGCGCAGGCCGACAGCTGGGCGGCCCTGCTCTTCCAGATCGGCGGCGTCGCCTTCGGCTTCCTCGTCCCGGTCCTGGCCGGCTACATCGCCTACGGCATGGCCGACCGGCCCGGTCTCGTCCCCGGCTTCGTCGGCGGCTCGATCGCCCTGACCATCAACGCCGGCTTCCTCGGCGGTCTCGCGGCCGGTCTCATCGCCGGTGGCGTGGTCATCGCGATCCAGAAGGTGAACATCCCGACGGCGCTGCGCGGCATCATGCCGGTGGTGGTGATCCCGCTGATCTCCTCGGCGATCGTCGGGTTCCTGATGTTCGTGGTCATCGGCAAGCCCATCGCCGAGGCACAGAAGGGCATGACCGACTGGCTGAACGGCCTGTCCGGCAGCAACGCCATCCTGCTCGGCGCCCTCCTCGGCCTGATGATGTGCTTCGACCTCGGCGGCCCCGTCAACAAGGTCGCCTACACCTTCGCCACGGCCGGTATCGCGGTGTCCAGCCCCAGCGACTCCGCGATGAAGATCATGGCGGCGGTCATGGCGGCCGGCATGGTGCCTCCGCTGGCGATGGCCCTCGCCACCACCGTGCGCGCCAAGCTCTTCACGCACACCGAGCGCGAGAACGGCAAGGCCGCCTGGGTGCTCGGCGCCTCCTTCATCTCCGAGGGCGCGATCCCCTTCGCCGCGGCCGACCCGCTGCGCGTCATCCCGGCCTCGATGGCGGGCGGCGCGATCACCGGCGCCCTGTCGATGGCCTTCGGCGCCACGCTGCGCGCCCCGCACGGCGGCATCTTCGTGGTCCCGCTGATCGGCAACCCGCTGCTCTACCTGGTCGCCATCGCCGTGGGCGTCTGCGTCACCACGGCCCTGGTGGTCGTCCTCAAGGGCATGCGCAAGCCGGCGGGTACCGCACCGGGCTCCGGCGAGGCCGCGGCCCAGTCGGCGGAGGCGAAGCAGCCGGTGGCGGCGTGACGCCCCACGCCTGAGGGCCCTGGGTTCGCCCCTTTCGGGGTGTGTGAACCGTTCACGGCACCTGCGAGATAGATCACGAAAATCACGGCCCGGGACCGAAGTCCCGGGCCGTGGTGTCTACTGGGGCGCATGCCCGAGCACGCCTCCCGATGGCCCGAAGGCCACCCTCTCCCCGCCCTCCCGCAACAGCGGCAGACGGGCCACCGGTCGGACTCCGTGGAACTGACCCCCGAGGAGAGAGACGCCTTCGCCGAGCTGGTACGCCACCTCGGCGACAACGACTAGGACAGCTGCGCCGCCCGCCGCTCCATCGCCTCGCGTGCCGCGTCCTCGCTGGCGTACACCTCGCACATGTGCCGCCCGTCCGGCGTCGCCGTGTGCTCCACCTCCCAGAGGGAGAGCTCTGCGCCGTCGCGCAGCAGAAACGCGTGCTCGTAGAGCGAGTAACCCAGCCCGGCCCGGCCCGCGCGGCACGGGCGGCCGAAGGCCTGGGTGATCTGGTGGCCGGACGCCGTGGCCAGCAGGGCGGCCGTGTCCGCGCCCGGCCGGTCCGCGTTCTCCGCGCGGCGCAGTAAACGCCGCGCGTGGTCCGCCGAGTTGTCCCCGGCGTAGGCGTGCCGCGGCGCGGGGACCGGGGACAGCTGTACCGCCACCGGCAGCTCGAAGTCGGGTGTGTCCGGCGGCAGCGGCAGACGCGTGGTGGCGGCGCGCAGCTCCTCCTCGTCGACGTACACCTCGTGCTGCGGCTCGCTGCCCGGCGCCGTGTTGTGGACGAGCTCCCAGAGCGTGAGCGCACAGCCGTCGGCGAGCAGCCAGGTGTGCCGGTACGTCTCCCGGTGCAGTCCCGCGCTGTGGTGCGCGGAGTGCAGCGAACCGTCGTGCGCCAGCGCGCAGTCCAGCCGCCTTATCGTCTCGTCAGGCAGCTCGAAGGAGTTCAGGGCGCGGCCGAGGAGTCGCGCGAGGTGCTCCTCCGGAGACTCGGGCGAGTCGTGGGGTTCGTACGCTGCCGTCTCGTACGGAACGCTCAAGGTTTCTCCCGGCGTTGCTGCATGTCACCTTGTGGGTGCATACCGTAGCCCCTCGGTCGGACATCATGTCCGGGAACCGAGAAAACGTACGTCCAGGAAAACGCCCGGGCCGCGCGAAAAGTTCCCGCGCGGCCCGGTCGGTCCGTCAAAAAGCCCAGTTCGTACGATCGTTCAGCCGCTCAAGAGGCGCTGCCGGCGACCCACTGGCTCCAGTCCATGTTCCAGCCGTTGAGCCCGTTGTCCGGTGACACCGTCTTGTCGGGCGAGTTCTTGACGATCACCACGTCGCCGATGAGCGAGTTGTCGTAGAACCACTTGGCGGGCGTGTTGCCCCCGGCGCCCTGGACGTCCGCCAGGCCGACGCAGCCGTGGCTGGTGCCCTGGCGGCCGAAGGGCGGATTGCCCTTGTTGTACCAGTAGTTGCCGTGGATGAACGTGCCGGACGTCGTCAGGCGCATCGCGTGCGGCACGTCCGGGATGTCGTACTCCCCACCGAGCCCGACCGTCCGGCTGTTCATGCGGGTCTGCACGAACTTCTCGGAGATCACCATCTGCCCGTTGTACGTGGTGTGCTCCGGGCTGCCCGCCGAGATCGGGACCGTCTTGATGGTCTTGCCGTCCCGCACGACCGTCATGGTCTGCGTGTTGACGTCGACCGTGGAGACCTGCGAGCGCCCGACGGTGAAGGTGACCGTCTTCTTCTGCACACCGTAGACGCCGTTCGTGCCCTCGACGCCGTCCAGGTCGATCTTCATCGTGACCTTGGAGCCGGCCTTCCAGTACTCCTCGGGCCGGAAGTCGAGCCGCTGCGCGCCGAACCAGTGCCCGACGACCTTCTGCCCGCTGCTGGACGTGACCGTGATGTGCGACTGCACGTCCTTGCGGTTCGTGATCGCCTTGTCGAAGTTGAACGACACCGGCATGCCCGCACCGACCGTGGTGCCGTTGTCCGGCGTGTACGTCCCGATGAAGCTGTTCGCCGAGGTGACCGTCGTGAAGATGGAGTTCGCGGCGGCCGTACGGCCCTTCGTGTCCTTCGCGGTCGCCGATATCTGGTACTTCGTGCCGCGCTCCAGCTGCTCCTTCGGCTTCCAGGCCTTGCCGTCGGAGGAGATCGAGCCCGGCACGGCCTGACCGCTGCCCGACACCGTCATCTTCACGTCGGTCAGCTTCCCGTCGCTGACCTTCACGCCGGTCGAGTTGATGGAGGCGTCGGTCGAACCGTCCTTCGCCGAGATGGCGATCTTCGCGACGGACGTCTTCGCCGAGTCGCCGCCACCCTTGGCGTCGTCCTTGGCGTTGGCGCTGCCACCGCAGGCGGTGAGCGTCAGGGCGCCGACCATCAGGGCGGCACATGCCCCCAGTTTGCGCCGCGCTGCAATGTCCGGCGTTGTCACGGGCTGCTCCCAGTTCGTGTGATGTGCGTGGTCCGCTCCAGTACGTGGGAGAAGAGGGGCCGGGCGGCCGGTCGGGTTGCGTCCGACCGCCATGAGCGACATCACCGTTACAAGGCGGGGACAATGTCCGGCACTGCTGGGGAGCCGCTGTGCGGTGCCCGCCCGCTCAGCGGCCCGCGTACAGCTCCCCGTAGGACGGCCACGCCCCGCCCGGGCCGTCGACCGGTTCCGCGGCGCGCACGGCCCGCACGATCGCCCGCGTCACGACGTCCGCGCCCGCCGCGAGGATCTCGTTGAGGGCGAGCGGGTTCGCGGCGTCCAGGGCGCGGTCCCCGGTCGCCAGCGCGAACACCGTGTCCCCGTCGTTGAGGAGGTGCACCGGCCGCACCGCGCGGGCGATGCCGTCGTGTGCCGTACCGGCCAGCTTCTGAGCCTGCGCCTTCGACAGGTCCGCGTCCGTGGCGACCACCGCCAGTGTGGTGTTGAGCGGCGGAGCCGAGCTTCTCGCGGCCGTCTCGGTGAGGCGCCGCCGCGCGGCCTCGTGCACCCGCGCCTCCGGGTACTCCACCCGCCCCTGGAACAACTCCCCGTACAGCACCCCCGTCTCCGGATCCAGCACCGATCCCGCCGCGTTGGCCACCACCAGCGCGGCCACCGTGATCCCCGAGCCGAGCACGGTGCTCGCGCCGCCGACCCCGCCCTTCACGACCCCGACCACCGCCCCCGTGCCGGCGCCCACGCATCCCTCGGGCACCGGTGCGCCGGGCTCGCTCGCGGCGGCCGCCTCGACCGCCGCCCGTCCGGTGGCCGCGTCCGGCCGGGCCCGGAAGTCGCCGCCGCGCCCCAGGTCGAAGACACAGGCGGCGGGCACCACCGGCACGACATGCGCCGGATCCGCCCCGACCCGGATCCCACGCCCCCGTTCCTCCAGCCAGGCCATCACCCCCGAAGCCGCGTCGAGTCCGTACGCGCTGCCGCCGGTCAGCACGATCGCCTCGACCTTCCGCACCACGTTGCGCGGGTCCAGCGCGTCCGTCTCCTTCGTGCCGGGACCACCGCCCCGCACATCCACGGCGGCCACCGCCCCGCCCTCCGGGGCCAGCACCACCGTGGTGCCGGTGAGCCAGCCGTCACCGGCGCGGGTCGCGTGCCCCACCCGCAGGCCGGAGACATCCGTCAGAGCGTCCACCAGAGCGTCAACTGTCATGCGGCCCAGTCTTGTCCAGATGCCGGCCCATGCGGGCGTACCCAGGCGGTCGGTCCTTGTCGGCCCCCGGTCACCCGGTCGGCGTCGTCTGTCCGTCGGCTCGTGCGGCCCGGGCCGCCCTGCGCAGGGCCAGGGTCTCTCCCGCCACTACCGACAGCGCGCAGACCAGGCCCGCCGCGAGCACCGCCCAGTCGCCGAGGAACGTGCAGCAGATCACCAGCAGTGCCGTCGTCGGCAGCACCAGCTGCTGGGCGATGCCCGACTTGAAGTGGCGCGAGTGCAGGGCCCACAAGGTCAGCAGGTACAGGGCCGTCGGCAGGGTCACGGCGGCCGACGCCGCCAGCGTGGAGATGTGCGCCTTGCCGACCGTCTGTTCCACCGCCACCTCCAGTCCGGCCCCGATCGCGGCCGCCGAGGCGAAGACCAGATAGTGGCCGTAGCCCCACAGGAACGCCTGCCGGTTGGACCGCAGATGGCTGTGGATGGGCACGACGAAGTAGACCCACCACGCGGCGAAGATGATCAGCAGCCCGCCCGCCGCGATGGGGAGGAGCTCGCCCAGGGCGTCGTTCTCGTCGACGCCCGACTTCACGGCGACCGTGGCCGCGGCGATCGTCTCGCCGAGCACGATGATGGTGAACAGCCCGTACCGCTCCGCGATATGGCGCGGATGCCAGGACGTGGGACGGTCCTTCTCCGCCCACGGCGGCACGCACATCTCCAGCAGCGCCATCACCAGGAACCACCAGGGCCGGGCCCCCTCGGGCAGGAACAGCAGCCCCAGCCAGCCGACCTGGCACGCCAGCACGCCACCGGCGTAGCGCAGGGCAGTCGTCCGCTCCGGGCCCTCGCCGGCGCGGGCCGCCCGCAGCCACTGTGCCGCCAGGGCGAGCCGCATGATCAGGTAGCCCAGCCAGACCACGAAGAACTCGTGCTCCCCGAACGCCCGGGAGACACCCGCCGCGAGGACCAGCACACCGGCGATCTGCACCAGCGTGACGACCCGGTAGAGCACGTCGTCGTTGTCGTACGCCGAGGCGAACCACGTGAAGTTCATCCACGCCCACCACAGGGCGAAGAACACCATCGCGTAGTCGAGGATCCCCTCGCCCGCATGCCCCTCGGCGACGGCGTGCACCAGCTCGATGCCCGCCTGGGCCACCGCCACGACGAAGCACAGATCGAAGAAGAGCTCCAGTGGCGAGGCGGACCGGTGCGCCTCGTCCCGGCCACGGGCCGTGAGCCTGCGCAGCGGCCCCCGGTCGCCGGGCATGCCGGAGGGGCCGGGCGCAGGGGAGGGGACGGGCGGGGGAGCGGAGCTGGACGTCATGGTTCCCAGCACAACAGAAGGAGCGGGGAATTTCACCGCGACTTTCTCCGCGACCGTACCCTGGACGCATGAGCACCGCCCCCGATCCCGAGCCGCGCGCGCCGAAGCCCGCGCTGGTCTTCGACGACCCGCTCGACCAGCAGTCCTCCGACGACACCGACCGAGGCTGGGGCGAGCGCTCCGACGCCGGTGGCGGCGCGGCCGACCTCAAGCGCTTCCTCGACGAGAAGCCGCCCCACCACCTCTGAGCCGCCCGGGCGGCCGTCCGTAGCGCTACCGCCGGCGTTACTGCCGGTCGTGCCCGGAGCCGCGCTGTGCGACCAGCGCGTCCCGGATCTCCTTCAGCACCTCCAGCTCGGTCACCTCGATGACCTCCTGCGCGCCCTCCTTCGCCTTGCGGCGGGCCTCCAGCCGGGCCAGGTACTTCGCCATCGGCAGGACCATCAGGAAGTAGACGACCGCCGCGGTGATCACGAAGCTCAGCGCGGCGCCGAGGACGGAACCCCACAGGATCCGGATGCCCTCTTCGCCCTCGCACGTCGAGCTCAGACACGAGCTGTAGTGGTCGAGGTTCTTGGTCCCGATGGCCCCGACGACGGGGTTGATGATCCCCTTCACCACGGCGTTGACGATGTTGGTGAAGGCGGCGCCGATCACCACCGCCACGGCCAGGTCGACCACGTTCCCGCGCATCAGGAAGGCCTTGAAGCCCTCCCAGACGCTCGGATCCTTCTTCTCGCTCACCTCGGGGTCTCTCCTCGCACGAGCAGCTTGCGGAACAAAACGCTCCGCAACCTACGTCAACGGTGCTCCGAACGGAGCACCTGGGTCCGTCGAACGAGCGACTTGACGAGACCACGGACGTCACCACAGGGTCACCGCCAACCGGGCGGTGGTGCTCGCCCCGGCCAGCCGGGCCGCCGTGGCCCGCGGCACCGACAGCACGACCAGCGCCCCTGTGCCGCTCGCGCCCTCCAGTGGCTCCGGCACCTTCGTCACCCGGGCCCCGCGCGCGACCACCCGGGCATCGCCGCCCGAGACCGTCTCCTCGGCGGCGATGACGTCGACCCGGTCGCCGGGCCGCAGCAGCCGCACGGTGGCCGCGTCGGCGATCCGGACCGGGGCCGTCACCGCCCCCACGGCGCGACGCGTGCGCACGGGCTGCTCCCCGGACGCCGCGGCCGCGTGCGCGGGAGGCTGGGACCGGGGATGCCCACGGGCTCCGTCGGTACTCCGCGGTCCCGCCGCCACCAGCGCGGTCGCGGTGACCGCGAGCCCCACGGCCAGGGCCCGCCGCCGGTTGCGCACGAGCCGGCCGGCCCCGCCGCCGCGTACCCGTACGGGGTCGAACCGCGGCACCTCACGGGTCGCCGGCACCTCGGGGCCGGGCGGGCATGCGGCAGCAGACCAAGAAGGCAGGGTCGGGAACGAGGAAGACGGAGCGAGGGACATGGGGAACCACCACCTGTGAGGAGCGACCGGCTGGCGCTCCCCACGATGAGGCTTCGCGGCCCAGCCCGCTCAGGCCTGTGGACCTACCGCCGCCCTGTGGACAACTCCCTCACCCGAACGGCAACTTCCGCGCCCCACAGTCCGAACTCCAACCCCACAGTCCGCCACCTACGGCAACGCGAACCCCGGATCCATCCCGCCCAGGGCGTTCACGCACAGGCAGCCCCGCTCGTCCTCCTCCGGCAGCCCCGCCACGGCGTCGAACAGCACGCCCCGCAGCCGGTCCACGTTCGCCGCGAACACCCTCAGCACCTCGTCGTGCGAGACGCCCTCCCCGGTCTCGGCGCCGGCGTCGAGGTCGGTGACCAGGGTCAGGGACGTGTAGCAGAGCTCCAGCTCACGGGCGAGCGCCGCCTCGGGATGGCCGGTCATGCCCACCACCGACCAGCCCTGTGCCTGGTGCCACAACGATTCGGCACGGGTCGAGAAGCGCGGCCCCTCGATGACGACCAGCGTGCCCCCGTCCACCGGCTCCCAGTCACGGCCGCGCGCCGCCTTCAGCGCGACGGCCCGCCCGGCGGGGCAGTAGGGGTCGGCCAGCGACGCGTGCACCACGTTCGGCACCGTCCCGTCGGGCAGCGGCAGCCCGTCGAAGTACGTGTTCGCGCGGGACTTGGTCCGGTCGACCAGCTGGTCCGGCACCAGCAGCGTGCCCGGCCCGTACTCGGGACGCAGGCCGCCCACCGCGCAGGGGGCGAGCACCTGGCGCACGCCGACCGACCGCAGCGCCCACAGGTTGGCCCGGTAGCTGATCCGGTGCGGCGGAAGGTGGTGACCCCGCCCGTGCCGGGGCAGGAAGGCGACGCGCCGGCCGGCGATCTCGCCGAGGAAGAGGGAGTCGCTGGGCGGCCCGTACGGGGTGTCGACCTGGACCTCGGTCACGTCGTCGAGGAAGGAGTAGAACCCGGAGCCGCCGATGACGCCGATCCCGGCGTCCCCCTTGTTCGCCACGTTCGCCTTGTTCGCCATGCCCGCACCCTAACCGCAGGCGGAAACGCCGAGGACCCCGTCGCCGAAAGGCGACAGGGTCCCGTAAGAAACAGGCCTCGAGAAGCCTCGAGAAGCAGGCCTTACGCGGCGGTGCTGCTGCTGGTGGAGCTGCCGGTGCTCGACGACGAGCTCGAGCCGGAGCCGGAGCCGGAGCTGGAACCGGAGCCGGAGCTGGAACCGGAACCGGAACCGGAGTCCGAGGACGACGACGAGGAGCTCGACGACTTCGACGCCGGGGCGCTGCTCGACGAGGAGCCGCGGCTGTCGTTCCGGTAGAAGCCGGAGCCCTTGAAGACAATGCCGACCGCCGAGAACACCTTCTTCAGGCGGCCCTTGCAGCTGGGGCACTCGGTGAGGGCGTCGTCGGTGAACTTCTGCACCGCCTCGAGGCCCTCGCCGCACTCGGTGCACTGGTACTGGTAGGTGGGCACTGTCTTCCTCCTGGCACTCTCACTCGATGAGTGCTAACGACGATCCATCTTGACGTATTCCGGCCGTTCAGTCCACTGCCACCGGCACGCGGTGACCCACGCCACGCGCGACGGTGCGGCCCTGGGCGCGTCCCGCGAGGCGGGAACGCAGGGCCAGGAGAGTCGTCAGGGCGAGCACGGTACCGCCCATCGGCACCAGGAAACCGGCACCGTCCCAGAAGCGGTCCTCCAGTTGTCCGGCCACCGTGACGGCGGCCGCCTGGCCGAGTGCCACCGCGCCCGTCAGCCAGGTGAAGGCCTCGGTGCGGGCACCGGCCGGGACCAGGCTCTCGACCAGGGTGTAGCCGGTGATCAGGGCGGGCGCGATGCTCATGCCGACCAGCAGGCCGAGTCCGGCGAGGACCGGCACCGAGTGGGCGGCCCACAGGCCCGACGCGGTGAGCGCGAGCGCCGTGTAGCCGACGACGAGGCGCCGCTGCGGGGCCACCTTCCAGGCGATCGCGCCGCAGACCACGCCGGAGAGCATGTTGCCCGCGGCGAAGACCCCGTAGAGGACGCCGTTGAGGCCCGGTTCGCCGATCGACTCGGTGAACGCGGCCAGCGAGACCTGCATCCCGCCGAAGACGGACCCGATGCCCAGGAACGTCACGATCAGCACGCGCACCCCGGGGATCCGCAGCGCGGAAACGTGCTCCACGCGCGCGTGGCCGCTGCCGCCTCCGACCGAGGGCTGGGTGCTCTTCTGCGCGGCGAACAGCAGACCGCCGATCAGGGTCAGCGAGGCCTCCGTGACCAGCCCGGCGGCCGGGTCGACGGCCGTGCACAGGGCGGTGGCCAGCAGCGGTCCGACGACGAAGGTCAGTTCGTCCGTGACGGACTCGAAGGCCGCCGCGGTGGTCATCAGCGGCGAGTCCTTGAGCTTCACGCCCCAGCGGGCCCGCACCATGGGCCCGACCTGCGGCACCGAGGCACCGGTCGGGACGGCCGCCACGAACAGCGCCCACAAGGGGGCGTCCATGAGCGCCAGCGCCGTCAGCGTCAGCCCGGACAGGGTGTGCAGCAGCACGCCGGGGACCAGTACGGCACGCTGCCCGTAGCGGTCGGCGAGGCGGCCGCTGTAGGGCGCGAACAGGGCCATGGAGACACCGGTGACGGCCGCGGCGGCGCCCGCCGCTCCGTACGAGCCGGTGGTGTGCTGCACCAGCAGCACGATGGAGAGGGTCAGCATCGCGAACGGCTGGCGCGCCGCGAAGCCGGGGAGCAGGAAGGTCCAGGCGCCGCGGGTGCGCAGCAGCCGGCCGTATCCCGGGCGGGCGGAAGCCGTCGAGTTCTTCGACTTCTTCGAGGTGACCGTGGACGCCACGGCCCGTGCCTTTCTGCCGCCTGGTAGCGCGGGCCCGTGAGCGGGCGGCGCCGAGAGCTGTCCTCTTGCGCGGAACTGCGGTAGATGCCGGGGCCCGGTGAGGAGGGGTGACCCGACCGCCATACGGTCGCGCCAGCTCTGCGTCAGGCAGAGTTGGTTCGATCTTGGGGTGATGCCTTCATCGTACAGGCGCCTGGGGTGGCCTGCCTGTGAAAAAGAGCACTGCGGGCGCATCCGCCTGTGAAAGCAGGAGCATGAACGGCGCAAAACCGTCCCTACCGACTCGCCCCGTCCGTCCCGAGCCACCCGGCCAGCTTGCCGCCGTGGCCCACCGCGCGCAGCCGGCGCTCCGTGGCGTCCCGGACGGGATCCGTGGCCACGACGAGCAACTCGTCCCCGCGTTGCAGCACCGTCGTAGGGAGCGGAACGAACGATTGCGACTCGCGCACGACGAGCGTCACGGCGGCACCGGGCGGCAGCCGCAGCTCGGCGACCTCCACGCCGTGCATCTTCGACCCCTCGGGGATCGCCACGGACAGCAGATGCCCGCGCAGCCGCTCCAGCGGGGCCGACTCGATGCCGAGGTCGGCGGCCTCCGACCCGTCGCCCAGACGCAGCTTGCGGGCCAGCCACGGCAGCGTCGGACCCTGCACCAGGGTGTAGACGACGACCAGGATGAAGACCATGTTGAAGATCCGGCGGCTCGCCTCGACGCCCTCGACCATGGGGATGGTCGCCAGGATGATGGGCACCGCGCCGCGCAGCCCGGCCCAGGACATGAGGGCCTGTTCCTGCCAGGGGACCCGGAAGGGCTGCAGGGAGACCAGCACGCTCAGCGGGCGCGCCACCATGGTCAGCACCAGCCCGATGGCGAGCGCGGGGACGATGTCGTCGCCCAGCTCGTGCGGGGTGACCAGTAGTCCGAGCAGGACGAACATGCCGATCTGGGCCATCCAGCCCAGCCCGTCGGCGAAGCCGCGCGTGGCCGGCCAGTGCGGCAGTCGCGCGTTGCCCATGACCATCGCGGCGAGGTACACCGCGAGGAAGCCGCTGCCGTGGGCCAGCGCGCCCGCCGCGTACGCCACCACGGCGATGGCCATGACGGCGATCGGGTAGAGGCCGGAGGCGGGCAGCGCCACGTGCCGCAGCCCCCAGGAGCCGAGCCAGCCGACCGCGATGCCGATGGCCGCGCCGATGGCCAGCTCCAGCAGGATCACGCCCAGCAGCACGTACCAGTGCTCGACCGGCCCCGCCGTGGACAGCGAGACCACGAGGATGACCACCGGGGCGTCGTTGAAGCCGGACTCCGCCTCCAAGGTGCCCGTCACGCGCGCGGGGAGGGGGATTTTCCGCAGCACGGAGAACACGGCCGCCGCGTCGGTCGAGGAGACGACCGCCCCGATGATGAGCGCCTGCCGCCACTCCAGCCCGATCAGGTAGTGCGCGGCCGACGCCGTCACCCCGACACTCACCGCGACACCGACCAGGGCCAGTACCGTGGCGGCCGGCAGGGCCGGCTTGATCTCCTTCCACTTCGTGCCCAGACCGCCCTCGGCCAGGATCACGACCAGGGCCGCGTACCCGATGACCTGGGTCAGTTCGGCGTTGTCGAAGTGGATGTCGCCGATGCCGTCCTGGCCCATGGCGACGCCTATCCCCAGATACACGAGCAGGCTGGGGAGCCCGCTGCGCGAGGAGATCCGTACCGCTGCGACGGCGACGAGCAGGACGAGCGAGCAGACGAGCAGGAGCTGGTTGAGGTGGTGAACAGTCAGCGGCCGAATCCTTCCCTGGCCCACCCGCACGCGCGCGTGGGCTCACGTACATCGCACATGACGCTGTGGCGCATCGCGCCAACTACTTCGTTACCTTACCTAACTCTTGACGATTTCTTGACACTTCCGGGGGTGAGATCGAACGCTCGTCCGGGCTGGTTCCCGACTCCGCGTCAAGGGGCGCAAGGCCCTGCGCCTATCGTTGCTCCAGCGCTCAGTTAAAAGCACAGCCGAACCTGCCGCTCGACTTAGGACAGCAAGGACAGCGATGCCCCCGAACACCACCGCCTCCACGGGTCAGCAGCCCGGCAAGTCCGGCAGGAGAAAGGGGCGCAAAGCACGTCTGACCGTGCTCGTCCTGGTGCTGGCACTGATCGGAGGCCTCGCCTTCGGGGCGTACTGGTCCATCAGCACCGTCCGGGCCTCCTTCCCGCAGACCAAGGGCTCCCTCACGCTCAAGGGCCTCTCGGGACCCGTCGAGGTCAAGCGGGACGGCTACGGCATCCCGCAGATCTACGCCTCCTCCGACGCGGACCTGTTCATGGCGCAGGGCTTCGTCCAGGCGCAGGACCGGTTCTACGAGATGGACGTACGCCGCCACATGGCCTCCGGCCGGCTGTCGGAGATGTTCGGCAAGAGCCAGGTCGACAACGACGAGTTCCTGCGCACGCTCGGCTGGGAGCGGGTCGCCAAGGAGGAGTACGACACCAAGCTGTCGGCCGCCACCAAGAAGTACCTCCAGGCCTACGCCGAGGGGGTCAACGCCTACCTCCAGGGCAAGAACGGCGAGGACATCTCCCTGGAGTACGCGGCGCTCGGCTTCACCAACGACTACAAGCCACAGAAGTGGACCCCGGTCGACTCGGTCTCCTGGCTGAAGGCCATGGCCTGGGACCTGCGCAGCAACATGCAGGACGAGATCGACCGCGCCCTGCTGACCAGCCGCCTCGACCCGAAGCAGATCGCCGAGCTGTACCCGCAGTACCCGTACAGCCGGAACAAGGCGATCGTCCAGGACGGCCAGTACGACGAGCTGACGGGCGCGTTCGAACAGGGCGGCACGAGCGGCACCGGCGGCACGGGTGCCGGCACCGGCACGGGCACGGGCGGAACCGGCGGCACCGCCGCGGGTACGGCGGGCACGGCCTCCGGCACGGCTTCCGGCACCTCCGGGACGGCCTCCGGTACCGCCTCCGGCACCTCGGGCCTGGACAGCCAGCTCACCGGCCTCAGCGACGCCCTGAGCGACCTCCCGCCGGCCGTCGGCGTGAACGGCGACGGCATCGGCTCCAACTCCTGGGTCGTCAGCGGGAAGCACACGATCACCGGCAAGCCGCTGCTGGCCAACGACCCGCACCTGTCGCCCTCGCTGCCGTCCGTCTGGTACCAGATGGGCCTGCACTGCCGCAGCGTCTCCAGCGCGTGCCAGTACGACGTCAGCGGCTACACCTTCGCCGGCATGCCGGGCGTGATAATCGGCCACAACCAGGACATCGCCTGGGGTATGACCAACTCGGGCGTCGACGTCACGGACCTCTACCTGGAGAAGATCACCGGCGACGGCTACCTGTACGACGGCGAGGTCAAGCCCTTCGAGACGCGCGAGGAGACCATCAAGGTCGCCGGCGGCTCGCCCAGGAAGATCGTCGTCCGCGAGACCAACAACGGGCCCCTGCTGTCCGACCGGGCCAAGGAGCTCGTGAAGGTCGGCAAGAAGGCCACCGTCGACACCGCCGCACCCGACAGAGGCGACGGCTACGGCGTCGCCCTGCGCTGGACCGCGCTTCAGCCGGGCACCAGCATGGACGCCGTCTTCGCCATGGACCGGGCGAAGAACTGGACCGACTTCCGCAAGGCCGCCGCCCTGTTCGACGTGCCCTCGCAGAACCTGATCTACGCGGACACCGAGGACCACATCGGCTACACCCTGCCGGGCAGGATCCCCAAGCGCTCCCAGGACGACGACGGCTCCGTCCCGGCGCCCGGCTGGGACCCCAAGTACCGCTGGACCGGTTACATCGAGCAGGACGAGCTGCCGTACGAGTACAACCCGGAGCGCGGCTACATCGTCACCGCGAACCAGGCCGTGGTCGACCCGGACAAGTACCCCTACACGCTCACCGAGGACTGGGGCTACGGCACGCGCAGCCAGCGGATCACCGACCTGATCCAGTCGAAGATCAAGGACGGCGGCAAGATCTCCACGGACGACATGCGCCAGATGCAGCTGGACAACAGCAGCGAGATCGCCCGGCTGCTGGTGCCCACGCTGCTCAAGATCGACACCAAGAACAAGGACGTCCGCGAGGCGCAGAAGCTGCTGGAGGGCTGGGACTACACCCAGGACACCGACTCGGCGGCGGCCGCCTACTTCAACGCGGTCTGGCGCAACATCCTCAAGCTCGCCTTCGGCAACAAGCTGCCCAAGGAGCTGCGGGTCAAGGGCCAGTGCCTGTGGGTGAAGCCGGTCAACACCACCGGGCCCGCCGACGAGGCGGAGGACGTGCGCGAGTGCGGCGAGCGCGACCCGGACCAGGCGCAGCCCGACGGCGGTGACCGCTGGTTCGAGGTGGTCCGCAAGCTGATGGACCAGCCGAAGAGCGCCTGGTGGAAGACGTCCAAGGCGGGCACCCGCCCCGCCGCCGTCAACCGCGACCAGCTGTTCCGGCGCGCGATGATCGACGCCCGCTGGGAGCTGACCGCCAAGCTCGGCAAGGACATCGACACCTGGACCTGGGGCCGGCTGCACCGCCTGTTCCTGAAGAACCAGACCCTGGGCACCGAGGGCCCCGGATTCGTCCAGTACGCCCTCAACCGCGGCCCGTGGGAGCTCAGCGGCGGCGAGGCCACCGTCAATGCGACCGGCTGGAACGCGGCCGGCGGCTACGGCGTGGTGTGGGTGCCGTCCATGCGGATGGTCGTGAACCTCGGCGACCTCGACAAGTCCCGCTGGATCAACCTCAGCGGCGCCTCCGGGCACGCCTACAGCGCCCACTACGTCGACCAGACGGACAAGTGGGCCGACGGCGAACTGCTCCCGTGGTCCTTCTCGGACAAGGCGGTCGAGGACGGCACGGCCGACAAGCTGGTGCTCAAGCCGTGAGCCGCTGACACCGGAAACCGAAAGGCGGGCCGCCCCCCCCGCGGGGGGGGGCGCGTGCAAGTCAGCGCCCCCGCCCCCACCCCCCCCCCCCCCCCGGGGGCCCCCCCCCCGGCACCCGCCCGGCGGGCGGGGCCCCCGGGCCGGGGGC
>NZ_JBVHEP010000004.1:278813-498592 GCF_055562795.1 Streptomyces sp. NPDC016851
CCCTGCGGGGGGGGGCGGGCGCCCCCCGCCCCCCCCGCCCCCCCCCCCGCGCCCCCCCCCCCCCCCCCCCCCCCCCCCCCCCCCCCCCCCGGGGGGGGGGCCCCCCCGCTTCCATGTCAGCTCCCCGGCCCGAACCGCCGCACCCCCGAGGGCGTCACCACCGCGTGCACCGGCCGGTCGTGCGGCTCCCCGGGGACGTGCTCGACGACCTCCGAGTCGTACAACAGCACCACCAGCGCCGGACGCGCACCCGCCCGCTCCAGCCGCGCCAGCACACGGTCGTAGGAGCCTCCGCCGCGTCCCAGCCGCATCCCGCGCGCGTCGACCGCCAGCCCCGGCAGCAGCACGGCGTCGGCGGTGGTCACGGCGTCCGGCCCGAGGCGCTCGCCGGCGGGCTCGAAGAGAGCCATCCTGCCGCCGTGTTGGACGCGCGCGAGCGAGCCCTCACCCTCGTAGACGCCCCAGTCCAGGTCGTTGTCGGGCAGCAGGACCGGCAGCAGGACGCGTACGCCCCGGGCGCGCAACGCGTCCAGGAGCGCGAGCGTCCCCGGTTCGCTCCCCACGGAGACGTACGCCGCCACCGTCCCGGCCCGCGCCAACTCGGGCAGCTCCAGCGCCCGCCGGGCCAGCGCGGCCGACGTTTCCCGCAGGTCATCCGCCGTCAACCTGTTCCTCACCGCGAGGAGATCGAGCCGCAAACTCCGCTTGTCAGGCTCGCCCGGACGTCCGATGTGACTCAAAGGTTGCTCCCGTACCGTTGCAATACGCTCATATGAGCGCCTATGAACCGGAGCCGCAGATTCCATGCAAAGGCACCGGATATGGTGGCGGGCATGACTCAGTCGCACCCTCGGATCAGCAAGGCTGTCATTCCAGCAGCAGGCCTCGGTACCCGGTTCCTGCCGGCCACGAAGGCCACTCCCAAGGAGATGCTGCCGGTCGTCGACAAGCCGGCGATCCAGTACGTGGTCGAGGAGGCCGTCGCCGCGGGTCTCGACGACGTCCTCATGGTGACGGGCCGCAACAAGCGCCCCCTCGAGGACCACTTCGACCGCAACTACGAGCTGGAGTCGGCGCTTCAGAAGAAGGGCGACGCCAGCCGCCTCGCCAAGGTGCAGGAGTCCAGCGACCTCGCGACGATGCACTACGTCCGCCAGGGCGACCCCAAGGGCCTCGGACACGCCGTCCTGTGCGCCGCCCCGCACGTGGGTGACGAGCCCTTCGCCGTCCTCCTCGGCGACGACCTCATCGACCCCCGCGACCCCCTGCTCCAGCGCATGGTCGAGGTCCAGGAGCAGCGCGGCGGCAGCGTCATCGCGCTCATGGAGGTCGCCCCGGAGCAGATCCACCTCTACGGCTGCGCGGCCGTCGAGACCACCGAGGACAGCGATGTCGTCCAGGTCAGCGGCCTGGTCGAGAAGCCGGACCCGGCCGACGCCCCGTCGAACTACGCGATCATCGGCCGCTACGTCCTCGACCCGCACATCTTCGACATACTGCGCAAGACCCAGCCGGGCCGCGGCGGCGAGATCCAGCTCACGGACGCCCTCCAGCAGCTCGCCGAAGACGAGAAGATCGGCGGCCCGGTGCACGGCGTCGTCTTCAAGGGCCGCCGCTATGACACCGGCGACCGCGGCGACTACCTGCGTGCCATTGTCCGACTCGCGTGCGAACGTGAAGACCTGGGCCCGGACTTCCGGACCTGGCTTCGCAGTTACGTAGCCGAGGAGATGTAAGACGTTGAGCAGCGCCGCGACCCGCGTCACCGGCCAGGACCACTCCGGCCCCGACCACCTGTGGTCGGTGGAGGAGCACCTGGAGGACATCCTCGCCACCGTCCGCCCCCTGGAACCCATCGAGCTGCAGCTGCTCGACGCCCAGGGCTGCGTCCTCGTCGAGGACGTCACGGTGCCGGTGTCCCTGCCGCCCTTCGACAACAGCTCGATGGACGGCTACGCGGTACGGGTCGCGGACGTGTCGGGCGCGAGCGAGGAGTTCCCGGCGGCCCTGGAGGTCGTCGGGGACGTCGCCGCGGGCCAGGCCGAGCTGCTCCACGTGGGCCCCGGCCAGGCCGCCCGCATCATGACCGGCGCCCCGCTGCCGCCCGGCGCCGAGACGGTCGTGCCCGTCGAGTGGACCGACGGCGGGCTCGGCGAGGGCCCGGTGCGCGGCATGCGCGCCCGCAGCCTCGGCCCCGAGGGTGCCACGGGGCACGTGCAGGTGTACCGCCCGGCCGAGGCCCGCGCGCACGTGCGCGCGAAAGGCAGTGACGTGAAGGCCGGCGACCGCGCCCTGGAGGCCGGCACGATCCTCGGCCCGCCCCAGATCGCCCTGCTCGCCGCGATCGGCCGCGGCACGGTCCGGGTGCGCCCGCGCCCGCGCGTGGTGGTGCTCTCCACCGGCAGCGAACTCGTCCAGCCCGACACGGAACTGGGCGCCGGTCAGATCTACGACTCCAACAGCTTCGCCCTCACCGCCGCCGCCCGCGACGCCGGTGCCATCGCCTACCGCGTGGGCGCCGTCGCCGACGACGCCGAGACGCTGCGCTCCACCATCGAGGACCAGCTGGTCCGCGCCGACCTGGTGGTCACCACGGGCGGTGTGAGCGTCGGGGCGTACGACGTCGTCAAGGAGGCCCTGTCCCACGTCGCCGACGCGGACGAGGCGGGCAGCGGCATCGACTTCCGCAAGCTCGCCATGCAGCCCGGCAAACCCCAGGGCTTCGGCTCCATCGGCCCCGACCACACCCCGCTGCTGGCGCTGCCCGGCAACCCGGTGTCGTCGTACGTCTCCTTCGAACTGTTCGTCCGCCCCGCCATCCGCGCCCTGATGGGCCTGGAGGACGTCCACCGGCCCACGACCCGGGCGACCCTGACCGCCGAGAAGGCGCTGACCTCGCCGAAGGGCCGCCGCCAGTTCCTGCGCGGCACGTACGCCGACGGGCGGGTCACCCCGGTCGGCGGCGCCGGATCCCACCTGATCGCGGCCCTCGCCCACGCCGACGCGCTCATCGTCGTCCCCGAGGACACCGAGTCCGTCGAGCCCGGCACCGAGGTCGAGGTGGTCCTGCTCGGCTGAGAGGCGCTGGTTGGGGGTACCGTGTCGCGCACAGCAGGCCCGGACCGGGAGCGCCACACAGCATGAGCATGCAGGACCCCCCTACGCAGGACCGCCTGACGCACATCGACGAGGCGGGTGCCGCCCGCATGGTCGACGTGTCCGAGAAGGACGTGACCGCCCGCACCGCCCGTGCCAGCGGACGCGTCCTCGTCTCCCCCCGCGTGATCGAACTGCTGCGCGGCGAGGGCGTCCCCAAGGGCGACGCCCTCGCGACCGCGCGGATCGCCGGGATCATGGGCGCCAAACGCACCCCGGACCTGATCCCGCTCTGTCACCCCTTGTCGGTGTCCGGTGTGAAACTGGACCTGTCGGTCGCGGACGACGCGGTGGAGATCCTGGCCACCGTGAAGACGACGGACCGCACGGGCGTCGAGATGGAGGCCCTCACCGCGGTCTCCGTCGCCGCGCTCACCGTGATCGACATGGTCAAGGCGGTCGACAAGGGAGCGGTCATCACGGACGTACGGGTGGAGGAGAAGACGGGCGGCAAGTCGGGCGACTGGAGCCGGGCATGACCTACCGCGCTCTCGTCGTCACGGCCTCCAACCGGGCCGCCGCCGGGATCTACGAGGACAAGGGCGGCCCGCTGATCGCGCATGGCCTCAGGGGCTTCGGCTTCGAGGTCGACGGCCCCCAGGTGGTCCCCGACGGCGACCCCGTGGAGGCGGCCCTGCGCGCCGGTGTCGAGACCGGCTACGACGTCATCGTCACCACCGGCGGCACGGGCATCTCGCCCACCGACCGCACCCCCGAGGCGACCCGCCGCGTGATCGACCACGAGGTGCCGGGCATCGCCGAGGCCATCCGGGCCTTCGGCCGGGAGAAGGTGCCGACGGCGGCGCTCTCCCGGGGCCTGGCCGGAGTGGCGGGCGGCACGCTGATCGTCAACCTGCCGGGCTCCAGCGGCGGCGTGAAGGACGGACTGGCGGTCCTGGAGCCGCTGCTGGTCCACGCCGTCGAGCAGCTCCGCGGCGGTGACCACCCCAGACCCGGCAGTGGGGGTGCGAGCTGAACAGCCCATCCTGGCCCGTCGAGCTGGTGGACGGCGACGTCGTCCTCAGGCCGATAAAGCTGCGCGACCAGCGGGCGTGGCGCGAGGTCAACCGGCGCAACCGCGACTGGCTGCGCCCCTGGGAGGCGACCATTCCGCCGCCCACGCCCGGCGGGCCATTGGCGCACCGCCCGACCTTCCGCCAGATGGTCCGCCACCTGAGGTCGGAGGCGAACGCGGGCCGGATGCTGCCCTTCGTCATCGAGTACCAGGGGCGGCTGGTGGGACAGTTGACCGTGGCCGGAATCACCTGGGGCTCGATGTGCTCCGGGCATGTCGGCTACTGGGTGGACGAGGCGGTGGCCGGCCGGGGCGTGATGCCGACGGCGGTGGCGCTCGCCGTGGACCACTGTTTCCGCACGGTCGGGCTGCACCGCATCGAGGTCTGCATTCGCCCCGAGAACGGGCCGAGCCGTCGGGTCGTGGAGAAACTCGGATTCCGCGAGGAGGGGCTCAGGCCGCGTTATCTCCACATCGACGGGGCCTGGCGCGACCACCTCGTCTTCGCGCTCACGGCGGAAGAGGTGCCGGACGGGTTGCTGAGGCGCTGGCACCGGGCACGATCGCAGAGTAATCCGGGAATCCCGCACCACCCCGGAAATTGAATATGTGTTCGAAATTGATCGGCCGGTGACCGTCTTGGGGCATTGAATTCCCGGCCTGGGCGGTCTGCTGATCGCATCGGTCACAAAAAAAGTTCGAAATATCAGCCAGATCGTGCGACACACCGGCTCAATTGGCAGATGGCCTCACGCAAACCCCTCTACCGTGTGAGGCGTGAGCAGCAGCGGCCTCATCTACGCAGTCATTGTCGGGGCCTGGGCCGCCTACTTGGTGCCGATGTGGCTCCGTAGGCAGGACGAGCTGAACGAGGCCCGTCCGACGGAACGCTTCAGCACCGCCATCCGGCTTCTGTCCGGAAAGGCGGCCATGGAGCGCCGGTACGCCAAGGACCTGCGGGCGCGCTCCGCCGACGAGGGGGAGCAGGGCGCCGGCGACCTGGACGCCGTCACCGACTCGGTGGACGTCCGGGCCTTCGCCGTGTCCAAGACGCGTCCGCAGACCCAGGCGCCCGTACCGTCACCCGCCCCCGAGCAGCCGGCCCGCCCGGCACCCGGACCGCACCCGGCGAGCGCCGAACGCGGCCGGGGCCAGGTGCCCGCCGACCGGCGCGGCGCGACCCCCCGGGCGAACAACCAGGCGAGCCAGGCGAACCAGGCGGCCGCAGCGCGGGCCCGGCGCTCGAAGGTGCTCGCGCGCCGTCGGCGCACGACCACCATGCTGTTCCTCGCCTTCACCCTGGGCGCGATCGTCGCCGCGGTCGGGGGCCTGGCCTTCCTGTGGGCGCCCGGTGTGCCCGCCGTCATGCTCAGCGTGTACATCGCGTACCTGCGCTCCCAGGAGCGCCGCCGCTTCACGTACCAGATGGACCGCCGCCGGGCCGAGGCCGCGGCCCAGCGGCTGCGCGAGCGCCAGCGGCAGCCCCGCCGGCACGCCGCCACCGACGAAGAGGCCGACGAACCGGAGGCGGGACCCGAGCCGGCGACCGACCCCGGCCTGTCGGCCCTCGCGGCGGACCGGCGCGCACTCGTCGAGCAGACCGACCACGCCGAGTGGGTCGACCAGCAGCGCGAGCGGCAGCGGCGGCCGGGGCAGGGCGACAGCTGGGAGCCGGTGCCGGTGCCCCTGCCGACCTATGTGACCGCACCCGTCGCGCCCCGGGCCACCAACGACGTGGACCTCGCGGCGCCCGACACCTGGAGCTCGGCGCGGTCGAGCACCGTCACCCCCGATCACGAGGACGCCCCGGCCCCCGCCGACAGCGCGGCCCCCGGCGACGCGGAGGCCTGCACGGAGGAGAGGGCGGACGGCGGCGGCCGCAGTGACGCCCGCCGCGCGGCCTCTGCACGGCGGGCCCGGGAGCGCGGGCGTACCCCGCTGTTCGACCAGTACGAGGACGGGGACCGGCCCCGGGCCGCCAACGAGTAGCCCCGCGAAGCCGCAGGTGACCGCCCCTCGGGAACGGATTTCCAAGCAGGCCGATCGGGGTGCTAAAGTTTCACTCGTTGCAAGGGCCTGTGGCGCAGTCCGGTAGCGCACCTCGTTCGCATCGAGGGGGCCAGGGGTTCAAATCCCCTCAGGTCCACGCAGCTCAGAGCCCCGGTCGGGATCCCCGACCGGGGCTCTGACGTATGCGCACTACTTCTTGAACCGGCTTCCGTTAGGGAAGCGTGTACCCGGCTCGAGAAGGAGTGGAGTGAGCGTGGCTTCTCAACAGGCTCGGCAGTTCCTGGACCATATGCACGAGACCGTCTGGCAGGGCATGGGCCTGATGCCGAGACCGCGCTCGGCCGAGGACGACGCTGAGGCCGCGCGGCTCATCGACGAGTTGCTGCGGATGCGGACCGGGCTGGTCAGCCCCGAGCAGATCGAGAAGCTGCGCGCCGGTCTCCACGAGAACGAGAAGCAACTGCGCGCCATGACCGTGAGCAAGTACGAGAACGCGCGCACGTTACAGAGCCTGCACAAGATGGCCGACAGCGTCGAGCGGGCCGGCCGCGCCCTCGGTTTCCCGGTTCCGCAGCGTCCGCTGCTCGGCACTCTGCCCACCGGCCGGGTGAACGTGATGACCATGCTCGTGCCCGGCACCGGCGAACACCTGGTGCTGTTCGAGTCGGAGTTCTCCGGGTTCGCCTACCTGTCGGCGAAGGCCGTGGCGGAGGTGACGCCGTTCCGGCGGACCCCGGAGGGCGGGGCGGCCTTCGAGCTCGAACCCGACAAGGTCCGCGAACGGCTCGCACGCCACCCGGAGTCGGCCCGGCGGTTCGGCGAGCTGGTGCGCGCGTACCTGGAGACGGGCGTGCCGTTCAACGCGCCCCAGTACCTGCAGGACCCGGTGCGCAACACCTGGGCCGAAATGCTCTGCCGCTCCATGCAGTTGTTCGCGCTCGGCCACGAGTACGGGCACATCCTGAAGGGCCATCTCGGGCAGCAGCGCCCGGCGGCCTGGCTGGGCGGTTCCGAGTCGGGCGACGACCCGGAGGAGCTGGCCTGGAGCAACCAGGAGGAGATCGAGGCGGACGCCCAGGGCGTCTCGCTGTCGGTGGCAGCCGGGCAGTCCGAGGGTCACGACCTCCCGATCGGCTTTCTGGGGGCCGACTTCTACTTCACCATGACGCACGTCCTGGAGCGCGCCATCAGCGTGCTGCGCCATGGCCACGAGAACGTGAGCGAAGATGCCACGACGCATCCGCCGTCGGTGCTGCGGCGCATGATCCTGCGCCATGTGGTGAGCCGTCACCGCACACCGCAGGTCGACGCCGCGATCGGGCTCGGGGAGAACATGGAGCAGGTCGTCGAGATGCTCTGGCGTGACCTGCGGCCACGCCTTGTCGACGCGCACCGGGCCGGAGTGCGGCCCCTTCAGCGCTGGCAGGACTGACCACGCGTCACGCGGTGGGCCCGTACCAGACCACGCCCACCGAGGCGACGATGAGCGCGAGGGTGACGAAGGTCAAGGCGATCGCCACCCGCAGGTCCCGGACGGTGCGGTGGACGCGGGCGCGTTCGGCGGCCACCAGGTCGGTGAGCCGCTGGACGGTCTGCTCCTCCTTCGGGATGCCGAACGCCGAGCGGGAGGACAGGAAGGCACCCACGCACGCCGTGACGACCGCCAGCAGCAGGAGGACGCCGACGAGCACGCGGGCTCCCTGGGCGAGGCCGACGATCGAGTCCCGGCCCCGGACGACCGAGACCGCGGTGACGAGGGTGAGCATGGCGGCCAGTGCCGTACGCCAGTTGGACGCCACCTCCCGCACCGCACGCAACTCCTCGGCGGTTCGGGCGCGCACGGCCTCGGACAGCGTGTGGTCCTCGGACGGCTCGGCCGGGCCGGGTGTGACGCGCACGCCCATCGGTCAGCCACCCCACTCGACGTGCAGGGACCAGGACGCGCCGCAGCCGGTCACGCCCTCGGGCGAGCCCGGATGCGGAACGCCGCAGCAGCACGAGGCGAAGACGTCGTGCGAGCCGTTCGCCCCGGCCGCGCGGCGGGCGGCGCCGCGGAGCAGGGCGGCGATGCCGGGGCGCAGAGGGTCGTCGCGGTTGATCGCGCGGTAGCTGACGAGGGATTCGGCGTGGGCGAAGGAGTGGCGGCAGCGGGGGCAGGTCGCGGCGACGAGGATGAGCTCGGGGGCCGTCTCGTCGGGCTCGACCCGCACGGTCGCGGAAGCCGCCATGTCCGCGTTCCACTCGGCGCGGCTTTCCACGGCGTACTCGAGCACCTCGTCGGCCACGACTTCCCCCTCGCGCATCGACAACCGGACCAGGTTAGCGATCCGGAGGGAGGGGGATCGGCGACCCGGGGAAGTGTCTACAGCGTCTTCGCGAAGCAGCGGCTCGACTCGTAGTGCCGGTAGTAGCCGAACTTGGCGCACGGCTCGTAGCCGCTGGACGTGTACAGGGCTATGGCCTCCGGCTGCTTGAGGCCGGTCTCCAGGACCATGCGGATGCGGCCGGCCGCGCGGGCGTCCTCCTCCAGGGCGGCCAGGATGCGGCGGGCGATGCCCCGGCCGCGCATCTGCTCGATCACGTACATGCGCTTGACCTCGGCGTCGCCGTCCAGGTTGCCTTCGTCGTTCGTGTCCTGGGAGCGCCAGGCGCCCGAGGCGACGGGGGTGCCGAACTCGTCGTACGCGATCAGGTAGATGCCGTTCGGCGGCTCGAAGTCCGATGCGGCCATGACCGTCGCGTCGCCGTCGTCCCCGTAGCGGACGGCGTACTCGGCCTGGACCTCGTCGTTCAGCTTCATGGCGTCGGGGTGGTCGAAGGAGACCCGGCGTATCTGCATGACGGCTACCGTATTCGATCCGGAACTGGACCTCGTCCAGTGTGCCGGTATCGTGCCGGGGTGCTCACTGTGACCTCTGTGAATGTGAATGGGCTGCGTGCCGCCGCGAAGAAGGGCTTCGTGGAGTGGCTCGCGCGGACCGACGCCGACGTGCTGTGTCTCCAGGAGGTGCGGGCCGAGCCGGAACAACTGCCCGGGACCGTCCGGGACCCCGAGGGCTGGCACGTGGTGCACGCGCCGGCCGCCGCGAAGGGGCGGGCCGGGGTGTCCCTCTACAGCCGGCGTGAGCCCGACCGGGTCCAGGTCGGGTTCGGGTCGTCCGAGTTCGACGGCAGCGGGCGGTACGTGGAGGCCGATCTGCCGGGGGTCACGGTCGCTTCCCTGTATCTGCCCTCGGGTGAGGTCGGGACCGAGCGGCAGGACGAGAAGGAGCGCTTCATGGGCGAGTTCCTCGCCCATCTGAAGGGGCTCCGGGAGCGGGCCGCCGCCGAGGGGCGCGAGGTGCTGGTCTGCGGCGACTGGAACATCGCCCACCAGCGGGCCGACCTGAAGAACTGGCGCGGCAACACCAAGAGCTCCGGGTTCCTGCCCGAGGAGCGGGAGTGGCTGTCCCGGGTCTTCGATCCCGCGGACGGCGGGTACGTCGACGTCGTGCGCGCCCTGCACCCGGACACCGAGGGGCCGTACTCGTGGTGGTCGTACCGCGGGCGGGCCTTCGACAACGACACCGGCTGGCGGATCGACTATCACGTGGCCACCCCGGGTCTCGCCGGCCGGGCGGTCAAGGGGTTCGTGGAGCGGGCCGCCACGCACGCGGAGCGGTGGTCCGACCACGCGCCGGTGACCGTGGTGTACGACCGTCAGGGCACCGCCTAGGACCTGCGCATCCTGCGGTCCATCGCCAGGGACAGCTCCGCCTCCACCACGCTCCGGGCCAGCGGGCGCAGGCGGGGCAGGTCGTCCTCGGAGGCGTGGCGCAGGACCAGGCCGGTGAAGAGTTCGGCGAGGGCGTCGGCGTGGGTGCGGACCTGTTTGGCCGCGCCGAGGACCTCCGCGAGGGGGATGCCCTCGCGGACCAGGGCCGAGGAGACGTCCAGGAGGCGGCGGCTGATGTGGACGATCTCGTCGCCGTCGGTGCCGAGGTAGCCGAGCTCCATCGCGGCGGCGAGGTTCTCGGGGGTGGCCTCGCCCGCGAAGTGGTCGGCGAGTTCCTCGGGGGTGAGGTGGACCGGCTCCTCCTCGGTGGGGGCGCCGACGCCGAGCAGGTCACCGACGTCCCGGCCGTGGTCGAAGGCCTCCGCCAGCTCCGCGATGCCGCTGAGGGTGTGGCCGCGTTCCAGCAGGGCCGTGATCGTGCGCAGCCGGTTGAGGTGATGGTCGTCGTACCAGGCGATACGGCCTTCCCGGCGAGGCGGCGGGATCAGCTTGCGTTCGCGGTAGAAGCGCAGGGTGCGCACCGTGATCCCGGCCAGGCGGGCCAGCTCTTCCATGCGGTATTCACGCTTCTCGGCCACCTGGGCACCTTAAGGCGTACCGACGGTAACTTTCCTCGGCCGCCCCCTACCCATCAGTACGCGACTGTCCTACTCTCCCATTGCGCCAGTGTTCACTGGCATGGTTCTCGTGGTGTGTGGAGGTGTCGGCATGGGCGAACGCGAACACGAACGCGAGCATGTGCGGGTCGCTGTGGTCGGGTCCGGGTTCGGCGGGCTGGGGGCCGCCGTGCGGCTGCGCCGCGAGGGCGTCACCGACTTCGTCGTGCTGGAGCGGGCTAGCAGTGTCGGCGGGACCTGGCGGGACAACAGCTACCCGGGGTGCGCCTGTGACGTGCCGTCGCATCTGTACTCGTTCTCCTTCGCGCCCAATCCCGACTGGCCGCGCACCTTCTCGGGGCAGGAGCACATCCGCGCCTACCTGGAGCACGTGACGGACACCTTCCGGCTGCGGCCGCACATCCGCTTCGACTCGGAGGTGAAGCGGATGACGTGGAACGCCGAGCGGCTGTGCTGGGACATCGAGACCAGCAGCGGGAGTCTGTCGGCGGATGTCGTGGTGTCCGCCACCGGGCCGCTGTCCGATCCGAAGGTGCCGGACATCCAGGGACTGGACTCCTTTCCCGGCAAGGTCTTCCACTCGGCCCGCTGGGACCACGACTACGACCTGCGCGGCAAGCGCGTCGCGATGGTGGGGACGGGGGCCTCGGCCATCCAGATCGTGCCGGCCATCCAGCGCGAGGTGTCGCGGCTCACGCTCTTCCAGCGCACCCCGCCGTGGGTGATGCCCCGCGTCGACCGGGCCATCAGCGACGCCGAGCGGTGGCTCCACCGGCAGCTGCCCATCACCTCGCAGCTGCGCCGCGGACTGCTGTGGGGCATCCGGGAGTTGCAGGTCCAGGCGTTCACCAAGCGGCCGAACGAACTCGGCTTCGTCGAGCAGCTGGCCAAGCGCAACATGGCCCGCGCCATCAAGGACCCGGCGCTGCGGGCGAAGCTCACCCCCGACTACCGCATCGGCTGCAAGCGGATCCTGCTGTCCAGCGAGTACTACCCGGCGCTCGCGCAGCCGAACGTGGACGTCGTCGCGAGCGGGCTCACCGAAGTCCGCGGATCGACCCTCGTCGCCGCCGACGGCAGCGAGGCCGAGGTGGACGCGATCGTCTTCGGCACCGGGTTCCACGTCACCGACATGCCCATCGCCGACCGGGTCGTGGGCGCCGACGGGCGGACCCTGGCCGAGACCTGGAAGGGCGGCATGGAGGCCCTGCGCGGTGCCTCCGCCGCCGGCTTCCCCAACTGGATGACGATCATCGGGCCCAACACCGGCCTCGGGAACTCCTCGATGATCCTCATGATCGAGTCCCAGCTGAACTACCTCGCCGACTTCGTCCGCCAGCTCGACGTCCTCGGCGGCAGGGTCGCCCTCGACGCCCGGCCGAGCGCGGTGAGCGCCTGGAACCACCGGGTGCAGGAGCGCATGAAGCGGACCGTGTGGAACACCGGCGGCTGCACCAGCTGGTACCTCGACGCGAGCGGCCGCAACACCACCATCTGGCCCGGCACGACAGCCGAGTTCCGGCGGGCGACGCGGCGGGTGGACCTCGCGGAGTACGACGTCCTGCGGGCCCCCGTGACGACCACCGAGAAGGCTGCCGAGCAGAAGGCCGGGGTGGACGCGTGAGCCGCCTCCTGTCCGCCGACTCCGGGCCCTACGCCCCGCCCGCCCCCGCGCGCGAACTGACCGCCGTCTCCGCCGACGGCGCCCGGCTGCACGTCGAGATCCACGGGCCCGAGACAGCCCCCGCCGTCGTCCTCGCCCACGGCTGGACCTGCTCCACCGCCTTCTGGGCGGCCCAGATACGCGACCTCGCCGCCGACCACCGGGTCATCGCCTACGACCAGCGCGGCCACGGACGCAGCCCCGCGAGCCCCGCCTGCACCACCGACGCCCTCGCCGACGACCTCGAAGCCGTACTCGAAGCCACCCTCGCGCCCGGCGAACAGGCCGTGATCGCCGGGCACTCCCTGGGCGGCATGACCGTGATGGCGGCCTCCGGGAGAACCGCCTTCCGCGAGCACACCGCCGCCGTCCTGCTGTGCAGCACGGGCAGTTCACAGCTGGTCGCGGCGTCCACGGTCGTCCCCATGCGGCCCGGGCGGCTGCGGACCTGGCTGACCCGGCGGATCCTCGGCTCCCGGGCACCGCTCGGCCCGGTCACGCCCTTGGCCCGCCGGATCCTCAAGTACGGGACTATGGGCCCGGGTTCGGCCCCGCACATGGTCGAGGCCTGCGCCCGCATCGTGCACGCCTGCCCCCGCAAGGTCCGCTACGCCTGGTCCCACGTGCTGGACCTGCTCGACCTGGACCACGGCGTACGGGAACTGGACGTGCCCACGGCCGTGGTGGCCGGTACGGCGGACCGGCTCACGCCGCCGGTGCACGCCCGGGCCCTGGCCGCCGCGCTGCCGCACTGCACGGGGCTCATCGAGCTGCCCGGCATCGGCCACATGACGCCGGTCGAGGCGCCCGAGCTGGTCACCGGGAAGATCCGCGAACTCGTCCAGGCACACATCCAGGCACACATCCAGGTCGTATCCGAGGAGAGCGCATGAGCAGGGTGAGCCTCGAAGGCAGGGTCGCCGTGGTGACCGGGGCGGCGCGCGGCGTCGGGGAGTTGCTGGCCCGCAAGCTCTCCGCGCGCGGGGTGAAGGTGGCGCTGGTGGGACTCGAACCGGACGCGCTCAAGGAGGTCTCCGGGCGGCTGCACAGCGACAGTGACCACTGGCACGCCGACGTCACCGACCACGAGGCGATGGCCCGGGTCGCGCAGGAGGTCAAGGAGCGCTTCGGCCGGGTCGACATCGTCGTCGCCAACGCCGGTGTCGCCACGGGCGGTCCGTTCGCCGACTCCGACCCGGAGTCCTGGCGGCGGGTGATCGAGGTCAACCTGATCGGTTCCGCGGTGACGGCCCGCGCCTTCCTGCCCCTGCTGCTGGAGAGCCGGGGATACCTGCTGCAGATCGCGTCCCTCGCGGCGATCGTCCCGGCGCCGATGATGACCGCGTACTGCGCGTCCAAGTCCGGTGTGGAGGCGTACGCGCACAGCCTGCGCGCCGAGATCGGGCACCGGGGCGTGAAGGTCGGCGTCGGGTACCTGTCGTGGACCGACACCGACATGGTGCGCGGGGCCGACCAGGACGACGTCATGCGGGAGTTGAGGCAGCGGCTGCCCTGGCCGTCCAACAAGACGTATCCGCTCGGCCCGGCGGTGGACCGGCTCGTGGCCGGGATCGAGCGCCGGTCGAGCCACGTCTACGGGCAGTGGTGGCTGCGCGGCATGCAGGGCGTGCGCGGATATCTGCCCGGGGTCATCGGAACGGTGGGCCAGCGCGAGATGCGGCGGTTCGCGGACCGGCTGACCGGCATGCGCACGGGCCTCGTCGGGGCGGGCGGAGCGGCCGATGAGCAGCAGAGAACTACGCTCCGTAAGTGATCGACATGCGCAGCGTCACGGGCCGTGTGAATCTGGTCGAGCCAGATCCCCTCACCCCCAACGGGAGTGAACCCACATGGGTATGAAGGACCAGTTCCAGGAGAAGTCCGAGCAGTGGCAGAACCAGGCCAAGCAGAAGGCCGACCAGGCCCGTGAGCAGATGCAGGGCCGTGGTCGCCGGCGTGACGAGGACATGGACCCCTCGCAGCCGCAGCGCGACCGTGGTGGCGACCGCGACCGCGAGCGTGAGCGCGAGCAGGAGGACCGCTTCGACCAGGACTACGACGCCTGACGTTGCGTGCTGAAGGGAAGGGGTGCCCCGCGCGGGGGCACCCCTTCCTCACGTCCGAAACTCCCGGGCCTCCTCAGGTCCTGGGCGGCAGCTTCGGACGGGAGCGGTCCGGGACGTCGCTGTAGGTCGGCGGTTTCGCCGGCGGGTCGGTCTCCAGCAGCCCGAGCGCCAGCTCCACCGCGTCGGTCAGCTGGGCGTGGCGCCCCTCCGCCCAGTCCAGCGGGGTGCGCAGGACGTCGATGTCGGGGGCGACGCCCTTGTTCTCCACCGACCAGCCGTAGGCGTCGAACCAGGCCGCGTTCATCGGCACCGTGATGACCGTGCCGTCCCCCAGCTCGTGCCGGCCGGTCATGCCGACCACACCGCCCCAGGTGCGCTGCCCCACCACGGGGCCCAGCTTCAGCAGCTTGAACGCGGCGGTGATCATGTCGCCGTCGGAGGAGGTCGCCTCGTCCGCCAGCGCAACCACCGGGCCCCGCGGCGCGTTCGAGGTGTACGACACCGGCTGGGCGTCACGGGTCAGGTCCCAGCCCAGGATCGTGCGGCTCAGCGTCTCGATGACCAGCTCGCTGATGTGACCGCCGGCGTTGCCACGCACGTCCACGATCAGCGCGGGCCGCGACACCTCCATGCGCAGATCCCGGTTGAACTGCGCCCAGCCCGAACCGCCCATGTCCGGGATGTGCAGATACCCGCACCGCCCGCCGCTCAACTCCCGCACCACCGCCCGGCGTTTGGCCACCCAGTCCTGGTAGCGCAGCGGCCGCTCGTCGACGAGCGGGACGACGGCGACCCGCCGGGGCGGTCCCGTGCCCTCCGCGGGGGAGAAGGTCAGCTCCACCGTCGTACCGCCCGCGCCCGCCAGCAGCGGGTACGGGCCCGCGTCCGGATCCACCGGGCGGCCGTCGACATGGGTCAGGACCGCCCCCTCGCGGATGCCCGTACCGGCCAGCGGGGAGCGGGCCTTGGAGTCGGAGGAGTCGCCGGGCAGGATCCGCTTGACCATCCAGCCGCCGTCCCGGCGTACGAAGTTGGCGCCCAGCAGACCCTGCCGGCGCTGGTAGTGCGGCGGGCCCTCGTTGCGCCGGGCGGCGGTGACGTAGGCGTGGGAGGTGCCCAGCTCGCCCAGCACCTCGCGCAGCAGGTCGGCGAACTCGTCCGGGGAGGCGACCCGTTCGACCAGCGGACGGTACTGGTCCAGCACCCCGTCCCAGTCGATGCCGCACATGCCCGGCTCCCAGAAGTACGCCCGGATCAGCCGCCCGGCCTCCTCGTACGCCTGCCGCCACTGAGCCGCCGGGTCGACCACGTGCAGGATGCGGCGCGCGTCGATCCACACCGTCGTGTCCAGGTCGCCGGGCTCGGTCGCGGGCACCGCGCGCAGCTCGCCCTCGTCGACGATCACCAGCCGGGTGCCGTCGCCGCTGACCGCGAAGAAGTCCAGGTGCACGGCGAGTTCGGTCTTCTTGGCCTTGGTGATGCCGAAGTGCTCCAGGGTCGGCCGGCCGCTGGTGTCGTCCGGGTTCGCGAACGTCTCGCCCAGCGCGCCCGAGATCGGCCAGCGCAGCCACACCAGCCCGCCGCCGGCCACCGGGTGCAGCGCCGAGTACTTGGAGGCGGCCACCGGGAACGGCGTGACCCGGCTCTCCAGCCCCTCGACCTCGACGGTCACCGCCCCGTTGTCCCCGTTCTCGTCGTCCTCCACCGGATCCAGGCCCCCGGCGGCCGGGCGGCCCTCCGGGTTCACCGCGAACGGGGAGGGCGTCGCGGAGGACAGCGGCACGAGATACGGGCGGCAGCCCAGCGGGAAGGACAGGTCGCCGGTGTGCACGTCGTAGACGGGGTCGAAGCCGCGCCAGGAGAGGAAGGCGAGGTAGCGGCCGTCGCGCGTGAAGACCGGGTTCTCGTCCTCGAAACGGCCGTTGGTGACGTCCACGATGAACTTGTCTTTGATCCGAGCCATCTTGATCTGCCGCAGCGTCCTCCCGATGCCCGGATGCGACCAGGTCAGCCATCCCCCGTCCGGGGAGAACGCGAGGTCGCGCACGGGCCCGTTGATCGACCGGATCAGCTCGGTGACCTCGCCGTCGGACTCCTCGGTGACGTCCACGAGCAGCAGTCGTCCGTCGTGCGAGGCGACCGCCAGCCGCTCGCCCTCGAGGTCCGACACCAGCTCGCGGACCCGGCCCAGCGCGCCCGAGGCCAGCCGCCTGGGCTCGCGGTCGCCGCTCGCCCGGGGCAGGGAGGCGATCTCGATCGCGTCCTCGCCCTCCGCGTCCGTCACGTACGCCACCCGCCCGCTCGCGCCGAGCATCTCCGGCATCCGCACCCGGACGCCCGGGGTGTCGGTGAGGGTGCGGGCAGGCCCGTCCCGGTGGGTGAGCCAGTACAGGCTGCCGCGCACGACGACCGCGCCGGCCCGCCCGGTCTCGTCGACCGAGATGCCGTCGACGTGCTGGGCCGCGGGTACCTGGTACGGGCGCCGCCCCGGGCGCGGTCCGCTCAGCCGTACGTCCAGCCGGCGCGGCTCGGAGTCCGGTGACAGGTCGTCGACCAGCCACAGGTCGCCCGCGCACTGGTACACCACCCGGGTGCCGTCGCTCGCGGCGTGCCGGGCGTAGAAGGCGTCGTGGTCGGTGTGCCGGCGCAGGTCGGAACCGTCGTAGGCGCACGAGTAGAGGTTGCCGACGCCCTCGTGGTCGGAGAGGAAGGCGATCCTGCCGCCGACGAACATGGGGGAGTGCAGATGGCCGCCGAGGCCTTCGAGCAGCCGTTCGCCGTGCAGCCACAGCCTGCCCATGGCCCCGCCCCGGTAGCGCTTCCAGGCGGCCGGCTCGTGCGGCGGGGTGCCGGTGAGGAGGAGCGACTTGCGCTCCCCGTCCAGATCGGCGACCTGGATGTCGGCGACCGGCCCCCAGGGCAGCTTGCGGCCCGGGTCGCCGTCCGGGGAGACCTTGTACGCCCAGGTGAAGTACGAGAAGGGCTCGCCGTGCGAGGCCACGGCCAGGATCTCGCCCTCCGGGGTCCAGCCGCAGACCCGCGTGTCGGCGCTGCCCCAGTGGCTCACCTGCCGGGCCGGGCCGCCGTCCACCGGCGCGAGATGGACCTCGGGCACCAGGCTGCGCCAGCTCGTGTACGCGAGGTGCCGTCCGTCGGGCGAGAAGCGGGGGTGGCCCACCTTGGTGCGGTCGACGGTGAGCCGCCAGGCGCGGCCGGGGCCGTCCAGCGGGGCGAGCCAGAGGTCGTCCTCGGCCACGAAGCAGAGCAGGTCGTCATGGAGGTGCGGCAGACGCAGATAGGTCACGTCTTCATGCTTTGCCGGGGGACGGAGTGTAGCAAGTTCTGGCAAACCGGACCGCTGTCATGGTTGGGGCCGCGGCCGTGACCCAGGACACGTACGAAACGGTTTCGTTCCCATAAGGGGGTGCGCTATCTTCGTGGTGTACGAAACCGTGTCGTTCGGAGCAGGAAGGTGAGAGAGATGGCTGAGGTCGCCACCGCGCGTCGCAGTCGGATCACCCCCGAGCGTGAGGCCGAGCTGTACGCGGCCGTGCTCGACCTGCTCCGCGAGGTCGGCTACGACGCCCTCACCATGGACGCCGTGGCCGCCCGCACGCGCTCCAGCAAGGCGACGCTCTACCGCCAGTGGGGCGGCAAGCCGGAGCTGGTGGCGAAGGCGATCCGGCACAACAAGCCGGGCGGCATCGCCGACGTCGACACGGGATCCCTGCGGGGCGACCTGCACGCCCTCACCTCCCGTGAGGACGACTGCACCATGCAGCAGAACGCCGCGCTGATGCGCGGTCTGTTCATGGCGGTGCACAACAACCCGGACCTGCTCCAGGCCTTCAAGGAACTGCTCATCGAGCCCGAGATGGAGGAGTTCCACCGGGTGGTGCAAAGAGCGGTCGACCGCGGTGAGGTCGAGGCCGGCCGCCCGGCGCTGGACTACATCGTGCACATGCTCGTCGGCGCCTTCGCCACGCGCACGCTGATCGACGACCAGCCGCCCACGCAGGCGTTCCTCACCTCGTACATCGACGCCGTGGTCCTCCCCGCCCTCGGCATTCCCGTCGACTGACAAACCCCCTCAGTCAAACCCCCTCAGTCACATCCCCACCTGACGTCACCGCTCACGTCGTCGGGCTGATCAGCCCTGCCCAGAACCGACCCCACGACCTGACCGGGAGTACGCCCTCGTGGCCACATTCCTCTACAAGATCGGCCGGATGTCCTTCCGGCGGCGGCACTTCGTCGCCCTGATATGGGTGGCCCTGCTGACCCTCGCCGGTGTCGGCGCGGCCGGCGCCCCCGCCGCCGGCAACAGTTCGTTCTCCATCCCCGGCACCGAGGCGCAGAAGGCCTTCGACCTGCTGGAACAGCGCTTCCCCGGCACGAGTGCCGACGGAGCCACCGCACGCGTCGTCTTCAAGGCGCCGAGCGGCGAGAAGATGACCGACCCGGGCAACAAGGCGACCGTCCAGGAGACCGTCAAGGAACTCTCCGACGGCTCCGAGGTCGTCCGCGTCACCGACCCGTACCAGGCGAAGGCCGTCAGCAAGGACGGCACGGTCGCGTACGCGCAGGTGTCGTACAAGGTCTCCGGCATGGAGCTGGAGGACTCCTCCCGCGACGCCCTGGAGGACTCCGCGCAGGACGCCCGGAAGGCCGGGCTGACCGTCGAGATCGGCGGTGACGCGCTCCAGACGGTCCCGCACACCGGCACCACGGAGATCATCGGCATCGCGGTCGCCGCCGTCGTCCTCGTCATCACCTTCGGCTCGCTGATCGCGGCCGGCCTGCCGCTGCTGACGGCGCTCATCGGCGTGGGCATCGGCGTCTCGACGATCACGGCGCTGGCCAGTGCGCTGGACCTGGGCTCGACGACCTCCACCCTCGCGATGATGATCGGCCTCGCGGTCGGCATCGACTACGCGCTGTTCATCGTCTCCCGCTACCGGGCCGAACTCGCCGAGGGCCGCGAAAGGGAGGACGCGGCGGGCCGGGCCGTCGGCACGGCGGGCTCCGCGGTGGTCTTCGCGGGCCTCACGGTCGTGATCGCCCTGGTGGGCCTGTCCGTCGTCAACATCCCGATGCTGACGAAGATGGGCGTCGCGGCGGCGGGCACCGTGGCCATCGCGGTGCTGATCGCCCTGACCATGATCCCGGCGCTGCTCGGGTACGCCGGCCGCAGGGTGAAGCCGGCGGGAGAGAAGGGCAAGCTGCTCGGCCGTGCGAAGGCGCAGGGCAAGCAGGAAGGGCAGGACGGGCATGTCGGGCAGGAGAAGCCGGCCAAGCCGAACCTGGGCACGCGCTGGGCGAGCTTCGTCGTCCGCCGCCCGATCGCGGTGCTGCTGCTCGGCGTCATCGGCCTCGGCGCGGCGGCCGTCCCGGCGGCGAGCCTGGAACTGGGCCTGCCGGACGACGGCGCCCAGCCCACGTCCACCACGCAGCGCCGCGCCTACGACCTCCTCTCCGAGGGCTTCGGGCCGGGCTTCAACGGCCCGCTGATGGTCGTGGTCGACGCGAAGGGCAGCGACGACCCGAAGGCGGCCTTCACCCAGGTCGGCGACGAGATCAAGGGCCTCGAGGACGTCGTCACGGTGACGCCGCCGGCGCCCAACAAGGCCGGTGACACGGCGACGATCACCGTCATCCCGGACTCCAAGCCCTCGTCGGTCGCGACGGAGGACCTGGTCCACTCCATCCGGGACAAGGGTGCCGGGATCAAGGCCGAATCGGACGCGAACGTGCTGGTCACGGGGCAGACGGCGATGAACATCGACGTCAGCGAGAAGCTCAACGACGCCCTGATCCCCTACCTCGTGCTGGTGGTCGGACTGGCCTTCCTCCTGCTGATCGTGGTGTTCCGCTCGATCCTGGTCCCCCTGAAGGCGGCCCTCGGCTTCCTCCTGTCGGTGATGGCGGCCCTCGGCGCCGTGGTCGCGGTCTTCCAGTGGGGTTGGCTGGCGGGCCTGATGGGCGTCGAGCAGACCGGCCCGGTCATGTCGATGATGCCGATCTTCATGGTGGGCGTGGTCTTCGGCCTGGCGATGGACTACGAGGTCTTCCTGGTGACCCGGATGCGGGAGGCCTACGTCCACGGAGAGAAGGCCGGCCAGGCGATCGTGACCGGCTTCCGGCACGGCGCCCGGGTGGTGACGGCCGCGGCGGTCATCATGATGGCGGTCTTCGCCGGCTTCATCGGCTCGTCCGAGTCGATGGTCAAGATGATCGGCTTCGGCCTCGCGATCGCGGTCTTCTTCGACGCGTTCGTCGTCCGCATGGCCATCGTCCCGGCCGTCCTGGCCCTCCTCGGCCGCAAGGCCTGGTGGCTGCCCAAGTGGCTGGACCGGGCACTGCCCAACGTCGACGTCGAGGGCGAGGGCCTGCGCACGGACACCGACCGCGGCGAACAGGACAGGGAGCTGGCACGCACCTGACAGCACCCTGAAAGACCGGCCGGTGAGGGCCCCATGGGTACGGGGAGCCCTCACCGGCTTCTCTCTGTGCTCCAAGACCCCGGACAGTCAGCAGTAACTGGCGCTTCAGCAGCCTGGGCCGACTTCCTCACGTACGTCGCGCAGCAACTGTTGGGGCCGCCCGCTTCTTGGCCAGTGTCGTGCTTCCACGGCCTGCCTCAAGGGCGCTTCGCGTCGCCTTCGGCGATGGCCCTGCGGGCCACCCTTGACCCAGTCCGCTCCAGCACAGGAGAGAAGCGAGCGAGCGGCCCGGAAAGGCGGGTGGCCGAGCTCGGTCTGCGATCTCCGGCCCGTTGCCCGGCTGATCGGCGCGGGGCGGGCGCGCTCGCACCTCGCATGCACGCCGGGTGGGCCGAGCGGCGAGCGGTGGGTGGGCAGTGCGGTGGCGCGTCGGGGAGTGGCGGCAGGCCGGGGCGGTTCGGGACGGTCGGTGGGGGTCGGGGAGGGGCTTTGGAGCAGTAGTGGAGCGATTGGGCGCACCCCACGTGCATTGACCCATGCAGGCAGAGTCCGTGATGGCTCAAACGCTCCGATGACAGGCCGCACCCATGAGAGACCGGCCGGTGAGGGCCCCCTGGGACGGGGAGACCTCACCGGCTGGTCCTTCTCGTGGGTGTTTCTCAGGCGTGCGGGTGGAGGACGACCTTGGTGTAGCCCTCGACGCGCTTGTCGAACTTCTCGTACGCCGTCGGCGCCTGGTCGAGAGGAAGCTCGTGCGAGACGACGAAGCTCGGCTTCGCACGGTCCTCGATGATCAGGTCACGCAGGTGACGGTTGTACCGCTTGACGTTGCACTGGCCGGTGCCCATGCGGAGCCCCTTCTCGAAGAGGCGCCCGATGGAGACCATCAGCATGCCGTGCTTCGCCTGCTCGTCCGGCCCGCCGGGATCGCGCGGGACGTACAGGCCGGGCACGCCGAGCGCGCCCGTCGGCCGGACCGTCTCGACGAGCGCGTTCAGTACGGTCGCCGGTTCCTCGCGGTCCTCGCCCTGCGCCTGCGCCTGGTAGCCGACGGCGTCGATGCCCTTGTCCGTGCCCCGGCCTCCTTCGGTCTGCTCCTTGATCTGCTCCACAGGGTTGCCCTGGGAGAAGTCGATCGGCACGGCTCCGATCTCCTCCGCCTTCTGCAGCCGCTCCGCCACGCGGTCCACCACGAACACCTTGCTCGCGCCGCGCAGCATCGCGGAGTAGGCGGCCATGAGCCCGACCGGTCCGCCGCCGTAGACGGCGACGCTGTCACCGGGACGTACGTCGGCCAGTTCGTTGCCGTGGTAGCCGGTCGGGAAGATGTCGGCGAGCAGGACGAAGTCGGTCTCCTTCTCGGTGCCCTCGGGAAGCTTGAGGCAGTTGAAGTCGGCGTACGGCACGCGCACGTACTCCGCCTGGCCTCCCACATAGGGCCCCATCGCGACATAGCCGTAGGCGCCGCCGGCGAAGCCCGGGTTCACGGTCAGGCAGAAGCCCGTGAAGCCGGCCGTACAGTTCTTGCAGAAGCCGCATGCCACATTGAAGGGCATCACCACCCGGTCGCCGCGACTGAGCGAGGTGACCCCCTCTCCTGCCTCCTCGACGACCCCGAGGTTCTCGTGGCCGAACACGATCCCCGGTTCCGCGGCGGTACGGCCCTCGTACATGTGCAGGTCCGAGCCGCAGATGGCGGTCGAGGTGACACGGACGATCACATCGTTCGGGTGCTGGATCCGTGGGTCCTCCACTTGCTCTATCGCTACCTCGAAGGGGCCTTTGTACACGACAGCCCTCATCGTCACGCACCTCCAACTGTGCCGTGGGTCATATACCAGGCTGGTGCATGATGAGACGATTTGCATCCACAGAGGAAAGGAAGCAGGGCCTTGTCAGGACGTATCGGCACATTGCTCGTAGCGGTCCCCGGCCTGTCGGGCGTCGTCTACCCGGAGGGAACGCGCGTGACGATCCGGGGCACCGGAGGATCCGTCGACGGTTTCGTCGACGGGGACTGGCTGCCGCTCGCGTGGTGGGAGTTCGCGGACGTCCGGCCGGAGGACGCCACCGGCTGAAACCGCCTCGCGTGCCTCGTACACGTACCGCTAGCGTGCCCGCATGACGACGACAGACGCCACGGACGCCGAGAACCCCGGAGCACACCCCCGTTTCGCCGAGGCCCTGCGGGAGCTGGGGATCGGGGACCTCGTACCCCAGGTCCGCCGCTTCCCGGAAGCCACCCGTACCGCCGCCGAGGCCGCCGCCGCGCTCGGGTGCGATCTGAGCCAGATCTGCAAGTCGCTGATCTTCGCCGCGGACGGCGTGCCGGTGCTCGTCCTCATGGACGGGGCCTCCCGGGTCGACCTCGACCTCGTGCGCAAGGAGCTCGGGGCGGACAAGGTCACGCGGGCCAGGGCCGAAGTCGTGCGCGAGACCACCGGGTACGCCATCGGCGGGGTGCCGCCCTTCGGGCACCGGACGAGGACGCGTGTCCTCGCCGACCGGTCCCTGCTGGCCCACGATGTCGTCTGGGCCGCCGCCGGGACGCCGTACACCGTGTTCCCCATGCCGCCCCGCGACCTCGTCGCTCACGCCGGCGCCACCCTCGTGGACGTGCGCGAGCCCTCCGCGTGACACCCCTGGTCACCGCCGCCGTCCTGCTCGCCGCCGTCACCCACGCCAGCTGGAACGCGATCGCCCACAAGATCACCGACAAGCTGGCCGGGTTCGCGCTGATCTCGGGCGGCGGGGTGGTCATCGGGCTGGCCCTGGCCCCCTTCGTGGCGTTTCCGGCGGCCCGGGCATGGCCGTACCTGCTCGGCTCCGCCGCCATCCACATCGCCTACTACGCGCTGCTGATGAAGTCCTTCCGGCTGGGCGACTTCGGGCAGGCCTATCCCATCGCGCGCGGCACCGCGCCGCTCGTCGTGACCGTGCTCGCCGCCGTCTTCGCGCACGAGGTGCCCGACGGGTGGGCCGCCGCCGGTATCGCCCTGTCGTGCGCGGGGCTGACCGGCGTCGCCGTGTGGGGACTGCGCGGGCGCCGGCCCGACTGGGCGGCGATCGGGGCGGCCCTGGCGACCGGGCTCACGATCGCGGCGTACACCGTCGTCGACGGACTCGGCGTGCGCGCCTCCGGCTCCTCCCTCGGGTACATCGCCTGGCTGATGGCCGTGCAGGGGCTCGTGATCCCCGCCTACGCCGTGAGCCGCTGGGGGCGGGAGACCGTCGCCGTGCTCCGGCCGTTCGCCGGGATCGGGCTCATCGGGGCCGCCCTCTCCGTCGCCGCCTACGCCCTCGTCCTGTGGGCCCAGACCAGGGCCGAACTCGCGCCCATCGCCGCCCTGCGCGAGTCGTCGATCATCGTGGGCGCGGCGATCGGGGCCGTCTTCTTCAAGGAGCGGTTCGGGGCGCCGCGAATCGTGGCGGCCGGGCTGCTCGTCGCCGGGATCGGGCTGATGCTGCACACCGGATAGGCCGTGCCAGGCGGGTGCGTCCAGCCAGTGGGAGGAGCACCCTGGAACTAAGGTTCCGGAGGTGATCGTCATGATGCACACCACAGTGGGATGGCATGTCGAGATGGAGTTCCGGGAGGACGACCAGCACACCCGGGCGGTGGCGCTGGTCCGGCTGCCCGACGGCTCCGAGGTACGGGCGCACGGGCACGCGAGCCGGCACCGGACCGACGTCAATCAGCCCAGAGTCGGGGAGGAGATCGCCGGCGCCCGGGCGCTCAACGAGCTGGCCATGCGACTGCTGACCAAGGCGCACGAGGAGATCGACCAGGCGTCGGGGCGGACCTCCCACCCGATCCACGTCTAGCCCCAGCCCGCGTCTAGAGCCCCAGCGCTCCCCGCACTGCCCGCACCAGCCCCTGCGCCCGCGGATCCGCCGTCACCGTCTTGCGGAAGCCGTTGGTGACATAGCCGAACGCGATCCCGGTGTCCGGGTCGGCGAAGCCCAGGGCGCCGCCGCGGCCCGGGTGGCCGAAGGAGCCCGGCGTGAGGAAGGGGGAGGCGCTGCTGTGCAGCATGTAGCCGAGGCCGAAGCGGGTGCCGACCACCAGGACGCGGTCGGGGCCCGCCGACTCCTCGGCCCGGGCCCGTGCGACCGTCTCCGGCGTGAACAGGCGTGCCGCGCCGGCGGTGTCGCCGATCAGCGTCGCGTAGAAGCGGGCCAGTCCGTCCGCCGTCGCGATGGCGTTGGTCGCGGGGAGGGCCGCCGCGCGGTAGGCCGGGTCGTTCTGGTCCGGGAACGGGGTGATCGCGGCGAAGGCCCGGCGGGTCAGGGAGGCCGGGTCCTCGTAGGCCGCGGTGACCGAGCGCTTCGGGCGGGTGCGCAGGCCGCCGGCCGGCTCTGGTCCCTCGACGCGGCACGCGCGTCCGACCCGGCCGGCCTCCGCGTCCGGCAGACCCAGCCAGAGGTCCAGGCCCAGCGGGCCGGTGAGCTGCGCGGCGAGCCAGGCGCCGGCGCCCTGCCCGGTCACGCGTCGCACCAGTTCGTCGAGGAGCCAGCCGTAGGTGAGCGCGTGGTAGCCGTGGTCGGTGCCGGGTTCCCAGGCGGGAGCCTGGGCGGCGACCGCCTCCGGGCCCCGCAGCGGGTCGAGGGCCTCCTCGGGGGTGAGGGGCCGGTCGAGCACGGGCAGGCCGGCCCGGTGGTTCAGGACGTGCCGGACCAGCACCCGCTCCTTGCCCCGCGCCTTGAACTCCGGCCAGTAGTGGCCCACCGGCGCGTCCAGGTCCAGTTGTCCGCGCTGGTGCAGCAGCAGGAGTACGGCGGCGGCGACACCCTTCGTCGCCGAGCGCACGACCTGGGCGGTGCCGCGCTCCCAGGGGTCCGTGCCGTCGACGTCCCTCGTGCCGGCCCACAGGTCGACGACCCGCCGCCCGTCCCGGTAGACGGCGACCGCCGCGCCCCGCTCCCCGAGCTCGGCGAAGTTCCGCACGAACGCGTCCCTGACCGGCTCGAAGCCCTCGGCCACTGTGCCGTGCACGTCCACGTCCGTACTCCTCGTCTCGCCGACTCCATCCCCTTTCAACCAAGCACGATCGTCACGTCGATGTTCCCGCGGGTCGCGTTCGAGTACGGGCAGACCTCGTGGGCCGCGTCCACCAGCTTGCCCGCGAGGCCCGGGTCGAGGACGGGCAGCGAGACGCTCAGGGCGACCGCGAGACCGTAGCCGCGCTGCTTGTTGGGGCCGATGCCGACCTTCGCGGAGACCGTGGAGCCGGTCAGGTCGTAGCCCTCGCGGTTGCCGACGAGGATCAGCGCGTTGTGGAAGCAGGAGCTGTAACCGGCCGCGAAGAGCTGTTCCGGGTTGGTGCCGGCGCCGTCGCCGCCGAGCTGCGGGGGCATCGCGACCTTGAGGTCGATCTGGCCGTCCTGGCTGGTGACATAGCCCTCGCGGCCGCCGTGGGCGGTGGCCTCGGCCACGTACATGATCTTCGTCGGGCGGGTGTCGACGGCGGCGGCGTCAGTCATGGCTGGATCCCCCAGAACAGGTGCGCACTAATACATCGCGCACAAGGTACCGGCCAGTAGGAAAGCGTCTGCTCAGCAGGGGGTGATAACCGGGGGTAACGGGCGATCAGTGCGGGCGGTTCGGGGCCGCCTGCGATTTCTCCGCCAGCCGCCACAGCTCTTCGCGCAGACGCGCGACCTCGGGTGGAGCGAGCCCCGTCGCCGCGAGCAGTGCGCCCGGTACGCTCGCCGCGCGCTCCCGCAGTTCCTCCCCGGGCTCGGTGCAGGCGACCAGCACCGAGCGCTCGTCGTGCGCCGCGCGCTCCCGGCGGACGAGTCCCAGGCTCTCCAGCCGCTTGAGCAGCGGCGACATCGTGCCGTAGTCGAGCCTCAGCGCGGCGGCCAGCTCCTTGACCGTGGTCTCACCGCGCTCCCACAGGACCAGCAGGACCAGGTACTGCGGATAGGTGAGGCCGAGCTCGTCGAGGAGGGGGCGGTAGGCGGACGTCACCGCCCGCTGGGCCGCGTACAGCGCGAAGCAGAGCTGGTCGTCCAGCAGCAGCGAGCCCTCGGTCTCCTCGTTCGTCACGCGCCCATTGTCACCGAACGCGGATCGAAGCCGAACGGCAGCTCCAGCCGGTGGGCGCGCATCAGCTCCTCGTCGGAGAGCAGTTCGCCGGTCGGGCCGTCCGCCGCGATCACGCCCTCACTGAGGATCAGGGAGCGCGGGCACAGCTCCAGGGCGTACGGCAGGTCGTGCGTGACCATCAGTACGGTCACGTCCAGCGACCGCAGGATGTCGGCCAGTTCGCGGCGGGAGGCGGGGTCGAGGTTGGAGGAGGGCTCGTCGAGGACGAGGATCTCCGGCTCCATGGCGAGGACGGTCGCGACGGCCACCCGGCGGCGCTGCCCGAAGGAGAGGTGGTGCGGCGGGCGGTCCTTGAACTCCGCCATGCCCACCCGCTCCAGGGCCCGGTCCACGCGCTGCTCCAGCTCCGGCCCCTTCAGTCCGGCTGCCGCGGGCCCGAACGCCACGTCCTCCCGGACGGTCGGCATGAAGAGCTGGTCGTCCGGGTCCTGGAAGACGATGCCGACCCGGCGCCGGATCTCCGCCATGTGCTGCCTGCCGACGGGCAGTCCGGCCACCTTCACCGTGCCGGTGCCGCCGCTCAGGATGCCGTTGAGGTGGAGCACGAGGGTCGTCTTGCCGGCGCCGTTCGGACCGAGCAGCGCGACCCGCTCGCCCCGCGCGATCGAGAAGTCGACCCCGAAGAGGGCCTGGTGCCCGTCGGGGTAGGCGAAGGCCAGTCCGGCCACGTCCAGGGAAGGCGTCACATCAGCAGTCACAGGGTCCATCCCAGCAGACACACGACGAGGGCCGCGCAGGGCAGGGCGAGGGCGTACGACCACTGCGCCCGGGACGCGGTCACCTCGTCGATGACCGGCATGGAACCGGCGTACCCGCGACTGACCATGGCCAGGTGCACGCGTTCGCCGCGCTCGTAGGAGCGGATGAACAGGGCGCCCGCGGACTTGGCCAGGACGCCCCAGTGCCGGACGCCCTTCGCCTCGAAGCCGCGGGACTCCCGGGCGATCCGCATGCGCCGCATCTCGTCGGTGATGACGTCGCCGTAGCGGATCATGAAGGAGGCGATCTGCACGAGGAGCGGCGGGAGCTTGAGCCGCTGCAGGCCGAGGAGCAGTTCGCGCAGTTCGGTGGTGGCCGCGAGGAGGACGGAGGCGGCGACGCCGAGCGTGCCCTTGGCGAGTACGTTCCAGGCGCCCCACAGGCCGTTGACGCTCAGGGAGAGACCGAGGACGTCGACCCGCTCGCCCTCCGCCACGAACGGCATCAGCACCGCGAACGCGACGAACGGCACCTCGATCAGCAGCCGCCGCAGCAGGAACCCGGCGGGCACCCGCGCGACGTACGCCACGGTCCCGAGCAGGACGGCGTACAGCCCGAAGGCCCACATGGCCTCGCGCGGCGTCGACACCACGACCACCACGAACGCGAACACGGCGGCGAGTTTGGTGTGCGGCGGCAGACCGTGCACGGGCGAGTGCCCGTGCCGGTAGAGCTTGTGCGCGTGCCCTGCTCCCATGTCAGGCGCTCGTGGTGCTCGTGGTGCTCGTCGCGTCCGTCGCGTCCGTCGCTCCCGGCGTGTCCGTCGTGTTCGACGGGGAGGCGTCGCCGTCACGGCGGCGGCGGACGGCCCAGAAGACCGCGCTGCCGGCGACGACCGTGACGCCCACGCCGATGGCGCCCGCCAGCCCGCCGGACAGACGGGCGTCGTCGACGTCCTTGACGCCGTAGTCGGCGAGCGGGGAGTCCGCGACGGTGTGCTCCTCGGCCTTCTTGTCGATGCCGTGGTCGGCGGCGACCTTCTCCAGGCCGTCCGGGTTCGCGGAGGCGTAGAAGCTGACGAACCCGGCCAGGACCACGGAGGCGGCCAGGCCGGCGGCCCACACCTTCCGGTGCGAGGTACGGGCGGCCACGGGCGCGGGCTCGGAGCCGGGCGCGTCGACCAGCTCCCCGTTCACCCGCAGCTTGAGCTTCTGCGTCAGGCCGCGCGCCCCGTAGACCAGGTCCGGGCGGACGGCGATGACCGAGCCGACGGTCAGCGCGGTGATCACGGCTTCGCCGATGCCGATCAGGACGTGCACGCCGACCATGGCGGTGGCGACCTTGCCGATCGACACGTCGGTGGTGCCGCCGACCGCGTACATCAGCGTGAACGCCAGGGCGGCGGCCGGGACGGAGACCAGGGCGGCGACGAACGAGGCCACGGTGACCGACCGGCGGGTGCGGGGCAGCACCTTCACCAGGCCGCGGAAGAGGGCGTAGGCGACGACCGTGGTGACGATCGCCATGTTGGTGATGTTCACCCCGAGCGCGGTCAGGCCGCCGTCCGCGAAGAGGATGCCCTGCATGAGCAGGACGACGGAGACGCACAGGACCCCGGTGTAGGGGCCGACGAGTATCGCGGCGAGCGCACCGCCGAGCAGATGGCCGCTGGTCCCCGCCGCGACGGGGAAGTTCAGCATCTGCACGGCGAAGATGAACGCCGCGACGAGTCCGGCCAGCGGCGCCGTCCGCTCGTCGAGTTCGCGGCGGGCGCCGCGCAGGCTCACGGCGACGGCGCCCGCGGCGATCACGCCGGTGGCGGCGGAGGTGGGCGCGTTGATGAATCCGTCGGGTACATGCACCGTTCGATGATGTGGCTTGATGCGAACGCTTTGCAAGAGCGGGTTGCTTGTTTTACCTCACGTGCGATATATCCGGCCTCCGGGGGCGCGATCCGGAAAATATGCGACATTGGAGAGGGGGTGGACGCACAGTCTCCGCACAGGTAGCGCACGGTGAAGGGTCCGTCCGATGTCCGTAGTCGAGCAGTACGCGCGAGCCCACATCGTCACGGACGCGGCCGTCCCGCTGACCGACGAGCTGCAAGCGGTTCCGGTGACGCTGCGGTACGACCCCGACCGCGATCCCCGCAGCGTCCGGATCCGGCTGCCCGGAGCCGGGGGGCGGGAGTGGACCTTCGACCGCCGGCTGCTGGAGGAAGGGCTGCGGGCCCCCACGGGCAGCGGTGAGGTGCGGGTGTGGCCGTGCGGCCGGGTACAGGCCGTCGTGGAGTTCCACTCCGCGCAGGGCGTGTCGGTGGTGCAGTTCGAGCGGCAGGCGCTGCTGCGGTTCCTGCGGCGGACGTACACGGCCGCCGCGGAACCGGTCACGCACTGAGCCCGGCTCGGGCGTCAGGCCCTGAGGCTCAGCCGCCCGCCTTCAGCAGCGCCGCCACGATCGGACCGGCCGTCGAACCGCCGTGCCCGCCCTGCTGGACCACACCCGCCGCCGCCAGGTCGCCCCGGTAGGCGGTGAACCAGCCGTTCGGCTTTTTCTGGCCGTCGACCTCGGCGGACCCGGTCTTCGCGCCGGCGTCGCCGCTCACCCCGGCCATCGCCTCCGCGGCCGTGCCGTAGTCGGCCGTGTACGCCATCAGTTCACGCAGCTGGGACAGGGTGCCCGCCGACATCGTGCGCGAGGCCGTCGCGAGCTTGCGGCCGTCCACGTCCGGGGAGACCAGGTACGGCTGGCGGAAGGTTCCGGACTTGACCGTCGCCGACACCGACGCCATGTTCAGCGGGTTCATCCGGACGCCGCCCTGCCCGATCAGCGAGGCGCCCATCTGGGCCGCCGACTGCACCGGCACCGCGCCGTCGAAGGACGGCACACCGATGGCCCAGTTGTTCATCCCCAGGCCGAAGACCTGCTGGGCCTGCTTGGTCAGGTCGTCGTCCTTGAGCTTGGGCGCCTGGCTGATGAAGGCCGTGTTGCAGGAGCGGGCGAAGCTCGCCTTGAACGTGCCGTCCTTGATCTCGAACTTCTTGTCGTTCTGGAACTTCCAGTGCCCGTACGTGAAGTACTTCGGGCACGGGTGCTTCTTGTCCGCCGAGGCCAGGTTCTTTTCGAGCAGCAGCGACGCGGTGATGACCTTCATCGTGGAGCCGGGCGCGAGGGAGCCCTGGAAGGCGGTGTTGAAGCCGGGGGAGGCGTTGGCCGCGGCCAGGATCTCGCCGGTCGAGGGCCGCACCATGGCCACCGACGACCGGGCCTTCTTCGCGACCTGCTTCTCGGCCGCCGCCTGGAGGGCCGGGTCCAGCGTGGTCTTCACCGTGCCCGGCGTGCCCTTGCTCAGCTCCAGCAGGGTCTTGTCGGACAGGTCGTCCGACTTGGCGGACTTCCCGCGCACGACCCGCAGCTCGATGCCGGCCTTGCCGCCGGCCTCCTTGCCGTACTTCTCGCGCAGCCCGTCCAGGACGGGGCCGAGCGAGGCGTACTTCTTCTTGGTCAGTTCGCCGCCGTCCCGGTCGAGTGCCTTGACCGGGGGCGTGCCCGCCTCGCCGGTGACCAGCTCGTCGCCGTCCCTCAGGTCGGGGTGGACGACCGCCGCGTGCCAGTCGACCAGCGGCTTCCCGTCGCTCGTACGGCGGACGACGGTCAGCGCGCTGTCGTACGCCAGCGGCTTCTCGGTGTCCTTGTACGACACCGTGCCCTTGACGGAGAACGGCACCTTGTCACCCGTGGGCTTGCCCGGGGTGAGGGTGACGTCCTTGATGTGGGCGTCCTTGGCGTAGCCGGTGAGCAGGGACCTGGCCGCCGCCGAGTCGTCGGTGGCCGCGGCTGCCTGCGTGACCTTCCCCGACTGCCAGGCGGTGAGGAAGGTCCGGGCGGTGGTGGTGACCTCGGTCGCCGACAGGGGTCCCGTCTTCACCTCGGGCTTCTGGTCCGTGGAGGCCGCGCGGGTGCCGTCGTCGGCCGACGCGCCGGCGCCGTACAGCGCGTAGGCGCCGACCCCGGCACCGCCGACGACCACGGCGATCACCCCGCCGATCACGGCGGGCCTCGTCTTCCCTCGCTCGGCGACGCGCCTTCTGTTGCCCACTGCTTTCGTTCCTCCACGAATCCCCAGGGTCCCCGTTGCCCTCGGCTGTCCCAACGACGGCCACCACCCTAGGGTCCCGTCCCGCGGAGGTGAGATCAGCCAGCGGTTCGTAGCAGGGCTGCGACAATCGGCCCGGCCGCGTCGCCGCCGTGGCCGCCCTCCTCGGTCATGGCCGCCGCCGCGATGTCGTTCCGGAACCCGGTGAACCAGCTGTTGGACTTGGCGTTCCCGTCGACCTCGGCGGAACCGGTCTTGGCGCCGATGTCGCCGCCGAGCCCTGCCATGGCCTCCTGGGCGGTGCCCCGGGTCGCGGTGAGCCGCATCATCTGCTTCAGCTGGGCGACGGTGCTCGCCTTCAGGCCCTCGGCCTGGGCCAGCTGCCGGTCGTCCAGCCTCGGCGAGACGAGATAGGGCTGACGGAAGGTGCCGGTGATCGCGGTCGCCGTCACCGAGGCCATGTTCAGCGGGCTCATCTGCACCTGGCCCTGCCCGATGGCACCGGCCGCGCGGTCCGGTCCGCCGACCGCGGGGACGCTGCCGTCGAAGGAGAAGATGCCGGTCTTCCAGTTGTCCTGCCCGAGCCCGAAGCGCTGCTCGGCCTCCTGGTTCAGCGAGGCGTCCGTGAGCGGCTGCTCGTCGATGAGCTTGATGAAGGCGGTGTTGCAGGACCGCATGAAGCTGTCGGCCAGGGTGGCGTTCTCGTTGGGCTCCATGCCCTTGAGGTTGTTGAAGGTCTGGCTCTGCCACGTCGCCGTGGCCGGGCAGGGTGCCGGGCCGCTCATCGAGGTCACGCCGTTGTCGATGAGCATCGCGGCGGTGATGATCTTCATCGTGGAACCGGGTGCGGTCCGGCCCTCGAAGGCCGCGTTGAAGCCGTCCGTGCGGTTGTTCGCCACGGCCAGCACCTCACCGGTGCTCGGCTTGACGGCCACCACCGACGACTGGGCGAACCGCTTGACCGCCTTCTCGGCCGCCGCCTGCGCGCTCGGGCTGATCGTGGTCGTGAGCTTGCCGGGCTTGCCCTCGGCGAGGGTCAGCAGCGGGGTGTCGGGAGCGCTCCCACTGTGCCGGACGACCAGCTCGATTCCGGCGGAGCCGCCGGCCTTCCGTCCGTACTTGTCGCGCAGGGCGTCCAGAACGGGGCCGAGGGAGGGGTACTTCTCCTTCGTCAGCTCCGAGCCGTCACGGCCGACCGCCTCGATGGGCGGGCTGTCCGACAGCTCCGTGACGAGGGTGTCGTCCTTCTTCAACTCCGGGTGCACGACGGACGGCTGCCAGTCGACCAGCGCCCGTCCGCTGGTGAGACCGCGCACGACCGTCAGCTTGCTGCTGTAGCTCAGCGGCTTCGACTTCCCGCCGTAAGTCACCTTCGCCTTCACCGTGTAGGGCACGGTGGTGCCGGCCGCCGCGCCGGGCGTGATCTTCACATCGGTGATGTGCGCGTCGTCCCCGAAGGCGGTCAGCAGCTGCTCGGCGGCCGCGTCGTTGTTCGTGTACGACGCCGCCGTCGCGGCCTCGCCCTTCTCCCAGGCCGCGAAGAACTCGGCCGTGGTCTTGCTGACCTCGTCCTTGCCGGGCGGCCCCGACTTCTCCTCCGCGGCCACCCCGCTCGTACCGCCCCCGTCCCCGCTGAGCGCGCTCATGATGTTGTAGGCCCCGTACCCGGCCCCGCCCACCATCACCGCGAACACACCGCCTATGACAGCGGCCTTGACCCCCCTGCTCATGAGGTGGTCCCCTCCCCGTTGAGCTTCACACGCTCCTTTGAACGTGTTCAGAAAGCTCATATCCGTGAGCACTCTATGCACAAGCGGTTACTACCGGCACGGGCGTTTCGATTTTTTGACCGAAGACGGCCGGTGGACCCAGCACTGGTAAACCTTCGGCCACGAACTACGGCCGGTGTACGGAGACGACCTCGTACGGTACGAGGTCGAGCGTCGCGATCTTCAGTACCTGCTCCATGCACGCCCGCACATCGGCGTCTTCGCGCGCGGCAGCCAGGTCCGCTTGCGAGCGCCACTGGTTGTAGTTGGCCACTCGAGTGCCCTCAAGACCTCGGTGGATATTGGCCTGCACATAGCCAGGCTGCTTCGGCATGACCTCCCGCGCCATGTACTGGAGCAGCTCGATGAGACGTTGCTGGTTCTCGGGAGCAACGGTGAAGACATTGATGTAGGTGACCAGGTCGCCGCCCGTACTGATCTCGGTCATGCCCCATATCTCCTCGCAGGTCCTGTGAGGCGTGGTGTCCGTCACAGGAAGCGACACGGGTGCACTCTCCTGGGCGCGATCCTTGGACGCCGGGTGATCTGGACCGCCGGCCGGGGCGACGGCACGCAGCGCCGCTTCGACCCGGCGGTTGCTGGTCATGGATGCCGTGATGGCCGTCATCGCCAGGAGGAGGACGGCGGCGGCGTAGAGCGGGGTGCGGATGTCGTAGGCGGTGGCCAGCCAGCCGCCGAGGAAGGCACCGATGGGGGCGGCGCCCATGGCCAGCATGCGGGAGGTGGAGGCGACCCGGCCCATGAGGTGGGCCGGGACGATCGTCTGCCGGAGGGAGGGCCCGAGCACCATCGTGGCGCCCATGCCGGCCCCGCAGACGGCGAGCGCCAGCCCGGCCACGTACGGGTTCGGGGCAGCGGCCAGGACCAGGATGGCAAGCCCCTCGACGGCGGCTGTGCAGGTCAGCGCGGTGCCGGTGCCGAGTCGTCGGCCAAGGTGGGAGGCGATGCCCGCACCGAGCAGGCCGCCGGTGGCCTCCGCCGTGAGGAGCAGGCCGAAGCCGTAGGTGTCGATGCCGAGGCGGTCGTGCGCTAAGAGGGCGAGGACGGTCTCCACGGCGAGGAAGGCGACGTTCCCGACCGCCGGGCGCAGCGCGAGCCCGAGCAGCAACCGGTCCCGGAAGACGTACGAGGCCCCGGCCCGCGCCTGCCGAAGCAGCGACTCGCGAACCTCCGGCACCGGCCGGGGCATGGCGGGCAGTGTACGGACGAGCAGTGCGGAGAGCGTGAACGACACCGCGTCGGCGAGCAGCGGAGCCGCCCGCCCGAGTGCGAGCAGTGCACTGCCCGCAGGCGGCCCCGCGAAGCCGGACATGGCGGTCTGGGCGCCGCGCAATCGGGAGTTGGCGCGCTCCAGGAGGGCGGGGTTGCGGCCGAGCAGATCCGGCAGATAGGCCGTGGCGGCCGTGTCGAAGAAGAGTCCGCCGAGGCCGAGCAGGAAGGCGACGGCCGCGAGCAGCGGAATGCTCAGCACGTCGAGTACGGCCGCTGCCGCCGGTATCGCGAGCAGTACCGCACGCGCCGCGTCCATGACCCACATCGTGCGCCGGCGGTCCCAGCGGTCCACCAGCGCACCGCCGAGCACCCCGAAGAGCAGCCACGGCAGCGTCCCGGCGGCCGTGACGACGGCGAGCGCCACCGGATCCCGCGTCAACGTCAGCGCGAGCAGCGGCAGCGCGGCATGCGACACGCCGTCACCGAGCGAGGACACCGTCTGCGCGGTCCACAGCCTTCCGAACCCGGCCGGTAACTTCCGGACATCTGAGGTCACTTGGTGTCCCCCTCGGCCTGCTCGCGCGGTGCCGGGTGGAACAGTGCGAAGACGAGTGACGCGTCCGCCAGCGACGGATCGGACAGCGCCTGGTACTCATCCGCCAGTGCCTGCAGCCGCGCCCCCAGCTGCGCGAACTGCTCCTCGGTGAGCCGCAGATGAGCCATCCGTACGTGCCGCTCGCCGTCCGCCGGCGACGCCTCCAGGTCCGCCACCGCATGGCGCATCAGCACATCCGGCCCTCCCTCGCCCGGATCCGGCAGCACGATCGCCCGCGCGGCCATCGCGTAGTACCGCTCGGTGACACCCCGCACCTTCCGCGTCCGAACCACCTTCACCAGGCCGGCCCGCTCCAGCAGCCGTACGTGATAGCTGGAACTCCCCTTCGCGAGGCCCACCCGCTCGGCGATCTGCGTGATCGTCGCCGGCTCGAAGCGGAGCACGGCCATGATCCGGTGGCGCGTGAGGTTGGAGACGGCGCGCAGTTGCTCGTCCGTGGTGACGCGAAACGTCTCGGGGAGATCATCGGTAGGCATGCGAGCAATGGTTAACAGTTCTTGACCATTGGGCAAGGGGATTTCGCGCGGACCACCGCCATGGCGTGACGTGCTCCCTCACACCAGGACGGTCGTCAGCCCGGCTACACCCACGTGTCCAGCCACATCCGCGCCCGCCAGTCGTCGATGGGGATGGCCTGGCCGGTGTACAGGGGCCAGAAATAAATGAAGTTCCACGCGATCAGCAGGACGAGGACGCCCGCGGCCGTGGCGCCGACGACGCGGCGGGTGTCGGTGGAGCGGGGAGGGCCGATGATCGCGCCGAGGAGCATGGCGACCGCCAGGCACAGGAACGGCAGGAAGACGATGGCGTAGAAGAAGAAGATCGTGCGCTCCTGGTACATGAACCAGGGCAGGTAGCCGGCCGCGATGGCGCAGGCGATGGCGCCCGCGCGCCAGTCGCGGCGGAACAGCCAGCGCCACAGGACGTAGAGGACCGCGAAGCAGGCGACCCACCACAGCAGCGGCGTGCCGAGGGCCAGGACCTCGCGGGCGCACTTCTCGCCGGCGTCGACCGGGCAGCCGTCCTTGCCGGGCGCCGGCGACTCGTAGAAGTACGACACCGGGCGGCCCAGGACCAGCCAGCTCCACGGGTTGGACTGGTAGGTGTGCGGCGAGGACAGGCCGACGTGGAACTCGTACACCTGGTGCTCGTAGTGCCACAGGCTGCGCAGCCAGTCGGGCAGGAAGGTCCAGTTGCCGCCCTTGCCGTCGGTCGCGGCCCAGTTGCGGAAGTAACCGCCCTTGCCGTCCGTGGCGGAAAGGATCCAGCCGGTCCAGGACAGCACGTAGGTGACGATCGCGACCGGGACCGTGGCGAGGAACGCCAGGCCCGTGTCGCGCCTGAACACCGCCGAGTACGGGTGCCGGGCGCCGGCCACCCGGCGCGAGCCGACGTCCCACAGGACCGCCATCAGGCAGAACGCCGCCAGGATGTACAGGCCGTTCCACTTCGTGGCGAAGGCCAGGCCCAGCATCAGGCCCGCCGCCCAGCGCCAGGGGCGCCAGCCCAGGCGGGCCGTCTCGGCGACGTACCGGTCGGGCCGGACCCGGCCGTCGGCGTCCACCGGGAGAGCCGCGGCGAGTTTCCCGCGGGCCTTGTCCCGGTCGATGAGCAGACAGCCGAACGCGGCCAGCACGAAGAACATCAGCACGCCGTCGAGCAGCGCCGTGCGGCTCATCACGAAGTGCAGGCCGTCCACCGCCATCAGCGCGCCCGCCAGGCACCCCAGGAACGTGGAGCGGAACAGCCGGCGCCCGATCCGGCACAGCAGCAGCACCGACAGCGTGCCGAGCAGCGCCGTCATGAACCGCCAGCCGAACGGGTCGAAACCGAACAGCAGCTCGCCGAGCCCGATGACGTACTTGCCGACCGGCGGATGCACGACGTACGCCGCGTCCGTCGGGATCGTCACGTGCCCGCCCGACGAGAGGACCAGGTCGTTGGCGTTCTTGTCCCAGTTGACCTCGAAACCGCGGTGGACGAGCGCCCACGCGTCCTTGGCGTAGTACGTCTCGTCGAATATCACCGCCTTGGGGTTGCCCAGGTTCCAGAACCGCAGCGCGCCCGCCAGCAGAGTGACGAGCAGAGGGCCGATCCAGCCCGACCAGCGCACCAGCCGCCCCGCGAGCGTGTGCGGGATGCCGAGCGCGGCCCACAGGCGCGGGCCGGGCTCGGTGTACGGCGGCACCAGCCGGTCACGGACGTCACCGGCGTCGCTTCGGGGCTGCTGGTAGCCGAAGCGGCGCAGCCGCTGCTGCCAGGACGGCCGCTGCTCGTGCGGCGCCTGGCCCTGCCGGGTGTCCGTGGAGGACGCGGTACTGGTCACCGCGCCATCGTAGGGAACCGTGCTGTGTGAGTCCCGTGCATGGCCGGTATGCGTCCCCGTCCTCCGCCCCTGGGCGGAGTGTGCGTCCCCGGTCCCTGGGAGGATGGAGGGCGTGACCGGAACCCTCGTACTCGCAGGCACCCCCATCGGCGACACCGCGGACGCCCCGCCCCGGCTCGCCGAGGAACTGGCCGGAGCCGATGTCGTCGCCGCCGAGGACACGCGGCGGCTGCGGCGGCTGACCCAGGCGCTCGGCGTCACACCCAAGGGGCGGGTGGTGTCGTACTTCGAGGGCAACGAGTCCGCGCGGACCCCGGAACTGGTCGAGGAACTGGTCGGCGGGGCGCGTGTGCTGCTCGTCACGGACGCCGGGATGCCGTCGGTGTCGGACCCCGGGTACCGGCTGGTCGCCGCCGCCGTGGAGCGCGACGTCCGGGTCACCGCCGTGCCCGGGCCGTCCGCCGTGCTCACCGCGCTCGCGCTGTCCGGGCTGCCCGTCGACCGGTTCTGCTTCGAGGGGTTCCTGCCGCGCAAGGCGGGGGAGCGGCTGGGGCGGCTGCGGGAGGTGGCCGGGGAGCGGCGCACGCTCGTCTACTTCGAGGCTCCGCACCGGCTCGACGACACGCTCGCGGCGATGGCCGAGGTCTTCGGGGCCGAGCGGCGGGCCGCGGTGTGCCGGGAGCTGACCAAGACGTACGAGGAGGTCCGGCGGGGCGGGCTGGAGGAGCTCGCCGCGTGGGCCGCGGAGGGTGTGCGCGGGGAGATCACCGTCGTGGTGGAGGGGGCGCCTGAGAAGGGGCCTGAGGAGATCGGGCCCGAGGAGCTCGTGCGGAGGGTCCGGGTGCGGGAGGAGGCGGGGGAGCGGCGCAAGGAGGCCATTGCCGCGGTGGCGGTTGAGGCCGGGGTGCCGAAGAGGGTGGTGTTCGATGCGGTGGTTGCTGCGAAGAATGCCGGCTGACCGTCGTGTGTGGTTGCTCGCGCAGTTCCCCGCGCCCCTTTGGGGCGCATCTCATGGGTGGGCAAAGGCGACGGGGAGCTGGGGCAAGGAACCCCCAAAACGGCGCCAATAGTCGACAGGTCTGCTGCCATCGGTCCAGCCGAGCAGTCCACTGGGGTGCGGGGGCGGAATCGCCCTCACGCCACAGCGGAACAGGAGCTGGCATGAGTGAGATCACAGGGCAGACCGGGCTCCGCGCCGGTGCGAGTGCCGTCGTCAACGAGTCGTACTCCTTCGCGTGCATGCGCTGCGGGTACGGCTGGGAGCAGTCGTACGAGATAGAGCACCACACGGACGCCGCGGGGCACGAGTTCGTCCTCTACGTGGCGGACGGCCAGGTCGTGCCCTCCCCGCTGAGCAAGCCCACGTGCCAGAACTGCGACGGACACCTCGTGCGGATCATGCGGCCCGGGCGGGTCGAGTCGGCGCGCAACGCGGCGCACCGGCCCCACCGCGTGCCCCCGCAGGCCGGCCCCGTCCAGGCCCCGGCGGCCGACGCCGAGGCCGAGGGTGAGCGCGAACAGGCCGAGGACCACCACTGGCACCTGTCCGACCTGCTGCACCCCTTCCAGCGCAAGGCGAGCTGACCCGTCAGGCTCCCCTTGTCGACGCCCTCCCCGGTCCTCCCCCATCGGGGAGGGCGTACCCCTTTCGTAGGATCGGGGCATGCCCTCGAATGACTCCGGCAAGCATGCCGCGCCCCCGCTCCCGGAACCCCTCCGGGTGCCGGTCGCCGACTCCCACACCCACCTGGACATGCAGTCCGGCACGGTCGAGGAGGCGCTGGCGAAGGCGGCGTCCGTCGGAGTGACGACCGTCGTGCAGGTCGGCTGCGACCTCAAGGGCTCCCGCTGGGCGGCCGACACGGCCGCGGCGTACGACGCCGTCCACGCGGCGGTCGCCCTGCACCCGAACGAGGCGCCCCGGATCGTCCACGGCGACCCGGACGGCTGGTCGAGGCAGGGCGCGCGCGAACCCGGCGGCCAGGCGGCCCTGGACGAGGCGCTCGCCGAGATCGACCGGCTGGCCGCGCTGGAGCAGGTCAAGGGCGTCGGTGAGACGGGCCTCGACTACTTCCGCACCGGCCCCGAGGGCAAGGAGGCGCAGGAGAGGTCCTTCCGCGCCCACATCGAGATCGCCAAGCGGCACGACAAGGCCCTGGTCATCCACGACCGCGAGGCCCACGACGACGTTCTGCGCGTCCTGAAGGAGGAGGGCGCCCCCGAGCGGACCGTCTTCCACTGCTACTCCGGCGACGCCGAGATGGCTCGGATCTGCGCGAGCGCGGGCTACTTCATGTCCTTCGCCGGCAACGTCACCTTCAAGAACGCCCAGAACCTGCGGGACGCGGTGGCGGTGGCCCCGCTGGAGCTGCTGCTGGTGGAGACCGACGCGCCCTTCCTCACGCCGGTGCCGTACCGCGGCCGGCCCAACGCCCCGTACCTCGTGCCGATCACGGTGCGGGCCATGGCCGAGGTGCGCGGCATCGACGAGGACACGCTGGCGACGGCTCTCGCGGCGAACACGGCACGGGCGTTCGGTTACTGACCGTTCCTAAAGACTGAGCGGGAGTGAGTCCTGTTGCCAGGGCTCATGCTCACGGTGGGGTGTGGTCAGGGGCTGCTGCCAGTGCTGAGCACCCCACCGGGAGGTGTGGGCCGGATCCACCGCGACGATCGCGATGTTCTGCTCGGCGGCCATCGACACCAGCCGCGCCTTCAGCTTCGCGGTGGGGAAGCGGGAGATCAGACGGCGGAACCGCTTGTTACGGCCGTGCCGCTCCCGGCTGGTGCCGTCGGTGAAGTCGAGGTCCTCGATCGCAATGGCGGCAGCCCCGCGGCGGTGGGTGTGGTGCAGCAGCCGGGTCAGCGCATGGCGGATCTGAGCGTCCCGATGGGCGGCGGTGCCGGACAGGTCGTAGAAGAAGCGCTGGGGTTCGCCGACGGGGTTGCCGTGCACATCCAGCCGCCAGGCGGCCAGGTGGTCATCGTTCATGTCCACCGCCACCACCCCCTTGGCCAACGCCGCATCCATCGGCAGGACCGGGACAGCTGGGCGCTGCCAGGAAGCGGTGACATACCAGCGGTGACGGACCGGGTCGTGGTGGATGCGGTAGGCCACCGCCCGGTTGTCCGTAACCCGGTCCGCTCATTCCTCGCCCCGGTGCTTAAACACCACGGTGGCGTCAAGGACGTAGCGGCCGTGCGGGGCGTTGGCCAGACGCGCCAGGGCGGCCGGCAGCCTGATCGAGACCTGCCCGGAGTCGGTGATGCGGATGGTCTCGTTGCCGAAGCGTTTGCCGGACTCCCCGTCGGCGGCCAGGAACATCCGCGCCGCCTCCCACCGCTGACGCCAGGCCGCCTCCTCCAGCCCGGCCTGGTCCAGGTGGTGGCGCAGATGAGCGAGCTGCTTGCCGCCCCGCACCACATGCACCCGGCCCGCCGCCCAGTCCGCCTCCACAGCCGTCAGCCGGTCTTTCAGCGTGTGCAGGCGGCGGGCCTTGGCGTGCCACTCCGCCCGCGAGCCGTACCCGCGCACCAGCCCTTCGCGCTTGTTCGCCTTGGCGCCCAGCGGACGCGCCAGCCGGGCCTCGATCGCGGTGATCTGCCCACGCAGCCACGCCATCTCCGCCATCTGTCCGCGCCGGGCCAGCGCCCACTGGTCATGGGTGGCCTTGGTGATGCTGCCCGCCCACCGCGCCGACGAGTCCCCGGTCAGCTCCCGCTTACGAGCAGCCCACGTGGCGGCATCATGGGCCAGCCCCTGGCGGGAGCGCACCGCGAGATCCCGGGATGCCAGCGCGCCCAGGAACGTACCGACCTCGGCCAATACGGCCGCGTCCGCCTCCGAGACCCGCAATCGGGCTCGGATCGCCACCCCTGAGGGGCCGGGCACCGCAAACGGCGCTGCCACCTTCCGCAGCCCGCCCACGTCACCCCCGGCCCGATGTCGACGATCCGGCACCGCATCCAACGAGCCCCAGCCGCAAAGGTCACCCATTCGACAGGCAAACTTCGGTTCCCCTGACTCCGGAGCCGGCTGGGTCTCCTCGTCGGCAGTACCGGCACTCACTCACACTCGCTCATACACGCATACGCTCGACCAAGCGGCAGCAGTAACAACCCTTCCGCCCGCCTCACCGTACGACTGTGCGTAGTCGCGTCGCTTTGGAGAGTGACGAACGCTCCGCTAGGTTCTGTGGGCCCGATCCGGACCCCTCTGGACCCCCTCCGGCCCCTGGAGCGTGTCGGCGTGAGCAACTCGCGGTACGAGACATACGAGACGTACAACACGTACGAGACGTACGAGGCGCACAAGGCCTACGAGCCGTCCGGCCCGGCCTACGCGGACACGCTGTACGGCGGTTTCGACGCGCCGCCCGCCGATCCGCACAGTGCCGAGACGCTCGGGTACGGGACGACGCCCGGGGCGCCCGCCGCCTACGAGGACACCTACCGGCCCGCCTACGAGGTGCCTCCCCCGCGCACCTCGCGCGCGGAGGCGCGCGCCGAAGCCCGCGCCGAGTCGCGCGCCGGCTCGCACCGGCGGTCCGCGCGCCGGCGCAAGGCGCGGTACGTCGAGCGGCCGGGCGACGGCTCCATGCGGCGGCTGCTCCCGCAGGCCCTGGTCGTCGCCTTCCTGGCGGGCGGCACCACGGCGTTCGTCGCCAAGGACAAGGCGATCGAGCTGAACGTCGACGGCAAGGCGCGCACGCTGCACACCTTCGCCGACGACGTCACCGAGCTGCTGGCCGAGGAGGGCGTCGACGTCGGCGCCCACGACGCGGTGACGCCCCGCCCCGGCACGGAGATCGCCAGCGGCGACGAGGTCGCCGTGCGCTACGGCCGCCCCGTGCGGCTCACCCTCGACGGACAGCGCAGCGAGGTGTGGACGACGGCGCACACCGTGGAGGGTGCGCTCCGGCAGCTGGGGGTGCGACAGGAGGGCGCGTACGTGTCCACCTCGCGCTCACGGCGTATCGGGCGGGAAGGTCTCGCGCTGGACGTGCGGACCGAGCGCACCGTCACGATCATGGCCGACGGCCGGGCCCGCACCGTCCGCACCAACGCGGCGACCGTGCGGGAGGCCGTGGAGGAGGCCGGGATCACCCTGCGCGGCCAGGACACCACGTCGGTCCCGCAGGGGAGCTTCCCGCGCGACGGGCAGACCGTCACGGTGCTGCGGATCACCGGCGGCAGGGAGGTCCGTGAGGAGCCGATCCCGTTCCAGGTGCGGCGGACCGACGACCCGACCCTGTTCCGCGGCACGGAGGTCGTCGAAGAGGCGGGCCGGCCCGGCCTGCGCCGGGTCACCTACTCCCTGCGCACCGTCAACGGCGTCAAGCAGAAGCCGCGCCGGATCAGGTCCGAGGTGGTGCGCGAACCGCGCCCGCAGCTGGTGAAGGTCGGTACCAAGCCGCGACCGGCGTCCGTCGAGGGCGCCGACCACCTCGACTGGCAGGGCCTCGCGGCCTGCGAGTCCGGCGGCCGCCCCGACGCGGTCGACTCGTCGGGCACCTACGGCGGCCTGTACCAGTTCGACACCCACACCTGGCAGGCCCTCGGCGGCAAGGGCCGCCCCCAGGACGCCCCGGCGGCGGAACAGACATACCGCGCGAAGAAGCTGTACGTACGGAGAGGGGCGAGTCCTTGGCCGCACTGCGGCGGGCGTTTGCGCGGATGACGCCTTAGCTGCGGGCAATCGTGCCGCCAAGGGCGGCACGGGTGGGCGCAGCGGCACCCCGCACCGCCGGGCTGCGCAACGCCCCCACCCCCAACGCCGAGCACCAAGAAACCCGGCCCCCCAAACCCCCCGTACCCTTGTCCCCGTGACCAGCCCCACCCCCGACGCCCTCCTCGGCCCCGCCGACGTCCGCGAACTCGCGGCATCCCTCGGCGTACGCCCCACCAAACAACGCGGCCAGAACTTCGTGATCGACGCGAACACCGTCCGCCGCATCGTCCGCACCGCACAGGTCCACTCCGACGACGTGGTCGTCGAGGTAGGCCCGGGCCTCGGGTCACTGACGCTCGCCCTGCTGGAGGTCGCCGACCGCGTCACCGCCGTCGAGATCGACGACGTGCTCGCCGCCGCGCTGCCCGCGACCATCACGGCTCGCATGCCCGACCGCGCCGACCGCTTCGCCCTCGTCCATTCCGACGCGATGCACGTCACGGAGCTGCCCGGCCCCGCCCCGACCGCGCTGGTCGCCAACCTCCCCTACAACGTGGCCGTCCCGGTCCTGCTGCACATGCTCGAGGCCTTCCCGAGCATCGAACGCACCCTGGTCATGGTCCAGTCGGAGGTCGCCGACCGCCTCGCCGCCCCGCCCGGCTCGAAGGTGTACGGCGTCCCGTCGGTCAAGGCCAACTGGTACGCCGAGGTCAAGCGGGCCGGTGCCATCGGACGGAACGTCTTCTGGCCCGCGCCCAACGTCGACAGCGGCCTGGTCTCCCTCGTCCGCCGGGCCGAGCCGCTGAAGACGACGGCCTCCAGGCGTGAGGTGTTCGCCGTCGTCGACGCCGCCTTCGCCCAGCGCCGCAAGACGCTGCGGGCCGCGCTCGCCGGCTGGGCCGGGTCCGCCGCCGCCGCGGAGGCCGCCCTCGTCGCCGCCGGGGTCTCCCCGCAGGCGCGGGGCGAGTCGCTGACCGTGGAGGAATTCGCGCGGATCGCGGAGCACAAGCAGCACCAGCACCAGCAGGAGGAATCCGCGTGAGCGTGACGGTCCGGGTCCCCGCCAAGGTCAACGTCCAGCTGGCGGTCGGCGCCGCCCGCCCCGACGGCTTCCACCCCCTGGCCAACGTCTTCCTCGCGGTCGGCCTCTACGACGAGGTCACCGTCACCCCGGCCGACGAGCTCCGCCTCACCTGCGAGGGCCCGGACGCCGGCCAGGTCCCCCTGGACCGTACGAACCTGGCCGCCCGGGCGGCCGAGGCGCTCGCCGGGCGGTACGGCCGTACGCCCGACGTCCACATTCACATCGCCAAGGACATCCCCGTCGCCGGCGGCATGGCGGGCGGCAGCGCGGACGGCGCCGGCGCGCTGGTCGCCTGTGACGCGCTGTGGGGGACCGGCGCCTCCCGGGAGGAACTGCTCGAGATCTGCGCCGAGTTGGGCAGTGACGTGCCGTTCAGCCTGGTCGGCGGGGCCGCGCTGGGCATCGGGCGGGGCGAGCAGCTGACGCCCCTGGAGGTCGGCGGCACCTTCCACTGGGTGTTCGCGATGGCCGGCCGCGGCCTGTCCACCCCGGCCGTGTTCCGGGAGTTCGACCGGCTCGGCGAGGGCACGGACATCCCCGAGCCCGTCGCCTCCCAGGAACTCCTCGCCGCCCTGGCGAAGGGCGACCCGGACGCACTCGCCGCCGCCGTCTCCAACGACCTCCAGCCCGCCGCCCTCTCCCTCTTCCCGGAACTCGCCGGCACCCTGGCCACGGGCCGGGCCGCCGGCGCCCTTGCCGCCCTGGTCTCCGGCTCGGGCCCGACCACGGCGTTCCTCGTCCGCGGCCCGGAGTCGGCGGCGGCGGTCGCGCAGGCGCTGGTGGCCTCCGGCACGTGCCGGACCGTACGGACGGCGTCGGGCCCGGCACCGGGGGCGACGGTCGCCGGGCGTCACACGACGAGGTAATCCCGTGCGGCGGCCGGTTCCCGGCACTTAGGCTCCCCCGGTTGTTCTCGAACACTCGAACAGTGGGGGCGAAGGCGTGGAGGAACTGGTCACGGCCGTACGGCGCGGAGACGTGGACGAGGTCCGGGCCCTGCTGGAGTCCGGGGCCGACCCCGACACCCTCGACGACGGCCTCCCGGTCCTGTGCCGGGCGGTGGCGGCGTACGACGAACCCGTGGCCGAAGCGCTGCTGGAGGCCGGAGCCGACCCCCTGCGCCGGCTGCCCGACGGCAGCACCCCGCTGCTGCGGGCCGTGGACAGTGGGTCACATCACATGGTCGACGCGCTCGCCTCCCACCGGGTGCCGCTCCCCGCGCCGGAGCGCGAGGGGCTGCTGGCCCGGGCCCGCCGTTGGACCGAGGCGGGCGTGGAGGCGGAGCTGCGCCGGCTCACCGGCCTCACGGGGCCCGTCGAGCGGAGCCGGGTCGAGGACGACGAGGTCGGCTGCTGGTGCGAGCAGCTCACGCTCGGCGGGATGACCGTGCGCGACGAGCACCGGGCGGTGCTCACCTCCATGGAAGAGCGCTACGGGATCCGTACGTCCTTCGACGAACTGGTCGCGCGTGCCCTCGCCCACCCCGACCGGGACCACATGGTGTGGTCCGACGTGGTGTTCACGCTGGGCCGCCGGGTCGACGAGGAGACCTGGCAGTGGAGCAGGGACCTGCTCAACCACCCCGACCGGCTGCACCGCCTCCTCGCCGCCGACCTGCTGCTGTCGCTGATCTTCGGAGACCTCGTCACGGGACGCGCCCCGTTCTGGGAGCGGGGGAGGGAGCTCGTGCCCTGGGCCGAACAGGAGGAGGACCCGGAGGTGCTGGCGGTCATCCTCCAGGCGATGACCCACGACAGCGCCCCGGAGATCGAGGAGGCCGGCCTGTCGCACCTCGCCCACCCGGACCCCCGGGTACGCGCCCTGGTGACGGACGCCCTGCAGAAATCCGAGGACGGCCGGTCCCTGGCCCGCCCCGAGAGCCTCACCGCGGTGCTCACCCTGGCCCGTGACGAGGACCCCGGCGTACGCGAGGCGGCGTGCCGCTGGCTCGCGAACTACCGGGGGCGCGAGCCCGAGGTCGGGGACGCGCTGGTCGCACTCACTCATGACCAATGGCAGCCGGTCCGCATCGAGGCCGTGTCCGGCCTGGCCTACCGCGACGATCCGCGCTGTGTGGAGGCCGAGCACCGGATCGGTCCCGTCGTTGCCGACGCGGAGCTGCCGTACGACGAGAGGCTGATGGACGTGTGGCGGTACCAGCGCCGTCAAGAGGCCGCCGGGGGCTCCTGACGGCCCCGGACGGAGCACCGCCCCGCCCGACTACCCTGGAGGGTCGATCGTCCCCCCTGTCAGGAGAGAAATGGCCGTCAACCTGGTCAATGTCGAGAACGTCAGCAAGGTGTACGGCACCCGCGCCCTGCTCGACGGCGTCTCCCTCGGCGTCTCCGAAGGGGAACGCATCGGCGTCGTGGGCCGCAACGGCGACGGCAAGACCACGCTGATCCGCATGCTCGCCAGGCTGGAGGAGGCCGACACCGGGCGCGTCACGCACTCCGGCGGACTGCGCATCGGCGTGCTCACGCAGCACGACTCCCTCGACCCGGAGGCCACCGTCCGCCACGAGGTCATCGGCGACATGGCCGACCACGAGTGGGCGGGCGTCGCCAAGGTCAGGGACGTGCTGACCGGCCTGTTCGGCGGGCTCGACCTGCCGGGGTTCCCCAAGGGGCTCGACACCGTCATCGGTCCGCTGTCCGGCGGTGAGCGGCGCCGCATCGCGCTCGCCAAGCTGCTCATCGAGGAGCAGGACCTGCTCGTCCTCGACGAGCCCACCAACCACCTCGACGTCGAGGGCATCGCCTGGCTCGCCCGGCACCTGCAGAACCGCCGGTCGGCGCTCGTCTGCGTCACCCACGACCGCTGGTTCCTGGACCAGGTGTGCACGCGCATGTGGGACGTCCAGCGCGGAGACGTCTACGAGTACGAGGGCGGCTACTCCGACTACGTCTTCGCCCGGGCCGAGCGCGAGCGCATCGCCGCCACCGAGGAGGTCAAGCGGCAGAACCTCGTCCGCAAGGAGCTGGCCTGGCTGCGCCGCGGGGCACCCGCCCGTACGTCCAAGCCGCGCTTCCGCGTCGAGGCCGCCAACGAGCTCATCGCGGACGTACCGCCGCCCCGGGACAGCAGCGAGCTGATGAAGTTCGCCTCCACCCGGCTGGGCAAGACCGTGTTCGACTTGGAGGACATCACCGTCCAGGCCGGTCCCAAGGTCCTCCTCAAGCACGTCACCTGGCAGCTCGGGCCCGGCGACCGGATCGGTCTCGTCGGCGTCAACGGCGCCGGGAAGACGTCCCTGCTGCGGGCCATGGCCGAGGCGGCCCGGACCGACGGCGACGCCCAGCCGGTGGGTGGCCGCATCCGCGTCGGCAAGACCGTCAAGCTGGCCTACCTCTCGCAGGAGGTCGCCGAACTCGACCCGGCCACGCGCGTGCTGGAGGCCGTGCAGCAGGTGCGTGAGCGCGTCGACCTGGGCAAGGGGCGGGAGATGACGGCCGGGCAGCTGTGCGAGACGTTCGGCTTCACCAAGGAGAAGCAGTGGACGCCGGTCGGGGACCTCTCCGGCGGTGAGCGGCGGCGGCTCCAGCTGCTGCGGCTGCTCATGGACGAGCCCAACGTCCTCTTCCTGGACGAGCCCACCAACGACCTCGACATCGAGACGCTGACGCAGCTGGAGGACGTGCTCGACGGCTGGCCCGGCTCGATGATCGTCATCTCCCACGACCGGTTCTTCATCGAGCGCACCACCGACCGGGTGTTCGCCCTGCTCGGCGACGGCACCCTGCGGATGCTGCCACGCGGCATCGACGAGTACCTGGAGCGGCGGCAGCGCATGGAGGAGGCCGCGGCCGCCTCGACGCCCGCCGCGGCGCCGCGGACCGCCGCCCCGGAGAAGAGCGCCGCCGACCAGCGCGCCGCCAAGAAGGAACTCCAGAAGATCGAGCGGCAGCTCGACAAGGTCTCCGAGAGGGAGACCAAGCTCCACGCCCAGATCGCCGAAAACGCCACGGACTTCTCGAAGGTGGCGGAACTGGACGCCGAGCTGCGCGAGTTGGCCGGTCAGCGCGAGGAGCTCGAGATGCGCTGGCTGGAACTCGCCGAGGACGCGTGAAGGGTGCGTGAAGGCGCATAACGACGGCATCACGGGCCGGTCCTCCCTTGGGAACAGGGGGTGATACGGCCCGGCCCGTTGTCGGAACGGGGTGATAGAAAGAGCCGTCTTAGAACTTTATGAAGCGACTCTGAGCCCATCGCGTACCTCAGGGCGTGGCTAAAAATCAGTGATCGAACGGGGGAGCCGCTGATGACTCAGCCGCCCAATCAGCCACCGCACGGTGGCTTCGGAGCACCGCAGAACCAGCCGCCGCAGGGTGGTGGCTTCGGGGCACCGCAGACCCCGCCGCCGCCCCAGGGGCCGCCCCAGACGCCGCCGCCGCCCCCGCAGGGGCCGCCGCAGCCGGGATACGGCTATCCCCAGCAGCCCCCGCAGCAGCCGGGGCCGTACGGGCAGCCGGGACCCTACAACTCCGGCCCCTACGGCCAGCCGCAGCAGCCGGGCCCGTACGGCCAGCCCGGCTACGGCTACCCGCAGCAGCCGCAGTACCCGGGCGCGCCCGGCACCCCGCCAGGGGGCGGCTCCGGCAACCCCTTCAAGGGCAAGCCCGCCCTGATCATCGGCGCCGCCGTGGCCGTGCTGCTCGTGGCCGGCGCCACCGTGTGGGCGGTCACCGGCGACGACGGCAAGGACGAGAAGAAGCCCGTCGCCCAGCCGACCGACGACGGCAAGCCCGCCTCCTCCGCTCCGGTCAACCCCGGTGACGGCGGCGGCGACGGCGGCGAGGACCCGGAGGACCTCAACGAGGGCCGCCAGGCGGGCGAGGCGAAGGTCCTCTGGTACAAGGAGGCGCCCGACGCGCCCGGTTCCGGCGCCGACGCCGCCGGCATGTGGATCACCGACAAGACCGCGGTGAAGGCGGCATACAAGCAGCTCTCCGCCTACAACGTCGCTGACGGCAAGCCCACCTGGGACGCGATCACCTTCCCGCAGAAGATCTGCGCGACGACCCCGCAGAAGACGTCCGACGACAAGATCTTCGTCGCGTACATGAGCGGCGGCAGCGACCGCGCCAAGTGCAACCAGCTCCAGGAGATCGACCTCAACACCGGCGACAAGGGCTGGAAGCAGGAGATCGCCGACGGCGCCCTGTTCGACTCCACGCTCTCCGTCGAACTGTCCATCACCGGCAAGACGCTGATGGTGGGCCGCTCCCAGTCCGGCACGGCCTACGACGTCACCAGCGGCGACAAGCTCTTCGACAAGAAGAAGTACGGCGCCGCCTGCTTCCCGTCCGCGTTCGCCGGCGGCGAGAAGCTGATCGCCGTCTCCTCCTGCGGTGCCGGCACCTCGAAGGAGCACGACGAGGTCCAGGAGCTCGACCCGCGAACCGGCGACGCCAAGTGGACCCAGCCGTTCGACAAGGGCTGGCGGGTCGCGCGCACCTACTCGGTCAGCCCGCTGGTCGTCTACAGCACCAACAAGGACAAGAAGGCCTGGAACATCTCCACCTTCACCTCCGGCGGCAAGTTCCGCTCGCAGGTCGCCTTCGACGAGGACTTCGCCCCCGAGTGCGGCTGGGCCATCCTCGAACGCGACCTCCAGGGCTGCCAGGGCGTCGCCGTCGACGACACCACGCTCTACCTCCCGACGGAGGCGACCACCGGCGCCAACGAGATCGTCGCGGTCAACCTCGCCGACGGCAAGGAGAAGTGGCGGGTGAAGTCCCCGGCCGACGAATCGATGCTGCCGATGAAGGTCGAGGGCGGCAAGCTCATCGCCTATGTGCAGCCGTCGTACGACGCGGGCGGCCAGATCGTGTCCATCCCGACCGGCGGCAGCGGCCACAAGCCGGTCAAGCTGCTCCAGAACCCGCAGGGCGCGGCGGACATCGAGAACGGCTTCTTCTCCAAGGACACCGACTGGGTCGACGGGCGCTTCTACATCTCGACCACCCGGCTGAGCGGAAACGACGACACGAAGGAGAAGTTGATGCTCGCCTACGGCAAGTGACTCTTCCCCTCCCGCTTTCGCCTTCGCTTTCGTCGTCCGTCCCCTTCCCCGAGGTACTCACGCCATGACCCAGCCGCCGCCTCCGCCGCCTCAACAGCCCCCGCCGGGGGGTGGCTTCGGGCCGCCCCAGGACCAGCCCCCGCAGGGCCCGCCGACGGGCGGGCCGAACCTCGGGAAGACCCCGCAGCCGGGGTACGGCTACCCGCAGGCCCCGCAGACGCCTCCACCGGCCGCCCCGCAGGCTCCGCAGACGCCGCCCCCGCCGCCCGCGCAGCAGCCGCAGCAGGGGTATGGCTATCCGCAGGGGGCTCCACAGGCGCCCCAGCCGCCCCAGTCGCCGCAGGCGCCGCCCGGCTACGGCTATCCCGGCCAGCAGCCGCCGCAGGCGCCTTACGGCCAGCCGGGATACGGGCAGCCGGGATACGGGCAGCCCGGTTACGGCTATCAGCAGCCGACCATGCCGCTCCAGCCGCAGCCGGGACAGCCGGGCGGGGGACGGAAGTTCAACGCGCAGCTGGCCATCATCGTCGCCGCGGTCGTGGCGATCGCCCTGATCGTCGGCGGCGGCGTCTGGTACTCCACGTCCAAGGACGACGGCAAGAAGGACGACACGGCCAGCTCCGGCGGCACCACCGGCGGCACGGACGACAACAACGGCGGCACCACCTCCGGCGGCAAGGAGAAGGCCCCGGCCGACACCGGCGCCAAGGTCCTCTTCCAGGTCCCGATGCCCGAGGTGAAGAACGACAGCACGGTCGTCGTCTCCGGCTCGTGGCTCACCGACAAGACGTACGCCAAGAGCGGGGTCGCCGAGATCGTCGGCTACGACCGCGACAAGGGCGCCGAGCAGTGGACGATCCCGCTGGACGGCCCGGTCTGCCAGGCCAGCCGCCACGTCACCGACGACAACATGACGGCGATCCTCTACCAGCCGGCGATGCCGACCAAGGCCGACCCGTCGCACGGGTGCAGCCAGATCGCCCTGATCGACCTCGACGCCGGCAAGAAGCTGTGGACCAAGACCCTCAAGACCGGTGACCAGCTGATCAGCTTCGACAACGTCACGATCAGCGGCGACACCGTCGCCGTCGGCAGCACCAGCGGCGGCGGCGCCTTCGACGTCTCAGGCAAGCTCCTGTGGAGCCCGAAGCCGACCGACTCCTGCTACGACGCCGGGTACGGCGGCGGCGAGAAGCTGGTCGCGGTGCGCAAGTGCGGCACGTACGAGCAGCGGCAGTTGCACATCCAGACCATCGACCCGAAGTCCGGGAAGGTGATCTCGGAGTACAAGATGACCCAGGGCATCGAGTACGCGAGCATCGTGTCGACCAACCCGCTCGTCGTGGCCGCCGACGTCGGCGACTCAGCGGGCGACGGCAGCGGCATCTCCGACTTCTTCTCCATCGACAACAAGACCGGCAAGCTGCGCACGCGCATCTCCGCGCCGGGCGAGCAGTTCGCGGCCCGCTGCGAGGGCGTCACCCGCATCGAGCACTGCAACCTGCTGGCCGTCGGCAACGACCGGCTGTACCTGCCGACCGAGGAGCACGACGGCACCGGCGAGTACAGCCAGACCAACGAGATCGTCGCCTTCGACCTCACCACCGGCAAGCAGACCGGGCAGCGGGCCGACGCGGGCGACGGCTACACGATCTCGCCGCTGCGCATGGACGGCGGCAACCTGATCGCGTACAAGCGGCCGCCGTACGACAAGGGCGGTCAGATCGTCAGCATCGACGGGGGCAGCTTCAAGCAGACGAAGCTGCTGGAGAACCCGGCGAACGACTCGGTGCGGGACGTGGAGGCGGGCATGTCGCCGGAGTACTCCGAGTTGCTGTACGGCGACGGGCACCTGTTCATGTCCAAGGTGTACGCCAGCAAGCGGACCAGCAGTACGAGGGAGAAGGAGTACCTGGCGGTCGGCTTCGGTACGAGCTGATCGTTCGGTGTCCGCTCGGTGATCGACTGAGTGCGGATACGGTCCCGTCCCTGTTCAGGGGCGGGACCGTTCGCGTTTGGTTCGGTCAACCTCGTATGAGAGGAATTTCGACGATCGGGGCGATTCTCGCCGGTAGGGGGAGCGCAACGTCGAACAAGCGTGTAGCTTCCGGGGGCATGAAGGCGGGGGAGCCGGGGGGCTTCCATCTGGGGGGACCGGGGTGACTGGGGGGTTACTCGATGGGAGTGCGGCTCATGGTGGTCGACGACCACCGACTGCTGGCGGAGGCGCTGGCCTCGGCGCTGAAGCTGCGGGGGCACCGGGTGCTGGCCGCGGCGGCGCCGGCCGCGGGGGCGGCGGAGCTGGTGATCACGCGGGCGCCGGAGGTGTGCCTGCTGGGGACGGCCACGCCGGCGGAGCCGGGGATCTTCGACCCGGTGGTGCGGATCAAGCGGGAGCGTCCGCAGGTGGCGGTCCTGGTCCTGGGGCCGGTGCCCAGCCCGCGCGGCATCGCGGCCGCCTTCGCTGCCGGCGCGTCCGGCTACGTACGTCATGACGAGCGCATAGAGGGGGTCGAGCGGGCGATCATGAAGGCCCGGGCGGGGGAGGCGGCGGTGGCGCCGCAACTGCTGCAGGGCGCGTTCAGCGAGTTGCTCAACCCGGCGGCCCAACCGGACGACGAGGGCCAGCGGTTGCTGTCGATGCTCACGCCGCGGGAGGTGGAGGTCCTGGTCCGCGTCGCCGACGGCGAGGACACCCGCCTGATCGCGGCGGGCATGGGCATCGCCCCCTCCACGGCCCGCACCCACGTCCAACGGGTCCTGATGAAACTGGGAGTGGGCTCCCGCCTGGAGGCAGCGGCCCTGGCGGCACGGACGGGCCTCTTGGACAGGGCAACCCCACTCACCCGGGCCCCGGATCCGGAGCCGTAGCCGCCCAGCTGCGGGCAGTCGTGCCGCTGGGGCGGCACGGGTGGGCGCAGCGGCACCTCGTCGCGCCGAGTTGCGCACCCACCCGGCCCCAGCACCGGCGCCGAGTACCGGACGACGCAGGGCTACTCCACGCGTTCCTCGTCCCCCGGCTCCACACCCGGCGGCGGAGGTGCCACCGGCCTCAGCTTCAGCCAGACCAGGAAGAACACCCCCAGCGCGAGCATCCCCAGCCCGGTCCACAGGTTGATGTTCACGCCCTCCGCCTTGTCGAGGTCGGCATCGGACGCCGTGATCCCCGCGATCGTGACGATCACCCCGTAGACCACGAACAGCCCGCCGATGATCCGCCGGATGTCGAACAGCCGCGCGGCCGTCGCCGACTTGCCCTGCAGCTCGGTGACTTCCCGCTGCACGTCCTTCTCGGAGTAGAACTCGGACATGTTCTGTCAGCCTCCCTGGGTCAGAACGAGAACGGGATGTAGCAGGCCGCGGCCAGGACGACCGCGCCCCAGCCCAGCAGCGCCGGCTTGCGGTACCAGGCCTCGTCCCCCGGCGCCGGCGGCTCCGCCATGCCGGGCGAGGTCGTGCCGTAGACCAGCCCCTGGAGTTCCTCGGCCGGCTTCGGCGCGGTGAAGAGCGACACCACCACCATGACGACCGCGCCCGCGACGAACCCCGCGATGGCCGACACGAAGTTGGCCCCCTGGTCGGAGGGGATGTCGACGATGCCCTGCTTGTAGAGGACGAAGTAGTTGACCATCGCGGCCGTGGTGCCGGCGAGCAGACCCCAGAAGCCCGACTTCATCGACGTCCGCCTCCAGAACATGCCGATGATGAAGACGACGAACATCGGCACGTTGAAGAAGGAGAACAGCGTCTGGAGGTAGCTCATGATGTTGGAGAAGGACGACGCCAGGAACGCCGTGCCGATGGAGGCCAGGACACCGATCGCGGTGATCAGGCGGCCGAAGCGGACGTAGTACTCGTCCTGGCGCCCCTTCACGACGTACTTCGCCCAGATGTCGGTCGTGAACACCGTGTTGAACGACGACACGTTCGCCGCCATGCCCGCCATGAACGCCGCGAGGAGACCGGTCACGGCGATGCCCAGCACCCCGTTGGGCAGCAGCTGCTCCATCAGGTAGGGGATCGCGTCGTTGTACTGCAGGTCGGAGCCGGACGTACCGATCTTCGGGACCAGCACCGCGGCGACCAGACCCGGGATCATCACGAGGAACACGATGAAGATCTTCGGGAACGCGGCGATCAGCGGTGTGCGCTGGGCCGCCGAGAGGTTCTTCGCGGACAGGGCGCGCTGCACCTCGGCGAAGTTCGTCGTCCAGTAGCCGAAGGAGAGGACGAAGCCGAGGCCCAGGACGATCGTCAGCCAGTTCGCGCCCAGCGGGTTGTCACTGCCGATGCCCGTGCCGCCCCAGGAGGTCATGAAGTCGGCGCCGCGGGACTCGGTGAGGGAGTCGGACAGGCCGTCCCAGCCGCCGACGCTCTTCAGGCCGAGCACCGTGATCGGGATGAGCGCGGCGAGGATCACGAAGAACTGGAGCACCTCGTTGTAGATCGCCGAGGACAGACCGCCGAGGGTGATGTACGCCAGGACGAAGAAGCCGGCGACCACGATCGCCACCCACTGCGGCCAGCCGAGCAGCGCCTCGACGACGATGGCCAGGGCGTAGAGGTTGACGCCGGCGATGAGGATGGCGGCGCAGGCGAAGAGGCCGGAGCTGAGCAGGTGCGCCGCCTTGTCGAAACGCAGCAGCAGGAACTCGGGGACCGAGCGGACCTTGGAGCCGTAGTAGAAGGGCATCATCACCAGGCCGAGGAAGACCATGGCCGGGATGGCGCCGATCCAGTACCAGTGCGTGGTGTAGACGCCGTACTGCGCGCTGTTGGCGGCCATGCCGAGGATCTCGGTGGCGCCCAGGTTGGCGGCGATGAACGCGAGGCCGGTGACCCAGGCGGGCAGGGAACGGCCGGAGAGGAAGAAGTCGAGGCTGGTCTTCACCGAGCGGCGGGCGGCGAAGCCGATGCCGAGGACGACGACGAAGTAGATGCCGAGGATCGTGTAGTCGAGCCAGTTCGTGGGGAGTCGCAGCTCGGCTGCCAGGTGGGTGGGGGGATGCATGAGCCCTCGCTTCGTTGCGCGAACCGATACCTCGCGGAATCTACGCCTCCGCCTTCAGATATTGAACACGTCGGCTGATGCTCTTTGTTTGATTGTGATGTTGACGATTGGGGGAGGTCGTGTTTTGATATGTTTGGTTATGTTTGAAGGATGAGGAGTCCGGCGTGAAGAAGACCTCGACCCGGCTGGCCGACGGTCGCGAGCTCATCTACTACGACCTGCGTGACGACAGCGTGCGGGACGCGGCCGACCGCCGCCCGCTGGACCGCACCGTCACCACGTCCGAGATCCGCCGCGACCCCCTGCTCGGCGACAGTGTCGCCGTCGCCTCGCACCGCCAGGGCCGCACCTACCATCCGCCGGCCGACGAGTGCCCCCTGTGCCCCTCCGAGGGCGACCGGCTGAGCGAGATCCCGGACTCCTCGTACGACGTCGTCGTGTTCGAGAACCGCTTCCCCTCGCTGGCCGGCGACTCCGGCCGCTGCGAGGTCGTCTGCTTCACGTCCGACCACAACGCGTCCTTCGCGAGCCTGAGCGAGGAGCAGGTCGGCCTGGTGCTGGAGGCGTGGACGGACCGTACGTCGGAGCTGTCCCATCTCCCCTCCGTCGAGCAGGTGTTCTGCTTCGAGAACCGGGGCGCCGAGATCGGCGTGACCCTCCAGCACCCGCACGGACAGATCTACGCCTACCCCTTCACCACCCCGCGTACCGCCCTGATGCTGCGTTCGGTCGCGGCCCACAAGGAGATGACGGGCGGGGAGAACCTCTTCGACGCCGTCCTGGAGCGTGAACTCGCCGAGGAGCGGGTCGTCCTGGAGGGCGACCACTGGGTGGCCTTCGTGCCGTACGCGGCGCACTGGCCGTACGAGGTCCACCTCTACCCCAAGCGCCGCGTGCCCGACCTGCTCGGGCTGGACGAGGCCGCGCGCACAGAGTTCCCCAAGATTTATCTGGAACTCTTGAGGCGCTTCGACCGGATCTTCGGTGAGGGTGAGCCCCCGACCCCGTACATCGCGGCCTGGCACCAGGCCCCGTTCGGCGCGCTGGAGGAGTTCGACGGGGTCGTGCGCGAGGACTTCGCGCTCCACCTCGAGCTTTTCACCATCCGCCGCACTTCCGGCAAGCTGAAGTTTCTCGCGGGTTCCGAGTCCGGCATGAACGTGTTCATCAACGACGTGCCGCCGGAGCGCGCGGCCGAGCGACTGCGAGAGGTAGCGAGTTCATGAGCGGGAAGTACCTGGTGACGGGCGGCGCGGGTTACGTCGGCGGCGTGGTCGCCCAGCACCTGCTGGAGGCGGGTCACGAGGTCACCGTCCTGGACAACCTCTCCACGGGTTTCCGCGAGGGCGTCCCGGCGGGTGCCGCCTTCATCGAGGGCGACATCCGCGACGCCGCCAAGTGGCTGGACCCCTCCTTCGACGGCGTGCTGCACTTCGCCGCGTTCTCGCAGGTCGGCGAGTCGGTCGTGAAGCCGGAGAAGTACTGGGACAACAACGTCGGCGGCACCATGGCCCTGCTCGCGGCGATGCGCGAGGCGGGCGTCCGCAAGCTCGTCTTCTCCTCCACGGCGGCGACGTACGGCGAGCCGGAGCAGGTCCCGATCACCGAGTCGGCCCCGACGTCCCCGACCAACCCCTACGGCGCCTCGAAGCTCGCCGTCGACCACATGATCACCGGCGAGGCGGCGGCCCACGGACTGGGCGCGGTCTCGCTGCGCTACTTCAACGTGGCCGGCGCCTACGGCGAGCACGGCGAGCGCCACGACCCCGAGTCCCACCTGATCCCGCTCGTCCTGCAGGTCGCGCAGGGCAGGCGCGACGCGATCTCCGTCTTCGGCGACGACTACCCGACGCCGGACGGCACCTGCGTGCGCGACTACATCCACGTCGCGGACCTCGCCGAGGCCCACCTGCTCGCCCTGACGGCCGCGGCCCCCGGCGAGCACCTCATCTGCAACCTCGGCAACGGCAACGGCTTCTCCGTCCGCGAGGTCATCGAGACGGTCCGCCGGGTGACCGGCCACCCGATCCCGGAAGTGGTCGCCCCCCGCCGGGGCGGCGACCCGGCGGTCCTGGTGGCGTCGGCCGCCACGGCCCGCGAGAAACTGGGCTGGAACCCGTCCCGCGCGGACCTCGACGCAATCGTCGCGGACGCCTGGGACTTCGCGCAGCGGCGCGGCAACTAGTACGGAACGAAGGGTCAGGGGTCAGGCATGAGCGAGGCTGTTGCCGACGAGGCCGCCGGAGCGGTCGCCGAGCGGTTCACGGAGCTGTACGGCGCCGAGCCGCACGGAGTCTGGGCGGCACCGGGCCGCGTCAACCTCATCGGCGAGCACACCGACTACAACGACGGCTTCGTCATGCCGTTCGCCCTGCCGCACCAGGCGGTGGCGGCGGTCGCGCGCCGCGAGGACGGTGTGCTCCGCCTCCACTCGGCGGACGTCGAGGGCGGGGTCACCGAACTCCGCCTGGACGACCTGTCCCCCGAGTCGGACAAGAACTGGACGGCGTACCCGGCGGGCGTGGTGTGGGCGCTGCGCGAGGCCGGCCACGCGGTGACGGGTGCGGACATCCACCTGTCCTCCACGGTCCCCTCGGGCGCGGGCCTGTCGTCCTCGGCGGCGCTGGAGGTGGTCGTGGCCCTGGCCCTGAACGACCTGTTCTCCCTCAACCTCCGGGGCTGGCAACTGGCCCGCCTGTGCCAGCGCGCGGAGAACGTCTACGTGGGCGCCCCGGTCGGCATCATGGACCAGACCGCGTCGGCGTGCTGCGAGGCGGGCCACGCCCTGTTCCTCGACACCCGCGACCTCTCCCAGCGCCAGATCCCCTTCGATCTGGCGGCCGAGGGCATGCGCCTCCTCGTGGTCGACACCCAGGTCAAGCACTCCCACAGCGAGGGCGAGTACGGCAAGCGCCGCGAGGGCTGCGAGAAGGGCGCGGCCCTGCTGGGCGTCGACGCCCTGCGCGACATCCCCTACGCCGACCTGGACGCGGCCCTGGCCCGCCTCGGCGACGAGGAGGAGGTGCGCCGCCTGGTCCGTCACATCGTCACGGAGAACGAGCGCGTCGAGCGGGTGGTGTCCCTGCTGGAGTCGGGCGAGACCCGCGCGATCGGCCCGATCCTGATCGCCGGCCACGCGTCCCTCCGCGACGACTTCCGCATCTCCTGTCCCGAACTGGACCTGGTCGTCGACACGGCCCTCACCTCCGGCGCCCTGGGCGCCCGCATGACCGGCGGCGGCTTCGGCGGCTCGGCGATCGTCCTCGCGGAGGAGCCGGACGTGGACCCGATCACCAAGACGATCCAGGAAGCCTTCGCCACAGCGGGCTTCAAGACACCCCGCGTCTTCGAGGCGGTACCGTCGGCGGGAGCACGCCGCCTGCGCTGAGACTCCGCAGCAGATGCCGGGCGCCCTTGTCCTGAGGACGAGGGCGCCCGGGCCGCGAACCGCGTCAGTTGCACGTCCCCGGGACGGTGGTCAGCGAGGTGGTCTTCCACACGCCCTGGGACGTCCGGCCCAGCCGGAGGCGGTACTGGACGTTCGATCGCAGCTCCTCACGGCCGTCGTCCACGATCGCCTGAAGCTTCGGGTCACTGTTCGACCAGTTCTCGAAGTCCGCTCGGAACTCCTGGGGCAGCGTGATCTTCGGACGCTTGACGCTGCCCGGCGAGGCTGAGGGGGAGGGGCTGGCCGATGTGCAACGTCAGGGCTGGCACTTCCGCGATCCCCGGTCCTCGGTCAGATCCCACGTCTGCCAGACACCGTCCTCGTTCTTCTTCAGGCCGAGGTTGTAGAAGACGTAGCTGTTGGGCGTGGTCTTGGTGCCCCGAAGCTTGTTCGTCTCGCGGTTCTTGAGGTCGGCCTTGCTCTCGTCGACGCAGTACGTAAGAGCCGCCGACTTCTTGTCGAACACCGTCAGTTGGCGGTCGAAGTAACGCAGGGTGCCGGCCCAGCTGGTCTTCTTGGCGATGGCGCCCTTCGCGTACTGGTAGATGCCGACCAGCGCACTGTCCGTGTAGTAGAAGCCCATCCCGGACTTCTTCATGTTCCCGTAGGCCATGGCCTGCCACACCGTGCTGACGGTTCTCTCGTTGTCCGCCAGGATCGCGTCCTTGACGGTGTCGCCCGTCTGCTGTCCCTCGAAGACCAGCTTCATATCCGAAGGCAGCTTGATCTCCGGCCGATCGATCCCGTCCGCCGTCGCGGACACCGACGGCGAGGCCGATGGCGAATCGGCCGAATCCACATTGGCGATCTTGTCGGACGACGCCCCGTCACCTCCCCCCGAGCCGCAGGCGGTCAGCAGCAGGGCCGCGGATGCGGTGAGCGCGGCTGTCACGAGCCGAGCAGGGCGGTTCACTGTGTGCTCCAGTTGAGGGGGGACAAGTCAAGCGAACCAAACGCTATCCGTGGGCCGGACCGCGCCAGCAACGAGGTCTTCAGCCCAGCCGCTTCGTCAGCATGTACTCCGTGATCCCCGGTGGATAGTCCGGCACCGTGCACGCCACCTCGTACCCCTGCTTCTGGTAGAAGCGCGGGGCCTGGAAGTCCCATGTCTCCAGGCGGGCCGCGCGGCAGCCGCGGTCGCGGGCGGCGATGCGTTCCGCCTCGGAAAGCAACCGCGCACCCATGCCCCGGCCCCGGAGGCGTTCGTCGACCCACAGGTAGGTGACGTGGAGCCAGGTCGCCCACGTGTAGCCGACGAGGCCGCCCGCCAGGCCGTCGTCGGTGTCGTTCACAGCCCACACGTGCAACGGGACGTCCCTTTCGTCCGGCGTCCCGCGCAGGGCGCGCAGCACCGGAGAGGCGGCCGTGTTCGTTTCCCGCAGGCGTGTACGGAGCAGATCACGTCGGGCCTTGTCGACTTCTGTCTCAAGACGGAACATGCGGCACACCATAAACGCGCAGGGCAGTCAGTTCTGCAAATAACCTTCCGCTCCGGGCCCCCGGCCGTACTCTGATGAACAGCACCGGTGGGGGCCGGTGCCGATCAGGGGGCGAGACAGCCGGGTACGACACCCGGGGTGGGGGTAGCGGTTTCTGCACGGCGGCGGCCGTGCGGCTGCGGCGACCCGGCCGGACTGCTGTGAGGACGGACGGACAGATGCAGCAGATCCGGGCACCCCGGTGTCGTACCCGCGCGGTGCCGTCTTCCGACGATGGGGTATCCCCTGCTCTTCAGGAGCCTGGGGAAGGGGGTTACGTGGTTCGCATCCGAGTCCTGGTCGTCGACGACCATCGCATCTTCGCCGAGTCACTCGCGGCGGCCCTTGCCGCCGAGCCCGATGTCGAGGTCTCCGCGGCCGGCAGCGGTCCCGCCGCGCTGCGCAGCCTGGAGCGGGCGGTCGCCGAGGGGCGGCGGTTCGACGTGCTGCTCGTCGACGCCGATCTGGGCGGCAAGGTGCCGGGCGCCCGCCCGGCCGTACCCGTGCAGGAGGGCAACGAGGACGGGCTCGTGGACGGGATCTCCCTCGTCACGGGCGTGCGGTCCGCGCAGCCGAACGTACGGATCGTCGTGCTCGCCGAGAAGGACGACCCGCGCCGGGCCGCGCTCGCCCTTCAGGCCGGGGCCTGCGGGTGGGTCGCCAAGGACTGCTCGCTGTCCCGGCTGCTCACGGTCATCCGGGGCGTGCTGCGGGACGAGACGCATCTGCCGCCGGCCCTGCTGACCGGTGTGCTGCGGGAACTGACCGCCGCCCGCAAGCACCGCACGGAGAGCGAGCGGCTGGTGGAGTCCCTCACTCCGCGTGAGCGGGAAGTGCTGCGGTGCATGGTGGCGGGGCTGGGGCGCAAGGCCGTCGCCGAGCGCCTGTATCTGTCGCCTCACACGGTGCGGACGCACATGCAGAACGTGCTGGGCAAGCTGGGTGTGCACTCCACGCTCGCCGCCGTCGCCCTGGCCCGGCGGGCCGGGGTCGGCCCCGCCGACCTAGCCGGGGATGTTGTCGAACGGGGCGGTCAGCTGGCGTAGCAGCCCCGCCAGTTCGCCGCGCTGGGCCCGGGTGAGCTCCGCGAGGATCGCGCGCTCCTGGTCCAGCAGACCCGCCAGGGCCTGGTCCGCGCGGTCCCTGCCCTCGGCGGTCAGCCGGACCAGGACGCCGCGGCGGTCGCTGGGGTCGGGGAGGCGTTCCACCAGGCCTTTCTTCGCCAGGCGGTCGATGCGGTTCGTCATCGTGCCCGATGTGACCAGGGTCTGGGTGAGGAGCTGTCCCGGCGAGAGCTGGTACGGGGTGCCCGCGCGGCGCAGCGCCGTCAGGACGTCGAACTCCCACGGCTCCAGGCCGTGCTCCGAGAAGGCCAGCCGGCGTGCCCGGTCCAGATGCCGGGCCAGTCTGCTCACGCGGCTGAGCACCTCGAGCGGTTCGACGTCGAGGTCCGGGCGCTCCCGGCGCCATGCTGCGACCAGCCGGTCGACCTCGTCCTCCATGACGATCAGTGTAGTGGTTGTGTCGACGTAGAGTCTCTTGATGCCAACATTCTTGACGCCGAGATAAATGCGGTGTCACGCTGTGTGTGCGTGCCTTACGGCCATCATGGACACCAGGAGGAGCCATGCACTCAGCCGCCGCCCCCACCTGGGACCCCGCCCAGTACCTCCGCCACGCCGGCCACCGCGCCCGCCCCTTCGCCGACCTCCTCGCCCGCGTCCCCGACCTCCCCGGCGAACCTCCCCGCATCGCCGACCTCGGCTGCGGCCCCGGCAATGTCACCGCGCTGCTCGCCACCCGCTGGCCCACCGCACGGATCACCGGCTACGACAACTCGCCCGAGATGCTCGACAAGGCCCATGTGGAGCACGAGGGGCCCACCCCGGGCGGCGGCCGACTCGACTTCGCCCCCGCCGACGCCCGCAGCTGGACGCCCGACGAGCCCTGCGACCTGATCCTCAGCAACGCCACCCTCCAGTGGGTGCCGGGGCACCTCGACCGGTTCGCCGACTGGGTGGCCGCGCTGAAACCCGCCGGGACCTTCGCCTTCCAGGTGCCCGGGAACTTCGACGCCCCCAGCCACCGGCTCATGCGCGACCTCGCGCACGCACCGCACTGGCGCGACCACCTCGCGGGCACCCTGCGCCACGGCGACGCCGTCCACACCCCCGAGGCCTACCTGGAGCGGCTCACCTCGCTCGGCTGCACCGCCGACGTGTGGGAGACGACGTACATCCATCTGCTCCAGGGGGAGGACCCCGTGCTCGACTGGGTGAAGGGGACCGGCCTGCGGCCCGTGCTGACCGCCCTCGCCGACGACCCCGAGGCGCGGGACGCCTTCGTCGCCGAGTACCGGGCCGCCCTGCGCGAGGTCTATCCGACGGGGCCGCACGGCACGCCGTTCCCGTTCCGCAGGGTGTTCGCCGTGGCCCGCAGGGAGCGCTGATGATCACCGCCCTCGACCACGTCCAGCTCGCCGCCCCGCCCGGCAGCGAGGAGCGGCTGCGTGCCTACTACGCCGATGTCCTCGGAATGAGCGAGATCCCGAAGCCGTCGCCGCTCGCCCGGCGCGGCGGATGCTGGTTCCAGGCCGGTGCCGTGCAGCTGCACATCGGGATCGAGGAGGACTTCCGGGCGGCGAAGAAGGCCCATCCCGGGCTGCGGGTGACCGGCATCGACGCGTACGCCGCCCGGCTGGAGACCCACGGGGCGCCCGTCACCTGGGACTCCGCCCTGCCGGGACACAAGCGCTTCTACTCCTACGACCCCGTCGGCAACCGCCTGGAGTTCCTCGAACCCCTCCAGGCGGACACCCCCTAGGCCTTGCGGCGGCCTATCAGGTGCGGCTTGGCCTCCAGGCCGTCCAGCCCGTGCCACGCCAGGTTCACCAGGTGCGCGGCCACCTCGGCCTTCTTCGGCTTGCGTACGTCCAGCCACCACTGGCCGGTCAGCGCGACCATCCCGACCAGGGCCTGGGCGTACAGCGGAGCCAGCTTGGGGTCGAACCCGCGGCTCTTGAACTCGCGGCCCAGGATGTCCTCCACCTGGGTGGCGATGTCCGAGATGAGCGAGGCGAAGGACCCCGTCGACTGGGGGATGGGGGAGTCACGGACCAGGATGCGGAAACCGTCCGTGTACTCCTCGATGTAGTCCAGCAGGGCGAAGGCCGCCTGTTCGCACAGTTCGCGGGGGTGACCGGCCGTGAGGGAGCTGGTCACCATGTCCAGCAGGCGGCGCATCTCGCGGTCCACGACCACCGCGTACAGCCCCTCCTTGCCGCCGAAGTGCTCGTAGACCACCGGCTTGGAGACCCCGGCCTTCGCCGCGATCTCCTCCACCGACGTGCCCTCGAAACCCTTCGTGGCGAAGAGCGTGCGACCGATCTCCAGCAGCTGCTGGCGGCGCTCGGCACCGGTCATCCGGGTGCGACGCACTCGCCGCGGCTTGTCATTGCTGGGGGTGCTGCTCGAGTCGGTCGCCACAGCGACCATCATGCCGCCTTGACGGGCTCCTTCCCGCGCGGGGAGCCGCCTTCCCCGGTGTTACGGCGCGAATCGATACGCGAGCGTGACGGCCAGCGCACGTCGTACGCCCAGCCGCACATCTCGAACCAGCGGATCAGCCGGGCGGAGGAGTCCAGCTGGCCGCGCATCACCCCGTGCCGCGCGGAGGTGGGGTCGGCGTGGTGCAGGTTGTGCCAGGACTCGCCGCAGGACAGGACCGCCAGCCACCACACGTTGCCCGAGCGGTCGCGCGACTTGAAGGGACGCTTGCCCACCGCGTGGCAGATCGAGTTGATCGACCAGGTCACGTGGTGCAGCAGGGCCACCCGGACGAGCGAACCCCAGAAGAACGCCGTGAACGCGCCCCACCAGGACATTGTGACCAGCCCGCCGATCAGCGCCGGAAGGGCCAGGGACACGACCGTCCACAGGACGAACTGGCGGGAGATCGCACGCAGCGTCTTGTCCTTGATCAGGTCCGGGGCGTACTTCTCCTGCGATGTCTGCTCCTCGTCGAACATCCATCCGATGTGCGCCCACCACAGGCCCTTCATCAGGGCCGGGAGCGTCTCTCCGAACCGCCACGGCGAGTGCGGGTCACCCTCCGCGTCGGAGAACTTGTGGTGCTTGCGGTGATCGGCCACCCAGCGGACCAGCGGACCCTCGACCGCCATGGACCCGGCGATCGCCAGCGCGATCTTCAGGGGCCGCTTGGCCTTGAAGGAACCGTGGGTGAAGTGACGGTGGAAACCGATCGTGATGCCGTGGCACCCCAGGTAGTAGAAGAACACCAGCAGACCGAGGTCCAGCCAGCTCACTCCCCAGCCCCAGGCCAGCGGCACGGCCGCCAGCAGCGCGAGGAACGGGACGGTGATGAAGAGGAGGAGGGCGATCTGCTCGATGGACCGCTTCTGCTCGCCGCCCAGCGTGGCGGGGGGAGCCTGGTCGGTTTCCTGACCGGATGCCTTCGGGGCGTTTTCGATCACGTCGGAACTACTGGTCATACGCGTCCCCTGGGGGGTATGTGGATGGAGAGGAGGGTGCCGGAGCACGGGAACTCCGCAGTGCTTCCTACGGTTCCGTAACCTACGGCTTCGTAAGTATGGCAGCGCGTCGCCCGGCGGCAAGAGCCCGAGAGCCTGCGCGTCCCGGCCGACACCTATCCTGGAGTCGGTCGGACAGCGCGGTCCGCTCTGATTTCTTCCCGGATGTCCGGCCCGTATGCGGCGCCCGCCGCGCGAGACGCCGTCCGGGTACCCCCTCCCAGACGAGCTTCAACACTGCAAGGAGCCGCACCTGTGAGCAGTGCCGACGACCAGACCACGACGACGAGCAGTGAGCTGCGTGCCGACATCCGCCGACTGGGTGACCTCCTCGGAGAGACCCTCGTCCGGCAGGAGGGCCCGGAGCTCCTGGAGCTCGTCGAGAAGGTCCGCCGCCTCACCCGTGAGGACGGCGAGGCCGCCGCCGAGCTGCTGCGCGGCACCGAACTCGACACCGCGGCCAAGCTGGTCCGGGCGTTCTCCACCTACTTCCACCTGGCCAACGTCACCGAGCAGGTCCACCGCGGCCGCGAGCTGCGCGCCCGCCGCGCCGCCGAGGGCGGACTGCTCGCCCGCACGGCCGACCGGCTCAAGGACGCCGACCCCGAGCACCTGCGCGAGACGGTCCGCAACCTCAACGTCCGCCCCGTGTTCACGGCCCACCCGACCGAGGCCGCCCGCCGGTCCGTCCTGAACAAGCTCCGGCGCGTCGCCGCACTCCTGGAGACCCCGGTCATCGAGTCGGACCGCCGCCGCCTCGACACCCGCCTGGCCGAGAACATCGACCTCGTCTGGCAGACCGACGAACTGCGCGTCGTCCGCCCCGAGCCCGCCGACGAGGCCCGCAACGCCATCTACTACCTGGACGAACTGCACGCCGGCGCCGTCGGCGACGTCCTGGAGGACCTCACCGCCGAGCTGGAGCGCGCCGGGGTCAAGCTCCCCGACGACACCCGCCCCCTCACCTTCGGCACCTGGATCGGCGGCGACCGCGACGGCAACCCCAACGTCACCCCCCAGGTCACCTGGGACGTCCTCATCCTCCAGCACGAGCACGGCATCAACGACGCCCTGGACACGATCGACGAGCTGCGCGGCTTCCTGTCCAACTCCATCCGCTACGCCGGCGCCACCGAGGAACTGCTGAGCTCCCTCCAGGCCGACCTGGAGAACCTCCCCGAGATCAGCCCCCGCTACAAGCGCCTCAACGCCGAGGAGCCCTACCGGCTCAAGGCCACCTGCATCCGGCAGAAGCTGGAGAACACCAAGCAGCGCCTCGCCAAGGGCACCGCCCACGTGCCGGGCCGCGACTACCTCGGCACCAGCGAGCTGATCAGCGACCTGCGGATCATCCAGGCCTCCCTGCGCGAGCACCGCGGCGGCCTCTTCGCCGACGGCCGCCTCGCCCGCACCATCCGCACCCTGGCCGCCTTCGGCCTCCAGCTCGCCACCATGGACGTACGCGAACACGCCGACGCCCACCACCACGCCCTCGGCCAGCTCTTCGACCGCCTCGGCGAGGAGTCCTGGCGGTACGCGGACATGCCCCGCGACTACCGCACCAAGCTGCTCGCCAAGGAACTGCGCTCCCGCCGCCCCCTCGCACCCACCCCGGCACCCGTGGACGCCCCCGGCGAGAAGACCCTCGGCGTCTTCCAGACCGTGAAGAAGGCCCTGGAGGTCTTCGGACCCGAGGTCATCGAGTCGTACATCATCTCCATGTGCCAGGGCGCCGACGACGTCTTCGCCGCCGCCGTCCTCGCCCGCGAAGCCGGCCTGATCGACCTGCACGCCGGCTGGGCCAAGATCGGCATCGTCCCCCTGCTGGAGACCACCGACGAGCTCAAGGCCGCCGACACCATCCTCGAGGACATGCTCTCCGACCCGTCCTACCGGCGCCTCGTCGCGCTCCGGGGCGACGTCCAGGAGGTCATGCTCGGCTACTCCGACTCCTCCAAGTTCGGCGGCATCACCACCAGCCAGTGGGAGATCCACCGCGCCCAGCGCCGCCTGCGCGACGTCGCCCACCGCTACGGGGTGCGCCTGCGTCTCTTCCACGGCCGCGGCGGCACCGTCGGCCGCGGTGGCGGCCCCACCCACGACGCCATCCTCGCCCAGCCCTGGGGCACCCTGGAGGGCGAGATCAAGGTCACCGAACAGGGCGAGGTCATCTCCGACAAGTACCTCATCCCGTCCCTGGCCCGGGAGAACCTCGAACTCACCGTCGCCGCCACCCTCCAGGCCTCCGCCCTGCACACCGCACCCCGCCAGTCCACCGAGGCCCTCGCCCGCTGGGACGCCGCCATGGACGTCGTCTCCGACGCCGCCCACGCCGCCTACCGCCGCCTCGTCGAGGACCCCGACCTGCCGACGTACTTCCTCGCGTCGACGCCGGTGGACCAGCTCGCCGACCTGCACCTGGGCTCCCGGCCCTCCCGCCGCCCCGGCTCCGGCGTCTCGCTCGACGGCCTGCGCGCCATCCCGTGGGTGTTCGGCTGGACCCAGTCCCGGCAGATCGTCCCCGGCTGGTTCGGCGTCGGCTCCGGCCTCAAGGCCCTGCGCGAGGCCGGCCTGGACACCGTGCTCGACGAGATGTACGGCCAGTGGCACTTCTTCCGCAACTTCATCTCCAACGTCGAGATGACCCTCGCCAAGACCGACCTGCGCATCGCCCAGCACTACGTCGACACCCTCGTCCCCGACGAGCTCAAGCACGTCTTCGACACCATCAAGGCCGAACACGAACTGACCGTCGCCGAGGTCCTCCGCGTCACCGACGAGAACGAACTGCTGGACGCCGAGCCCGTCCTCAAGCAGACCTTCGCCATCCGCGACGCCTACCTCGACCCCATCTCCTACCTCCAGGTCGCCCTGCTCAAGCGGCAGCGCGACGCGGCCGCCGCCGGCGAACAGCCCGACCCGCTGCTCGCCCGCGCCCTGCTCCTCACCGTCAACGGCGTGGCAGCGGGCCTGCGCAACACCGGCTGACCCGCTCCCCGGACACGACCGTGCCCCCGAGCCCGTACAGGCTCGGGGGCACGGTGCGTTCGCGGAGGCTCAGCCGCGACCGAGCTTCCTGCGACGGAGCACCAGGAACCCACCGCCCGCGACCAGCACCGCCGCCACACCGGACAGCAGACCCACCGGGGCCCCGCTGCCCGTCTCGGCGAGGTCACCTCCGGCACCGCCCTGCGGCGACGGCGACGAGGACGCCGGCGCACCCCCGCCGGCCGGCGAACCCGGCGACAACGACGATCCCGGCTCCGCCGACGGCGACTCGGACGCCCCGGACGACGGCGACGGCGAAGCCGACCCGGACGGCGTCGAACCACCGGGCTCCTCCTCGTCCTCGCAGTCCGTCCAGAACACCTTGTGCTTGGCGGCACCCTTCTCGCCGTCGAAATTCCAGAACAGCTTGTAGTGCCCGTCCGGCAGCGACAGCTCCTCCGTGCGGCCGTGGCCCTCCGCGTCCAGCGTCAGCGCGCCGGACTTCACCGTTTCGCCCTTGTTCTCGCTCGGCGGGATCGCGTCGATGTGCCAGTCGACCTCCTGACCGCCGTCGAAACCGAAAGCGTCCAGGTAGAACGTGCATACGTGCGGCTCGTTGCGGCGCAGTTCCTCACCCGTCGAAGCATCGTGGATCTTGACCGTGCCGTTGTCACCGGGAGGGCTGGCCTGGGCGGCCGGAGCGAGCAGGAGAACCGCACAAGCGGCGGCGGCGACAGAGCCGGCGCGCGAAAGAGTTCGCATCGAGGAGTCATCCATCTTCGAGAAGTGACCGGGAAGATGTGGAGGGGGCGGCTCAGCATCCAGCCGCGCCCGACCGCCCGTCAATCACGAAGCGACAACGCTCGGCCCTCCACAGAACTGGAGAACGCCGGAACCCCTCATACAGTCACTCAGACGGCCACTCAGACGGTCACGAAAGCGGCCGTCAATAACGCCACCCCCGACAACGCCATCACCCACGCCGCCCGCGTCCGCAGCAGACCACCCGCCACCACCACCGACGCCAGCAACAGCGCACCGCCCAGCGGAATCCACGCGTACAGCACCCCGGCCGGACCCGAACGCACCGCGTCATCACTGCCCGGCTTCACGACCACCGTGTAGGTCCGGCCCTTCTGCACCGCGACCGACCTCTCCAGAACCACCTTCGACCGGGGCTGCCAGCCCTCGGACAACGGCGAGTACCGGCCCGTGCACGTGTCCTGCCCGCACCGCGTCACCTCGACCGTGCCGCGCTCCCGGCCCTTCGTCAGCATCACGTGCTGCGCCGTACCCCACGACGCCCACACGCCCGCGATCAGGATCAGCACCGCGACCGTGCCCATCGCCGCGAACCGCCCGAACCGCAACACGGCATGAGCGCTCTGGTGAGGGGTGGTGGCGGCGACAGAGGCAGGCATGGCCGGGATCATTGGCCATACCCGCACGGCCGGTCAACTCCCCCGGGCGACAAGTCAGGAGTTGTACGTACTCTGCGCCCGCTCCAGCCCCTCGATCACCAGACACTCCACCGCGTCCGCCGCACGGTCCACGAAGTAGTCCAGCTCCTTGCGCTCCGCCGACGAGAAATCCCGCAGCACGAAATCCGCCACCGGCATCCGCCCCGGCGGCCGGCCGATCCCGAACCGCACCCGGTGATAATCCGCCCCGAACGCCTTCGTCATCGACTTCAGCCCGTTGTGCCCGTTGTCCCCGCCACCCAGCTTCAGCCGCAACACCCCGTAATCGATGTCCAACTCATCATGAATCGCCACCACATGGGCGACCGGCACCTTGTAGAAATCCCGCAGCGCGTTCACCGGCCCACCCGACAGATTCATGTACGACATCGGCTTCGCCAAGATCACCCGCCGGCTGGCCGGTCCCGGCGGCCCGATCCGGCCCTCGACGACCTGCGCCTGCGCCTTCCCGGCCCGCTTGAACTTTCCCCCGACCCGGCCCGCCAGCAGATCGGCCACCATGAAACCCACGTTGTGCCGGTTCCCCGCGTACTCCGGCCCCGGATTGCCCAGCCCCACGATCAGCCACGGAGCGGCCGCATCGGTCGTCACGTCCATGTCTCCTTCATACGCGTCGGCCGCTGCTCCGCACCGAAGCAGCGGCCGACGAAACGACGACGAAGAGGATCAGGCCTCGGCGGCCTCGCCGCCCTCGGACTCCTCGCCCTCGGTCTCCTCCGCCTGCGCGGCCAGGACCTGCAGAACGACCGTGTCACCCTCGACGTCCAGCGTCGTGCCCTTCGGCAGCGGGATGTCCTTCGCGAGGACCGAGTCACCCGCCGTCAGACCCTCGACGGAGACCGTCACCGACTCCGGGATGTGCGTCGCCTCGGCCACCACCGGCAGCGCGTTCAGCACGTGCTCCAGCAGGTTGCCGCCCGGGGCCAGCTCACCCTCGGTGTGCACGTAGATCTCGACGTTGACCTGCTCGCCGCGCTTCACCAGCTGCAGGTCCACGTGCTCCAGGAAACCCTTCAGCGGGTCACGCTGCACGGCCTTCGGAATCGCCAGCTCGTTCTGCTTGCCGTCGATGTCCAGCGCGATCAGCACGTTCGGCGTACGCAGCGCCATCAGCAGCTCGTGACCCGGCAGGGTCAGGTGCAGCGGGTCCGAACCGTGCCCGTACAGGACACCCGGAACCTTGGACTCACGACGGATACGGCGCGCGGCACCCTTGCCGAACTCGGTGCGCGACGCGGCGGAGATCTTCACCTCGGACATACTCACTCCTCGAAGTAGGAACGGACGTGGTCACCCGGCCACGAACGGCCTGCTACGAAGAGCGCGTCGATAACGGACAGCCGCACAAACTTCCAGAAGAAGCGGTACGGCCTCCCTCGCCGAGCAACTTCAGCAGTCTACTCGGCGAGGGAGGCCGCACCCAAAACGATCTACAGAAGCCCGACCAGGGATTCCTACTGGTCGTCGAACAGGCTCGTCACCGAACCGTCCTCGAACACCTCACGCACCGCGTTCGCGATCGTCGGAGCGATCGACAGCACCGAGATCTTGTCCAGGCCCCCGCTCAGCTCACCCGGAGTCGGCAGCGTGTTCGTGAACACGAACTCACTCACCCGCGAGTTCTTCAGCCGGTCCGCCGCCGGACCCGACAGCACACCGTGCGTCGCCGTCACGATGACGTCCTCCGCACCGTGCGCGAACAGCGCGTCCGCCGCGGCACAGATCGTCCCACCCGTGTCGATCATGTCGTCCACCAGAACACACACGCGCCCCTTCACCTCACCCACGACCTCGTGGACGGTGACCTGGTTCGCGACGTCCTTGTCCCGGCGCTTGTGCACGATCGCCAGCGGCGCGCCCAGCCGGTCGCACCAGCGGTCGGCGACCCGCACCCGGCCCGCGTCCGGAGACACGACCGTCAGCTTCTGCCGGTCCACCTTCCGGCCCACGTAGTCAGCCAGCAGCGGCAACGCGAACAGATGATCCACCGGACCGTCGAAGAAGCCCTGGATCTGGTCCGTGTGCAGATCCACCGTCAGCAACCGGTCCGCACCCGCGGTCTTCATCATGTCCGCGATCAGACGCGCCGAAATCGGTTCACGTCCCCGGTGCTTCTTGTCCTGCCGCGCGTAACCGTAGAACGGCACGATGACGGTGATGGAGCGGGCCGACGCGCGCTTCAGCGCATCGATCATGATCAACTGCTCCATGATCCACTTGTTGATCGGAGCCGTGTGGCTCTGGATCAGGAAGCAATCGGCACCACGTGCCGACTCCTGATAACGCACATAGATCTCACCGTTCGCGAAGTCGAAGGCCTTCGTCGGGACAACCCCGACACCCAACTGCTGGGCGACCTCCTCGGCAAGCTCGGGGTGGGCGCGGCCGGAGAAGAACATCAACTTCTTCTCGCCGGTCGTCTTGATCCCGGTCACAGCACTGTCTCCTCAGAGGTGTCGCAGCTGGGGTGTTCGAGAGACCCTCTCAGCCGACTTGCGAGAGGCCGTCTCAGCTGGTGGGGGTGCGGGTGTGCACTTATCACCGTACGCCGTGTTTCAGGCACCGGTTTCCGGTCAGCCCTCCTCGGCCGACCCCCGGGAAGCCGCCTCCGCCGCCTTCGCGGCCGCGCTCCCCGGACGCTTTCGAGCCACCCAACCCTCGATATTCCGCTGCTGACCACGGGCCACGGCCAGCGAACCGGGCGGCACATCCTTGGTGATCACGGACCCGGCCGCGGTGTACGCCCCGTCCCCGACCGTGACAGGCGCCACAAACATGTTGTCCGAGCCCGTACGGCAATGCGAACCGATGGTCGTGTGGTGCTTCTCCTGACCGTCGTAGTTCACGAACACGCTCGCCGCACCGATGTTGGAGAACTCACCGATCGTCGCGTCACCGACATAGGAGAGATGAGGCACCTTCGTCCCCTCCCCGATCGACGCGTTCTTCGTCTCGACGTACGTCCCGATCTTGCCCTTCGCCCCGAGCCGCGTCCCCGGACGCAGATACGCGTACGGCCCGACGGACGCCCCGGGCCCCACCTCCGCACCCACCGCCACGGTGTTGTCGACACGCGCACCGGCATCCACCCGGGTGTCGGTCAGCCGGCAGTTGGGCCCGACCTCCGCGCCCTCCCCGAGATGGGTCGACCCGTGCAGCTGCGTACCCGGATGCACGACGGCGTCCTGCTCGAACGTCACCGTGACGTCGATCCACGTGGTCGCCGGGTCGATCACCGTCACACCGGACAGCATCGCCTCCGTGAGCAGCCGGTCGTTGAGGATCCGACGGGCCTCGGAGAGCTGCACACGGTTGTTGATGCCGGCGATCTCACGGTGGTCACCCGCCACGGAGGCCCCCACCCGGTGCCCCGCCTCACGCAGAATGCCGAGGACATCGGTCAGGTACTCCTCACCCTGACTGTTGTCCGTCCGCACCTTCTTCAACGCGTCGGCGAGCAACTGCCCGTCGAACGCGAACACCCCCGAGTTGATCTCCCGGATCGACCGCTGGGCCTCGGTGGCGTCCTTGTGCTCCACGATCGCCGTCACGGCACCCGAGTCGTCCCGCACGATCCGGCCGTAGCCGGTCGCGTCCGGCACCTCGGCGGACAGCACGGTGACCGCGTTGCCGTCCTGCGTGTGGGTGGCGGCGAGGACCCGCAGCGTCTCGCCGGTCAGCAGGGGAGTGTCCCCGCACACGACGATCACCGTCCCGTCGACGGACCCGCCGAGCGGCTCCAGGCCCATCCGTACGGCGTGCCCGGTGCCGTTCTGCTCCGCCTGTACCGCCGTGCGGACATCCGGGGCGATCTCGCCGAGGTGGGCGGTGACCTGCTCACGGGCGTGGCCGACCACGACGACCAGGTTCTCGGGGTCCAGCTCGCCCGAGGCGGCGAGCACGTGTCCCACGAGACTGCGGCCGCAGAGCTCGTGCAGGACCTTGGGTGTGGCCGACTTCATACGGGTGCCCTCACCCGCTGCGAGAACGACGACGGCTGCCGGGCGGTTGGCGCTCACGGGATGCCCTTCGGCTGTGGATGGGGTGGGGTGACATCCGCAGGATACCGGGGGGTTTTGTGGGGGGTGGGGGTGTGGGGCCTGACCCGGGGGTTTCACGGGGTCGGAACCCGAACTGAGGCTCTGGGGCCGCTGGCTCCCCCGCAAGGATTCGAACCTTGTCCTGCTGGTACCAAAAACCAGTGTGCTGCCAGTTACACCACGGGGGACAGCGCCTCAGACCTTACCGGAGACGTGCCTGAGCGTGGGCAACGATGCCGCTCCACCAGCCCTCGATGCGGTTGTACAGCTCGGCACTTCGGGCAACCGTCACGACGAGGCACCCGTGGTAGTCGTCGCCGGTGTTTTTGCGGACCGTTTTGGGGTTGTGCTTCTTCAGCGTCGGCTTGGCGAAGACCGACGCGTCGACGTCAGCCAGGTCTGCCCAATAGCGTTGTGCCGCGTCCACGTCGGCTGACTCGTGGATGAGTACGCGGAAGCGCAGGCGTTCCCGGCTCACCCCGAGCAGGTCGAGCCAGGCGAGGTAGACCTTGATCACCCCAGCGTCACTGTTGACGAAGATGGCCCTCTCCCGCCGGTCGTACGGCTTGCTCTTGGCGCCCTCGGCCCAGTAGAGCGCGACGCCCGTCAGAAACAGCTCCCTGTCCGTGAGGTCGCCCACCTCCCGTGTCGCGCTTTCCTTGGTGCGCTTGCGCTCTTCGTCCTGCGTGGCGCGGAGCCGGACGAGACCGGCTTGCATGAGTTCTCGCTGTTCCTCCGGCGTGTACCGGGGCTTCGGCTTCGGCAGGTCCCTCACCCACAGCGACACCGAGCTCCTCGAGCACCCCAGCTCCGCCTCGATCTGGTCGTACGTCCAGCCCTGGAGTCGGAGCTCCCGCGCCTTCTGTCGTAGGTCGTCCTTCGCGTTCGGGCGCTTGGTCCAAGCCGGCGGGGGCTCGCCCTTCACCAGTTGGTTGAGAATGTCGTTGTTGAAGATCTTCAGCTCGTCGCGGATCTGCCGAAGGCTGCAGCCCGACCGCCGCAGCGCCACCGCCCTCTCCCGTAGTCCCTCGAAGTCGGCGTATTTGCCGGTGGCATGTGTCATACGCATACCGTCCGGGCGGAATGGAGGGCTCCGGGGTCGAACGGTGAGCGATTCAGCAGTTCGAGGGATTTCGGGCCGTATCGCAGCCGAACGGTCACGGAGTGTGGTGGGGGCAAGTCCGGGAAATGCGCCGGAAAACCGGCTGCGGGCGCCCGTAGGCTGGAGGCATGACCGCGACGGGGGAAGACCATGTGACGGCCCGGGGAGGGCCGTGGTGGTGGGCCAGGCGGCGTAGTGCCGTGTTCGATGTGAGTCTGGCCGTGGTGTCCGCGCTGGAGTGCGGGGCGGAGGGCTTTCCGTTCGCCAGGGACGCGGGGATCCCGGTGGCCGCGGGGGTCGTTTTCGGTGTGCTGGCCGGGTCCGTGCTGCTCGTGCGGCGGCGGTGGCCGATCGCCGTCGTCCTGGTCTCGATCGCCATCACGCCCGCCCAGATGGGTTTCCTGATGGGCGTCGTCGGCCTCTACACCCTGGCCGCGGCCGAGCTGCCCCGGCGGATCATCGGCTCGCTGGCGGGGATGTCGCTGGTGGGGACGCTCATCGTGACGTTCGTGAAGACGCAGCAGGACACGGTGCGGGGCGATCTGGACCTGGGGGACTGGTTCGTGCCCTTCGCCGCCATCACGATGTCGCTGGGCTTCACGGCGCCCCCGGTGCTGCTGGGCCTGTACGTGGGGGCCCGGCGGCGGCTGATGGAGAGTCTGCGGGAGCGGGCGGACAGTCTGGAGCGGGAGCTTCAGCTGCTGGCCGAGCGGGCGGAGGAGCGGGCCGAGTGGGCCCGGAACGAGGAGCGGACGCGGATCGCCCGGGAGATGCACGATGTCGTCGCGCACCGGGTGAGTCTGATGGTGGTGCATGCGGCGGCGCTGCAGGCGGTGGCGCGGAAGGATCCCGAGAAGGCCGTCAGGAATGCCGCGCTGGTGGGGGACATGGGGCGGCAGGCGCTGACCGAGTTGCGGGAGATGCTCGGGGTGCTGCGCACTGGCGGGGACGTGCGGCGTGAGCGTGCCGCGTCGGTGCCGTTGGCGGCCGTGGGGGTGGCTGCCGCGGCGGCGGCTTCGCGGGCGGCCGATGACGAGGGGCCGTGTCTGGCGGAGATCGAGGAGCTGGTCGGGCAGTCGGCGGCCGCGGGGATGGTGGTCGATCTGACGGTGGAGGGGGACACCCGGTCGTATGCGCCGGAGGTGGAGCAGACGGCGTACCGGGTGGTGCAGGAGGCGTTGACGAACGTCCACAAGCACGCGGCCGGGGCGAAGACGTATGTGCGGCTGGCGCATCGGGTGTCGGAGATCGCGATGCAGGTGGAGAACGAGCCGCCGGAGGCGGCGGCGTCGTCGGCGCGGTTGCCGTCCGGGGGGAACGGGCTGGTGGGGATGAAGGAGCGGGTTGCCGCGCTGGGCGGGGTGTTCGTGTCCGGGCCGACGGACGCGGGGGGTTTTCGGGTGTCTGCGGTGATTCCGGCGTCGTAGCCGCCCTCGCGGCCTGGTGCGGCTGGGGTCAGCCCGCCGTCAGGCGGGTCGGTTCCGTGCCGGCGATGAGGGTGGTCAGGGCCTGGTCGATGTCGGGGCCGAGATACCAGTCGCCGGTGTGGTCGAGGGTGTAGACGCGGCCTTGGGTGTCGATGGCGAGGAGGGCCTGGCTGTCGGTTTCGGCGCCGAGGGGGCAGACCTCGGTGCCGAGGGCGCGGCCGAGGTCGCCGAGGGTGCGGGCCATGTGGAGGCCGTGCAGTGGGTCCAGGTGGAGGGTGGCGGGGGCGACCTGGCGGCCGGGGCCGGTGGGGGCGATGTGGAGTCCGCCGAATTCGGCCCAGGCCTCGACGGCCGCGGGGAAGACGGTGTGGCGGTGGCCGGCGGGTGAGGCGTGGTCGCGCAGGGCGTCGGCCCAGATCTCGGCCTGTTTGATGTCCCAGCGTCCGGGTTGCCAGCCGGCGGCGCGCAGGGCGGCGTCGACGGTTACGGCGAAGCGGGTGGTGGACGTGCGGTCGGTGTGCATCTGCCCTTCGTCTCGTCGAGGTCATGGGTGGCGGGCGCGGGGGTGCCGGTGGTGTTTTCGGTGTGCGTGGGGGCGTGTCAGCCGGTCGTGGCGGCCGGGTCGACTATGCGGACGCCGAAGTGGGCGCTGAGTGCGGTGCAGGCGCGGCAGGGGGTGGCGAAGCTGCCGTGGAGGGGGTCGCCGTCCTCGCGGATGCGGCGGGCGGTGAGTTTGGCCTGCTTGAGGGCTTTGCGGGCTTCGCCGTTGGTCATGGGTTTGCGGGCGGCGCGTTTGCTGCGGGCGGCGTCGGCGGCGGTGATGTGCCGGGAGATGAGGATGGTCTCCGCGCAGCGGCCGGTGAAGCGGTCGCGCTGGGCGCTGGTGAGGGTGTCCAGGAAGTCCTGGACGAGGGGGTGCAGTGCGGGGGGTGTGTCGCCGCGGGCGGCGGTGCCGGTGAGGGTGGCGCCGCGGACGGAGAGGGCGGCGGCGACGGTGGGGAGGATGCCGTCGCGGCGGTGGTGGAGGACGGGGGCGTGGGCGGCTTCGGTGGCGCTCCAGCCGATGCGGGGGTCGCCGCCTCTGGGGTCGCCGGTGCGCGGGTCGCCGTGTCGTGGGGCACCGGCCCGGGGGTCGCCGTGTCGTGGGTCGGCTGACCTGCCGGTGTGTGGTCCCGTCTGTGTCGCGTTCATGATCGTATTCCCCTCCGTGCATCCCCCCGGGGGTCACAGACTGCCAAATGGCGTGGCTGGTGCGGAAGCTGGGGCGCGGTGACACGCCCGTACCGGGGCGTGCCGTCACGGTGGGGTGACGGCTGGTCACGGAGGCGGAGGGGCGGTCGACCGGTGCCGGTGACCGGTGTCGTCGTACCGCATAGGCTGTCGGCACCGCGGGCGATGCGGTGATCCGTTCGGAGATCGATGTGGTGAACCGGAGGGTGATCCGTGAGGTGGGCGCGTGCGGTGACGTGCACCGAGGTGCACGGCAGTTGAGACAGAAGACGTGACAGTCCATACGGGCCGTAGTGCACCAAAGGTGGTGATTACGGGTCGTACAGAGTGCCGCAGGGGGCAACCGCCATGACGACAGGTCGGCTCGGGCAGCAAGCCGCGCCGCCGAACGCGGCCTACGCCGGGCAGGTCGTGCATTTCCCGGATCCGGTCCGGGCGGCGCGTCACCCGAGAGGGGTACGGGTCGACGAGCGTGGTTACCCCGACTTCTCGCCCTACGCGCGTGCGGCCGCGGAGATCGCGGAGCCGCCGGAGGGTTTCGGCGTGGACGAGTTGCGGCTGACGGACTACGTGTCGGCGAACATGGCGCTGGCGTCGTCCGGGCACGAGTTGTGGGACACGGTGCCGGCGGTGGCGACGCCGCACGGCTGGACGTGGCACCACGCGGTGGGCACGCGGCGGCTGGAGCTGGTGCCGGTCGAGGTGAAGGCGTTGCTGCGGCACCACGGCGGTGTGGCGACGTCGGGCGTCGACCAGTCCAAGCGGGGCACGCGGCCGTTGCAGGAGACGCGTCCGGCGCACTTCGGGCTGCCGAAGTCGGGCGTGGCGGTGACGGAGTCGCAGGTGCAGGGGGCCGAGGAGGACCTCGGCTACCGGCTGCCGGGGCCGTACCGGTCGTTCCTGAAGGCGGCGGGGGGTTGTGCGCCGGTGGGTGCCGCGCTGGACGCGGAGCTGGGGCTGCTGATCGACCAGCCGTTCTTCACCGTGCGGGACGAGGCGGCCGTGAACGACCTGGTGTACGTCAACAAGTGTCTGCGTGACCATCTGACCAAGGACTACCTGTGTGTCGGGTTCGTCCAGGGCGGGCTGCTGGCCGTGAAGGTGAAGGGCGAGCGGATCGGTTCGGTGTGGTTCTGCGCGTACGACGACGTCCGGGACGTGGATCCCTCGCTGCCGCCGGCGGAGCGGGTGGAGCGGCTGCTGCTGCCGTGCGGGGACGACTTCGACGTCTTCCTGTCGCGGCTGGCCGGTGATCCGCCGGAGTTGGAGACGGTGGCGAATCTGATGGTGGACGGCGGGTTCGCGCGTGTGGTGCCGGTGGGTGCGGTGTCGTCCTCGGCCGTGGGGGAGTGACTTCAGCGATGGTGACGTTCGCGCAGGCGCAGGAGCGCGCGGAAGAGTGGATCAACGGGGATGTGCCGTCGTACCAGCATCGTGAGGTGCGGGTGCGGGAGTTCGACCTCGGGTTCGTGGTGTGGGCCGAGGACCGGGCGGACGGGCCGCGGTCCGACGGTGGCGCGCAGCGGCTGGTGATCGCGCGGGACAGCGGTGAGGCGACGCTGTGGCCGGGGCTGCCGGTGGGTGAGGTGATCCGCCGGTACGAGGAGGAGTACGGCCGTCCGGACACGGCGGAGGAGCCGGCGCCGGCTCCTGCGGCCCGGGTGGATCTGAACCAGACGTCGTTCCTGCTGACTCCGCCGGAGTGGTTGCAGGACGCGGCGGACAAGCTGGGGATTCCGGATCGGCGGGGGGCTGGTACGCAGGGGGGTGCGGGCGCGGGTGCCGCGTCGGCTGCTGCTTCTGCTGGTGCCGGGGCTGGTGATTCCGGTTCTGGTGCCTCCTGGCCCGCTGCCGTGGGGAGCGACTCGGGGAGTGACTCTGGGGCGGGGGCGCCGGGTACGCCTGCCGGGGCGACGCCCTGGGCCGGTACGGACACCAACGGCGATGCCGGTGACGACCGTTCCGTACCGCTGCCCGCGACGGTCTTCGCACCGCCGCTGAGCGAGCCCGAGGGTGACACGCCTCCGCCGCCGTCGACGCCCGACGCCAAGACGGCGCTGATGTCGGGCGGCAGTCAGCTTCCGCCGACGGCGGTGTCGCCGGCGATCGACGAGCCGAACGCGCAGGGCGGTCCGGGTGCGGGTCCGGGTGCGACTGGACCTGCCGGACCTGCGGGTTCCGCCGGTCCCGCCGGTGCGCCGCAGCCGCCGGCCGGGCCGGGTACGCCCGCGCGGCCGCTCGCTCCGAACGCAGGCGACATCGCCGACGCCGCGACCAGCAAGGCGACTCCGCCGCCGGGTCGTGGACGGGGCTCGGGTCCGACGACGCCGCCTCCGCCGGGCGCTCCCGGGACGCCGGGTGCGCGGCCGGGCAGTACGCCTCCGCCGTCGGGGCCCGGTGCGCCGGGCACGCCCGCGGGTGGTTACGTGCCGACGCAGCTTGTGTCGGCGCTTGGGCCGGAGGGGCCTGCGGGGCCTGGGGCGCCTGGGGCGCCTGGGGCGCCTGGGGGCCCCGGCAGCGAGGGCGCCGGTGCGCCGCTGCCTCCCCAGCAGCCGCCGGGGTCTCCTGGTGCGCCGCAGCCTCCTGGTGCTCCGAACCAGCCTGGCGCCCCGCAGCCTCCTGGTGCTCCGAATCGTCCCGGCGCTCCCGGTGGTACGCCCCCGGGCGGTGTCCACCATGCCGCGACGATGCTGGCCGACCCCGGTCGGGGCGCCCCGGGCGCACCGCAGCCGCCCGGGCCTCCTGCTCCTCCGCGCGCGCCTGGTGCACCGGGAGGGCCCGGTGGCCCTGGTGGCCCGGGTGGTCCGGGAGTCCCCCAGCCGCCTGGCGCGCCGGGTGCTCCCGGCGGCCCGGGTCCCGTGCACCACGCGGAGACCATGCTGGCCACGCCTCCGGCGGGTGGCCCCGGCGTGCCTCCGCCGCCGCAGGCCCCCGGCGCGCCCCCCGCCGCCCCGGGCGCCCCTGGCGTGCCCGGTGCGCCGCCGATGCCGCCGCCCGGTGGAATGCCGGGTGGGATGCCGGGTGCGGTGCCGCCCGGTGCGATGCCGCAGGGCGGGATGCCGCCCGGCCCCATGCCCCCGGGTGGGATGCCGCCCGGCGCGATGCCGCCGCCCGGTCAGCCCGCCCCCGGGCAGCCTCCGGCGTACGGCTATCCGCAGCAGCCCACCGGCCAGCCGACGGTCGGGCCCGGCTACCAGGCCGTGCTGCGCTACCGCGCGCAGGACGGGTCCGAGCAGCAGCTGATCCGGCGTTCGGCGCCGGGTACGCCGCACCCGGAGTGGCAGATCTTCCACGAGCTGCGGGCCATGAACGTGCCGCCGGACCAGGTGCTGGAGCTGCACACCGAGCTGGAGTCGTGCGAGCTGCCGGGTGCGTACTGCGCGCGGATGATCCGGGAGCAGTGGCCGCAGGCGCGGATCACGTCCATCGCGCCGTACGGTACGGACCACGCGAGCCGGCAGCAGGGCATGCAGCAACTGCTGGCCCACCAGGGCGAGTTGCACCAGGTGGCGGACGGTCCGGCGCGTCCGGCCCCGGTGCGGGCGCCGTTGCCGCCGGTGCAGGCCGTGCCGCCGATTCCGCCGGAGGCCATCGCGCAGGAGCTGGCGGGGGCGTTCGGGCCGGGGGTGTTCCGGTTCGAGCAGGCCGCCGTGTCCCGGCAGGGTGTGCCGCCGGTCGTGGCGCACACGCTGGTGGGGGCGGGCCTGCCGATGGACATGGGCCCCTTCTTCTGGGCGCAGGCGCAGCCGGGCCGGCCCGTGCCGACGCTGGCGGAGCTGGCGGCCGAGCGCGGTGTGCAGCCGGCCTCCGACGCGGGGTCCTACCTGGTGATGGGCAGCGACTTCGGCAAGGCGATCTGCGTGCAGTACGGCACGGCGAACATCGTCGCCGTGCCGGTGGAGGCGGGGCCGGGCGGGGCGCCCGTACCGCCGCAGTTCGTGAACACCGGGCTGCCGGAGTTCGCGCGCTGTCTGGCGCTGCTCGGGCGGATGTGGCGGCTGCGGTTCGGGCTGAACCAGGAGCAGGCGGGCCGTTGGACCGTCGACTTCCAGGCGCAGTTGGCCGCGCTCGACCCGGCGGCGCTCGGGTCGCCGGAGAGCTGGTGGTCGGTGCTGCTGGAGGAGATGTGGGACGGGCTGCTGTGAGACGTCGCCGCTGAGGTGTCCTGAGGCGTCCTGAGGAGCCGGGTCCGGTCGGTCGTGAGGCCGCCGGGCCCGGCTTTTTCATGCCGGCCTGTCACACATTCCCGCGCCGCTCCGTCAGTGAGGTGACAGCGAATCACCGCAGACGCAGGAGGCAGAGATCATGCAGGCACGGATGACCAACCCGGCGTACGTCCTTCCCGGTGCGATGAAGGGCATCGGCACCCTCTTCCAGGCGATCGGGGAGGGCGGGCTCCAGCAGGACGTGGCGGAGATCGTCGGGCTGCGGGCCAGTCAGATCAACGGCTGCGGGGCCTGCGTGCACGGGCACACCGACAACCTCCGCAAGGCCGGGGTGAGCGAGGAGCGCATCGCGGCCGTCGCCGCTTGGCGGCACGCGCCCTTCTTCTCGGACGCCGAGCGCGCCGCGCTGAAGCTGACGGAGGCGATGACGCGCCTGTCGGATCTGTCGGAGGAGTCGGTTCCGGACGCGCTGTGGGACGAGGTGGCCGACCACTTCGACGAGAAGGAGATCTCGGCGCTGATCCTCACCGTCGCGGTCACGAACCTCTTCAACCGCATCAACACGACCATCAAGGAGCCCGCGGGCACCACGTGGGGCTGACGGTCGTACGGCCGGGCCGGGGCCCATGACCTCTGGACCTCCGTGACCTCCGTGACCTGTGCGGAGTGTCGCGTCATGGGTACTTCCGCCTGATCCACCAAGATGTGCGCGAAATCATCCCATTTCGTGCTCGATCGCGCGTCGGCGTGGTGGAGAGGGGCCCGGCATGAGCAGCCCATCGGTGTCCCCGCACGGCTTCCTGGCCGTGCGGGGGCGCGGTTACCGTCCCGAGCAGGTCGACGAGTACGCCGAGGCCCTCTCCGAGGACCGTGACGCGGCCTGGGAGAGGGCGGCCCGGCTGACGGTGCTCGCCCGGCAGATGGACGCGGAGCTGGAGCGGCTGCGGGACGCCGTCGCGCGGCTGGTCCCGCAGACCTACGAGTCGCTCGGGGAGCGGGCGCGGCGGCTCTTCGACCTCGGCCGGGAGGAAGCGGCGGCCGTACGGGAAGGGGCGCGGCGGGAGGCGCGGGAACTCGTGGACGGGGCCTGCGCGTCCGCGGCCGGCGTGCGCGAGTCCGCGCAGGCGTACGCCGATGCCGTACGCGCCGAAGCCGACGAACGCGCCCGGCAGCGGCTGCTCGCGGCGCGCGCCGAAGCCGACGAGATCCGGGCCGCGGCCGGTCGTGAGGCGACCGAGCAGCGGGGCGAGGCGCTGGCCGCGCTGCGTGAGATGCGGGAGCGCACCTCCGGGATGCTGGCCGATCAGGCCAGGGAACACGCCGAGCGGTGGGAGAAGTGGGACGAGGACGACGCCGCCCGGGCCACCGCGCTGGAAGCCCGCCACGCGGAAGCGGTGACGCGCGCCGAGAGCGCGCTGACCGAGGCCGAGCAGGCCTTCGCCGACGCCGATGACGCCGCCCGGCACCAGCAGGACGAGGCGGCCGAGCGCGCCGCGGAGTTGCTCGCCGAGGCCCGCGGCCACGCGGAGTCCGTCGAGCAGGAGACGGAACGCGTGCTGCGCGAGCACGCCGAGCGCGGGGACGACGCGCGGGCCCACATCGACCGCGTCCACGCGAGCCTGACGGCGTGGGCGGGGCGGGCGGCGGCCGAGTGACGGGGTGATACGGCTCGGGGTCGGCGGGGGTTGATGGGACGTCGGGCGCCTGGGTGCTGCGCCTTCGTGTCGCCACCGCCTGCCCCAACCGCCGGCTGGCTCAACCTTCAGCGGCCGCCGCCTGCCCAAACTTCCAGCGACCGCCGCCGCCCGGCCCAACCTCCAGCGACCGCCGCCGGCGGCGGCACGGAACCACAGGCCGTCCGCCGCCGTGCCCTGCGTGTCAGCGGTCCCTGTGTCAGCGGTCCCTGCCCGTCAGCGGTCCCTGCGTACCGCGCCCGCCAGGATCCAGCCCTCCACCGCCTCGTACTCGTGGCGTTGTTCCTCCGACTTGCGGCGGCCGGAGGCCAGGGTGCCCAGCCAGCCGCAGGCGAAGCCCAGGGGGATGGAGAGCAGGCCGGTCGTGGTGAACGGGAACCAGTTGAAGTCGGCGTCAGGGAAGGCGGAGACGGGTGAGCCGGAGACCAGGTTGGTGCCCGGCATCAGCAGCAGGACCGCCAGCGAGCCGCCGATGAGGGTGCTCAGCAGGCCCGTTCGCGTGTAGCGGCGCCAGAAGAGGCTGTAGACCAGCGCGGGCGCGATGGCCGAGGCGCCCAGGCAGAACGACAGCGTCACCAGGGGCTGCAGGCTGCGATGCTGGACGAGGGTGGCCAGAAGGATCGCGGGGATGCCCACGGCCAGCGCCGACAGCCGCGCCAGGGTCATCTCGCGGCGCGGTGACATCTCCCGCACCCGGGCCGCGAACACGTCGTGCGCGAGGGAGTTGGCGCAGGCGAGGATCATCCCGGCGACCGAGGCGAGCAGCGTGAGGAAGACCGCCGTGGTGACGGTGGTGAACAGGAACGTCTCCGCCGACGACACGTCCGCACCGAACGCCGCCTGCGAACCCAGCAGGTACGCCGTGTTGCCCTGCGGGTCGACCTGCGCGATCACCGCCCGGCCGATCAGCGCGGTCGCGCCGAAGCCGACGACCGTGATGATCAGCACGAACAGGGCCACGCCCGACACCGCCCAGGACATCGAACGCCGCACCTGACGGGCGCTGGAGGCGGTGTACATGCGCATGGTGATGTGCGGCAGGACGCCGCCCCCGAGGACCACCGTCAACTGCGCGGTGATCATGTCCAGGTCGGGGCTGGGACCGCCCGCGAACTGCAGGCCCGAGGAGAGGAACGCCGAGCCCACGCCGCTCTTCGCGGCGGCCGCGTCGAACAGGGCCCCCGGGTCCCAGTCGAACCGGTTGAGGATCAGCACGGCGACCACCGTGCCGGAACCGAGCAGCATCACGATCTTCAGGATCTGGATGAGGGCGGTGCCCTTCATCCCGCCGATCGCCGCGTAACTGATCATCAGCGCGCCCACGCCGATGATGCAGCCCGTCTGCAACGACTCGCCGGAGAAGCCGAGGACGAACGCCATCAGCTGCCCCGTCCCCGCCAGCTGCACCACCATCAGCGGCAGCAGCGCCGCCAGGGTCACCCCACAGGCCGCGATCCGGACGCCGCGTCCCGGCATGCGGCGGGTCAGCGCGTCGCCCATGGTGAACCGGCCCGCGTTGCGCAGCGGTTCGGCCAGCAGGAACATCAGCAGCATCAGGGACAGCGCCGTACTGAGGGCCAGTACGGTCCCGTCGTAGCCGAACAGGGCGATCACGCCGCCCGTGCCGAGGACGGTCGCGGCGGAGATGTAGTCGCCGGCGATCGCCAGGCCGTTGCGCATGGGGGACAGGGAGCTGTAGCCGGTGTAGAACTCGTCGAGATCGTCCCGGTCCGGGCCCGTCATCACGCACAGCAGGAGCGTGATCGTGGCCACCGCCGTGAAGCCCACGAGCGACATCGCCTGGGCGTTCCCGCTGAACTCGGTGGTCACCGCGTTCCCTCCCGCCTGGCGTCCAGTTCGGCCTGCTTGCGTATCCGGTCGGCGATCGGGTCGACGCGGCGGCGGGCCGTCTGCTCGTACAGGACGATCGCGAGCCAGGTCACGGGGACCTGGACGAGCGCGAGCAGCAGGCCGGTGGGCAGGCCGTCGGTGACGGTGCTCGTCATGAAGGACGGGGCGAACGCCGACAGGAGCAGGAACAGGACGAAGTAGCCGAGCGCGGTGAGCGTGGCCACGCGCCGCTGCCAGCGGTAGGCGCTGCGCAGCACCCGCAGGTCGCTGTGGTGCCCGAGCGCGGCGTGGCGCTGGGGACGCCTGCCGGCCGGTTCGGGCTCCTGCTGCGGCACCCAGGGGTAGGTGTCGTAGGAGGGCGAGGAATCCGGCGGGCGGTACGGGTAGGACGGTGGCGGCGGGTCGTAGGACATCCCGGTGCTCCTTGCGCGGGTCGGTTCCGGTGCGGCGGACCGCAGGAGGTGGGGGGTGGGCGGCCACGCACGTTACTTCGGAGTACCCGGGCAGCGCGAGGGTTTCGGCAAACTGATTGGTCGGTATGCGCTTGCCTTTTTGACCTCGGGTGTTACCCGCGTTAACGCGGATTCTCGGGAGGTGCCGGCGGCGCGGAGGTCAAGTTCCGGCGCAGGTAACGGCGTCCGGGCCGGCCGGCCACGGTCGTGTCCCCGGTGCACGTGAAGCCGTTGCGGGCCAGGACCGTCATGGAGGCCCGGTTGTCCAGGGTGGTGACCGCGGTGAGGGAGGTCAGTCCGTAGTCGGTGGCGGCCAGGCGGCACACCTGGGCGACGGCCGCCGTCGCCACGCCCCGGCCCGCGGCGCGTTCGCCCACCCGGTAGCCGAGTTCGGCACTGCCGTCCACGAGGTCGAGCAGGTTGACCCGGCCGACCAGGTTTCCCTCGTCGTCCAGGACGACATGGAAGCGGCACGCGCCCGCGTCCTGTTCCGCGAGGAGTGCCCGGTGGCGTTCGGCGAATCCCTCGGCCGTGAAGTAGGCGTCCCCGCGGTCGGTCACCGTGCGGGCGAAGTACGCCCGGTTCTCGCGCTCGAAGGACAGTACGGCGTCCGCGTGATCGGGCCGGAGTAGTTCCAAGGTCAGCATGGGCGGGAGGATACGTTCGGTCAGTCCCCCAGCACCGGGAATTTCCGGGGCGCGAGGAACAGCAGCACCAGGAACGCCAGTGCCGCCGCGCAGGAGGCGCCCAGGTAGACGGCGTGCACCGCCTCGGCGATCGCCCGCCGGGTCGCCTCCGGCGCGGTGCCCGAGCCGAGGGCCCGGGTCACCGAGTCGAGGTCGCCCGCACCGCCGAGCCGGGCGGCCAGCACCCCGTTGGCGACCGCGCCGAAGACCGCCGCGCCGACCGTCTGGCCCGTCTGACGGCAGAACAGCACGGACGCGGTCGTCGTACCGCGCTCGGCCCAGCCCACCGTCGACTGCACGCCGACGATCAGCGGCAACTGGAACAGGCCCAGCGCGGCGCCGAGCAGCAGCATCAGCAGGGTCGGCTGCCAGGCCTGCCCGGGGTACGGCAGGAACGGGAACGAGAGCAGGATCAGCGCGGCCGCTCCGATGCCCAGCATCGCGGTGTTGCGGAAGCCGATCCTGCGGTACACGTGCTGGCTCAGCGCCGCCGACACGGGCCAGCTCAACGTCCATACGGAGAGCACGAATCCGGCGGCCACGGGCGCGAGACCCAGTACCGACTGGGCGTAGGTGGGCAGGAACACCGTCGGCGCCACCATCAGCAGGCCCAGCGCGCCCAGGGCCAGATTGACCGCGGCGATCGTGCGGCGCCGCCACACCCAGCCCGGGATGACCGGCTCCGCCGCCCGGCGCTCCACCAGCACCACGACCGCGACGAGGACGAGTCCCGTACCGAACAGGGCGAGTGAGGGCGCCGACAGCCACGGCCACGCCACGCCGCCCTGCACCAGGGCCGTGAGCAGCACGCCGCCGCACGCGAACACCGCGACGGCGCCCGCCCAGTCCACGCGCGCGGGCGCGCCGCCTTCCCGCGCCGGCTCGTGGAGGTGACGGACGATCAGCCACAGTGCGACCGCGCCGATCGGCAGGTTGAGCAGGAAGATCCAGCGCCAGTCCGCGTAGGCGGCGAGCACACCGCCCAGGCCCGGGCCGGCGATCGCCGAGACCGCCCACACCGTGGACAGCTTCGACTGGATCCTGGGACGGTCCTTCAGCGGGTAGAGGTCGGCGGCGAGCGTCTGCACGGTGCCCTGGAGGGCGCCGCCGCCCAGCCCCTGCACGATGCGGAACGCGATGAGCGCCCCCATGTTCCAGGCCAGCGCGCACAGCAGGGAGCCGACGAGGAAGACCACGGAGCCCGCGACGAGGACCGGTTTGCGGCCGAAGGTGTCGGAGAGCTTGCCGTAGACGGGCAGGGTGACGGTCACGGCCAGCAGGTAGCCGGAGAACAGCCAGGAGAAGACGGAGAAACCGCCGAGGTCCCCGACGATCTGCGGGACGGCGGTCGCGACGATGGTGGCGTCGAGCGCCGCCAGCGCCATGGAGAGCATCAGCGCGGCGACGACGGCACCCCGCCGGTCGGTCCTGGCGGGACGTTCGGCCTCACGTGCCGCGGAACTGGTGCTGCCCACCCCGGGTCCTCCCCCTCGTTTCTGCCTGCCCCTTGCACCTAACTGCCGCCCGACAGCTTCCCACCTGACCCTGACGCAGCGGGAGGGTGGAGCCTGCTTGAGCCGACGGGTGGAGCGAACCCTGAGACGGTCTCCACCCTTCGGTGGACTGCCCCTAGGGGTACCTCCGTACTACGACCTGGGGAGGGTTCGTACCGGCGGAGGACGAGACGCACGGGGGCCGGTCCTTAACCTGGCTTTACGCCGTCGGGGGGCGGCTATGCACACCGGCGGGGGTGGGGTTTTCCACAGGAAAAGACTGCGCTGAGCACCAGGGCGCGGGACCCCTCCCCACCGCGAGACTGAAACGCGTCGGACGGATTCCTCGTCCGCATCGCGTACCAGCGGCTGTCGACCAGGCGACCGCCTTCACCATCTGCTGACCGATATAGGAGACATACCGTGACTTCGGCTGTGACCATTCCCAGGCACGGGGGTACTGGAGAGCGTACGGCCGTTGCCGCGCGGGCGCGGCAGGTCGTGAAGGCGTACGGGACCGGTGAGACCCGCGTCGTCGCGCTCGACCACGTCGACGTGGACATCGCACGCGGCCAGTTCACCGCGATCATGGGCCCCTCGGGGTCCGGCAAGTCCACGCTCATGCACTGCCTCGCCGGGCTCGACACCGTCACCGGCGGCCAGATCTACCTCGACGAGACCGAGATCACCGGCCTGAAGGACAAGAAGCTCACGCAACTGCGCCGGGACCGGATCGGGTTCATCTTCCAGGCGTTCAACCTGCTGCCGACGCTCAACGCCATAGAGAACATCACGCTGCCCATGGACATCGCGGGCCGCAAGCCGGACAAGCAGTGGCTGGCGCGGGTGGTGGAGACCGTCGGGCTCGCCGACCGGCTCAAGCACCGGCCCACCCAGCTGTCCGGCGGCCAGCAGCAGCGCGTCGCCGTGGCGCGGGCGCTCGCCGCCCGGCCCGAGATCATCTTCGGGGACGAGCCGACCGGAAACCTCGACTCGCGCGCCGGCGCCGAGGTGCTCGGCTTCCTGCGGCAGTCCGTGGACGAGCTGGGCCAGACCATCGTGATGGTCACCCACGACCCGGTCGCCGCCAGTTACGCGGACCGCGTGCTGTACCTCGCCGACGGCCGCATCGTCGACGAGATGTACAAGCCGACCGCGGAGGCCGTCCTCGACCGCATGAAGGACTTCGACGCCCGGGGGCGCACGTCATGACCGTCATGAAGACCTCGATGCGCAACTTCTTCGCGCACAAGGGGCGGATGGCGCTCTCCGCGGTCGCCGTCCTGCTGTCGGTGGCCTTCGTCTGCGGCACGCTCGTCTTCACGGACACCATGTCCACGACGTTCGACAAGCTCTTCGCGGCCACCTCCTCGGACGTGACGGTGAGCGCCAAGGGCGCCTCCGACAGCGGTGAGACCACCGCCGACAACGGCAAGCCGCCGGTCATGCCGGCCTCCGTGCTCGGCGAGGTCCGCAAGGCGCAGGGCGTGAAGTCCGCCGAGGGCGCGGTGTTCTCCACCTCGGTGACCGTCGTCGACGCCGACAAGGACAGCCTGTCGCCCACCAGCGGCGGCCCGACCATCGTCGGCAGCTGGAACGCCAACGAGGCCCGCACCATGAAGATCGCCTCCGGTGCGGCGCCCAAGAGCGCCGACCAGATCATGGTCGACGCCGACACCGCCGACAAGCACGACCTGAAGCTCGGCGACGAGATCGGCGTGCTCAGCGCCGTCGGCAACCACACCGCGAAGATCTCCGGCATCGCCGACTTCACCGTCACCAACCCCGGCGCGGCGATCTTCTACCTCGACACCAAGACCGCCCAGCAGACCCTGGTCGGTGAGAGCGGCGTCTACACCAACGTCAACGTCACCGCGGCCGCCGGCGTCAGCGACGCGCAGCTGAAGAAGAACGTCTCGGCCGAGCTGGGCGCCGGCTTCCAGGTGAAGACCGCCAAGGAGACCGCCGACGCCAACCAGAAGGACGTCGAGGGCTTCATGAACGTCATGAAGTACGCGATGCTCGGCTTCGCCGGGATCGCCTTCCTCGTCGGCATCTTCCTGATCATCAACACCTTCTCCATGCTGGTCGCCCAGCGCACCCGCGAGATCGGCCTGATGCGGGCGATCGGCTCATCCCGCAAGCAGGTCAACCGCTCCGTGCTGGCCGAGGCGCTGCTGCTCGGCGTCGTCGGATCGGCGCTCGGCGTCGGCGCGGGCGTCGGCCTCGCCGTCGGCCTGATGAAGCTCATGGGCCAGATGGGCATGGAGCTGTCCACCGACGACCTGACGGTGGCCTGGACGACCCCCGTGGTCGGCCTCGTCCTCGGTGTCGTCGTCACCGTCCTGGCCGCCTACCTGCCCGCCCGGCGCGCCGGCAAGATCTCCCCGATGGCCGCACTGCGCGACGCGGGAGCCCCCGCGGACGCCCGGGCAGGCTGGATCCGCGGTGTGATCGGCACGGTCCTCACCGGTGCCGGCGCCGTCGCCCTGTACCTGACGGCGCAGGCCGACAAGGCCACCGAGGGCTCGCTGTGGCTCGGCCTCGGCGTGGTGCTGTCGCTGATCGGCTTCGTCGTCATCGGCCCGCTGCTCGCCGGCGGCGTGGTCCGGGTCCTCGGCGCCGTCCTGCTGCGGATGTTCGGCCCCGTCGGCCGCATGGCCGAGCGCAACGCCCTGCGCAACCCGCGCCGCACCGGCGCGACGGGCGCCGCCCTGATGATCGGCCTCGCCCTGGTGGCGTGCCTGTCCGTGGTCGGCTCCTCCATGGTGGCGTCCGCCACCGACCAGCTCGACAAGACCGTCGGCACGGACTTCATCATCCAGTCCGACAGCGGCCAGCTGGTCACCCCGCAGGCCGTCAAGGCCGCGAAGTCGGCCTCCGGCGTGGAGCGGGTCACCGAGTACAAGTGGACCAAGGCCGACTTCACCACCCCCGACGGCAAGACGCTCAAGGACACGGCGATCACGGCGGCCGACCCGTCGTACGCGACCGACCTGCGCACCGAGACGGTCGCCGGCAAGCTGCCCGACGCCTACAAGCCCGACTCGATGTCCGTCCACGAGAAGTTCGCCAAGGACCACGGCATCAGCCTCGGCTCCAAGATCAAGGTCGCCTTCAAGGACGGCGCCACGGCCGACCTGACGGTCCGGGCGATCACCAGCAGCGACGTCGTGATCGACGCGGGCGCGATGTACACGTCCATCGCCACGATGGCCAAGTACGTCCCGGCCGACAAGATGCCGCTGGACGAGATGCTCTTCGCCAGCGCCAAGGAGGGGCAGCAGGACGCCGCCTACAAGTCCCTGAAGTCGGCGCTGCACGACTACCCGCAGTACACCGTGCGCGACCAGACCGACTACAAGGATGCGCTGAAGGACCAGATCGGCCAGCTGCTCAACATGATCTACGGCCTGCTGGCCCTGGCGATCATCGTCGCCATCCTGGGCGTGGTGAACACCCTGGCCCTGTCGGTGGTGGAGCGCACCCGGGAGATCGGCCTGATGCGGGCGATCGGCCTCTCCCGCCGGCAGCTGCGCCGCATGATCCGCATGGAGTCGGTCGTCATCGCCCTCTTCGGCGCCCTGCTGGGCCTCGGACTGGGCATGGGCTGGGGCGCCACCGCACAGCAGCTCCTCGCCCTGGAGGGCCTGGGAGTCCTGGAGATCCCCTGGCCGACGATCATCGGCGTCTTCATCAGCTCGGCGTTCGTGGGACTGTTCGCGGCGCTCGTCCCCGCGTTCCGGGCGGGCCGGATGAACGTCCTGAACGCCATCGCGACCGAATAGCCGGCCAAGACCACCGCACACGGGGGTTGCGGAGGACGGGCCCGCCCCGGAGGTTTTCGCCTCCGGGGCGGGCCCGTGCGCGACCGGGTGCCGGCACCCGGCGTCAGCCCGCCGCCACGCGCTCCAGGAGGACGTACCCGTTGGCCTTGCCCGTGACGGCGTAATCGGCGCCGGGGTGCAGCCGCCGGGCGTAGCCCACGGGGTCGCGGTACCTGCCGTCGATGTTCTCCAGGGCGATGTACGCCGGCGTGATGCCCTGGGTGCCGCCGAGCCACAGGACGCGGCAGCGCGAGGTCAGGCGGCTGATCGGGCCGACATTGGCCTCGACGGTGGCGCCGTCGGGGATGCGGGCCAGGAGCCGCTCGACACCGGACACCGGGGCGGGCTTGCGGTAGACCTCGGCCTCCGCGAGCTGCGCCAGCGGCAGCGAGGTGGTCAGCGCCAGAGCCGCCGCGGCGACGGCGGCCGGCAGCTGGGCGGCGTACGACCTCAGCCACGGACGGGGGTTCGTGCGCGCGGTCGCGAGGGCGTCGGCCAGGGCGAGGAAGACGACCGGCATCAGGACCGCGCTGTAGTGCCAGTCGGTGCCCCAGTAGTGCTCGTCACCGGACAGAAAGCGCCAGCCGAGCGTCGGCAGGGCCACCAGCAGCAGCGGGGAACGCAGGGCGAGCAGTCCGGTGGTGGGGACCAGCAGCCAGGCGAGGGTGCGCAGCTTGGTGCCGAGGCCGTCGAGGGGACTGCCCGACTCGCTGACCTTGTTCCAGTAGTCGTAGGTCCCGGACGTGTTGAACGCCGGGATCACCACCGTGAGGACGAGCACCGTAGCCGCCAGGCCGAACACCGCGGCACCGAGCGCGTACGCCGCCGTCCGGGGCGACGAGCCGCGCGCCCGCCACGCGACGACGAGCGCGATGGCGGCCAGTGTCAGCCCCAGGTCCTCCTTCACGAGCACCAGGGGAAGCGCCCAGTACAGGGCCGCGCGCCGGCGCTCCGCGAGCAGGGCCTCCAGGGAGAAGGCGATCAGCGGCACGGCGAAGCAGATCTCGTGGAAGTCGAAGTCGACGGCGCGCTGGACGCCCCAGGACAGTCCGTAGGCGAGACCGAGCGCCAGACCGCGGCGCCGGCCGAGGAGCCGGGCGGCGGCGCGGGTGACGGGTACGGCGGACAGGGCGAACAGCGCGGCCTGCGCGACCAGCAGCGTGACCGGCGAGGGAAACAGCCGGTACACCGGCGCGAGCAGGGCCGTCACGGGGCTGAAGTGGTCACCCAGGATGTCGAACCCCGGCCCCTTGAGGTCGGCCACCGGCGCCCGCAGATGCGCGTACGCCCGCACGACCTGCTCGAAGATGCCCAGGTCCCAGGAGAGGGTCGTCATGTGCCGGTAACGGCCGACGGAGACGGCCGCGTAGGCGGCGCAGAGGGCGGCGGCGAGGATCCACGGGTCCCACCGCGCGCGGTCCGGGGGCGGATCGTCGCGGGGCAGGCCGACCGGCGTCGGTATGTGGGGGTGGGGCTGGGGCTCTGAGGCCCGGAGGGTGGACGCGGGCATGCCGTGCCTTACGGGTGGGGGTACCGCTCGGGGGACCGGACCGATCATGCCGTGGCGAAATCAACGGGTGGGGGTGATGTTGTGAAGGTTGGGCGGCTGATTCCCACTTGACCGGCCGCACTCGCCCGACCGGGAGAGGGGTTGTCCACAGCCCCGCCGCGTGGCCGCGCATCGTCGTACGCTGGAGACCCCCGGCCCGCAGCGCGCGTCGGGCCCGTCGTGTTGCCCACCCCTGGACGGAAAAATCCCCGAATGAGCCTGCACGGTCTGCTCGACGCCGTAACCAAGGACGCCGCCCTCGCGGAAGCGATCAACGCGGCCGCAGACGGCAACCGCATGCATGTCGACCTGGTCGGCCCCCCTGCGGCCCGCCCCTTCGCGGTCGCCGCCCTGGCCCGCGACACGGGCCGCCCGGTGCTGGCGGTGACGGCGACGGGCCGTGAGGCGGAGGACCTGGCCGCGGCCCTGCGCTCCCTCCTCCCGCCAGAGGGGATCGTGGAGTACCCCTCCTGGGAGACGCTCCCGCACGAGCGGCTCAGCCCCCGCAGCGACACCGTCGGCCGCCGCCTGGCCGTGCTGCGCCGCCTGGCCCACCCCCGCTCCGACGACCCCGAGACCGGCCCGGTCTCCGTCGTCGTCGCGCCCGTGCGGTCCGTGCTCCAGCCGCAGGTCAAGGGCCTCGGCGACCTGGAGCCGGTCGCCCTGAGGACGGGCCAGACCGCCGACCTGAACGAGATCGTCGAGGCCCTCGCGGCCGCCGCGTACGCGCGCGTGGAGCTCGTGGAGAAGCGCGGCGAGTTCGCCGTGCGCGGCGGCATCCTCGACGTGTTCCCGCCCACCGAGGAACACCCCCTGCGCGTCGAGTTCTGGGGCGACGACGTCGAGGAGATCCGCTACTTCAAGGTCGCCGACCAGCGCTCGCTCGAAGTCGCCGAGCACGGCCTGTGGGCGCCGCCGTGCCGCGAGCTGCTGCTCACCGAGGACGTCCGCGCGCGGGCGCGTGCCCTGGCCGAGGAGCACCCCGAGCTCGGCGAACTGCTCGGCAAGATCGCCGAGGGGATCGCGGTGGAGGGCATGGAGTCCCTCGCGCCGGTCCTCGTCGACGACATGGAGCTGCTGCTCGACGTGCTGCCCAAGGGCTCCATGGCCGTCGTGTGCGACCCGGAGCGGGTCCGCACGCGCGCGTCGGACCTGGTGGCCACGTCGCAGGAGTTCCTCCAGGCCTCCTGGGCGGCCACCGCCGGCGGCGGCGAGGCGCCCATCGACGTCGGCGCGGCCTCCCTGTGGTCCATCGCCGACGTCCGGGACCGGGCCCGCGAGCTGGACATGATGTGGTGGTCGGTGTCGCCGTTCGCCGCCGACGAAGAGCTCACGGAGACATATGCCGCTGACGCGGCGGGCGACACCCTCAAGCTCGGCATGCACGCCCCGGAGACCTACCGCGGCGACACCGCCAAGGCCCTCGCCGACACCAAGGGCTGGCTCGCCGACGGCTGGCGCACGGTGTTCGTCACCGAGGCGCACGGCCCGGCGGCCCGTACGGTCGAGGTGCTGGGCGGCGAGGGCATCGCCGCCCGTCACGACGCCGACCTGGCCGAGATCTCCCCGTCGGTCGTGCACGTGGCGTGCGGCTCGATCGAGCACGGCTTCGTCGACCCGGCCCTCAGACTCGCCGTCCTGACCGAGACGGACCTGACCGGTCAGCGGGCGGCGGGCCGCGAGGGCGCCCGGATGCCGGCCCGCCGCCGCAAGACCATCGACCCGCTCACCCTGGAGCCGGGCGACTACATCGTCCACGAGCAGCACGGCGTCGGCCGCTACATCGAGATGGTGCAGCGCACCGTGCAGGGCGCGACCCGCGAGTACCTGGTCGTCGAGTACGCCCCCGCCAAGCGCGGCCAGCCCGGCGACCGCCTGTACATCCCCACCGACCAGCTGGAGCAGATCACCAAGTACGTCGGCGGCGAGGCCCCCACCCTGCACCGCCTCGGCGGCGCCGACTGGACGAAGACGAAGGCCCGCGCCAAGAAGGCCGTCAAGGAGATCGCGGCCGACCTGATCAAGCTCTACAGCGCCCGCATGGCGGCCCCCGGCCACGCCTTCGGATCGGACACCCCCTGGCAGCGCGAGCTGGAGGACGCCTTCCCCTACGCGGAGACGCCCGACCAGCTCACCACCATCGCCGAGGTCAAGGAGGACATGGAGAAGTCGGTCCCGATGGACCGCCTGGTCTGCGGCGACGTCGGCTACGGCAAGACCGAGATCGCCGTCCGGGCCGCCTTCAAGGCCGTCCAGGACGGCAAGCAGGTCGCCGTCCTGGTGCCCACGACCCTGCTGGTCCAGCAGCACTTCGGGACGTTCAGCGAGCGGTACGCGCAGTTCCCCGTGAGCGTGAAGGCGCTGTCCCGCTTCCAGACCGACACGGAGGCCAAGGCGGTCCTGGAAGGCCTGCGCGAGGGCTCGGTGGACATCGTCATCGGCACCCACCGCCTGTTCTCCTCGGAGACCAAGTTCAAGGACCTGGGCCTGGTCATCGTCGACGAGGAGCAGCGCTTCGGCGTCGAGCACAAGGAGCAGCTGAAGAAGCTCCGCGCCAACGTCGACGTGCTGACCATGTCCGCCACGCCGATCCCCAGGACGCTGGAGATGGCGGTGACCGGCATCCGCGAGATGTCCACGATCACGACGCCGCCGGAGGAGCGGCACCCGGTGCTGACCTTCGTCGGCCCCTACGAGGAGAAGCAGATCGGCGCCGCCATCCGCCGCGAGCTGCTGCGCGAGGGCCAGGTCTTCTACATCCACAACCGCGTCGAGTCGATCGACCGGGCCGCCGCCCGGCTGCGCGAGATCGTCCCCGAGGCGCGCATCGCCACCGCCCACGGCCAGATGTCCGAGCAGGCGCTGGAGCAGGTCGTCGTCGACTTCTGGGAGAAGAAGTTCGACGTGCTGGTGTCCACGACCATCGTGGAGTCCGGCATCGACATCTCCAACGCCAACACCCTCATCGTGGAGCGCGGCGACACCTTCGGCCTGTCCCAGCTGCACCAGCTGCGCGGCCGGGTGGGCCGTGGCCGCGAGCGCGGGTACGCGTACTTCCTCTACCCGCCGGAGAAGCCGCTGACCGAGACCGCGCACGAGCGGCTCGCGACCATCGCCCAGCACACGGAGATGGGCGCCGGCATGTACGTGGCGATGAAGGACCTGGAGATCCGCGGCGCGGGCAACCTGCTCGGAGGCGAGCAGTCCGGCCACATCGCGGGCGTCGGCTTCGACCTGTACGTGCGGATGGTCGGTGAGGCCGTCGCCGACTACCGGCGCCAGCTGGAGACCGGCGAGATCGAGGAAGAACCGCCGCTCGAGGTCAAGATCGAGCTGCCCGTCGACGCGCACGTCCCGCACGACTACGCGCCCGGCGAGCGGCTCCGGCTCCAGGCGTACCGCGCCATCGCCTCCGCCAACACGGAGGAGGACGTCAAGGCCGTACGCGAGGAACTCGTCGACCGCTACGGCAAGTTGCCCGAGCCGGTGGAGAACCTGCTGCTCGTGGCCGGTCTGCGGATGCTCGCGCGGGCGTGCGGCGTCGGCGAGATCGTGCTCCAGGGCACCAACATCCGCTTCGCGCCCGTGGAGTTGCGCGAGTCGCAGGAGCTGCGGGTCAAGCGGCTGTACCCCGGCGTCGTCATCAAGCCGGCCGCGCACCAGGTGCTGGTGCCGCGCCCGAAGACGGCGAAGGTCGGCGGGAAGCCGCTGGTCGGGCGTGACCTGCTGGCGTGGGTCGGGGAGTTCCTGACGTCGGTCCTGGGCTCCTGACGCTGACGCGGTGTCAGGCCACCGGTCGTACGCGTGCGCCGGTGGCCTCGCGCAGGGCCGCCGCCAGCCGGTCGCGGACCTCGGCCTGCGCGGCGATGCGCGCGTCCAGCACCGCGAGACGGCCGGCGGCGACCCGGAGCGCCTCCGCGGAGGCGGGCCCGGCCGTGACGTCGCCGTCCAGGCACGGCAGGAACACGCGTACGTCGTCGAGCGTCAGACCCACGTCCAGCAGACGGCGGACGTTGCGGACGCGGACGGCCGTACCGGCGTCGTACAGGCGATAGCCGTTCGCGGCGCGTTCGGAGGTGATGAGCCCCGCCTGCTCGTAGTGGCGCAGGGCGCGCGGCGTCGTGCCGGTCGCCTCGGCGAGTTCGCCGATCCGCATGCGTCGTTCCGCCATGCGCGTCAGTCTCATGCGACGACCGCGCCGCCGTCCACCGGAAGGATCACGCCGGTGACGAACGAGGCCTGCGGCGAGGCCAGTTGCGTGATCGCCCACGCCACCTCCTCGGGGCGTCCGAGGCGGCCGAGCGGTGTGTGCGCGAGCTGCCACGCGCGGATCGCGGCCTGTTGCTCGGGGGTGTGCCCCGCGTGCTCGCCGATCGGCGTGTCGATCGCTCCCGGCGCCACGGCGGCGACCCGGATCCCCAGCGGGGCGAGCTCGGCCGCCCAGCTGCGCGTGAGCACCTCCAAGGCCGCCTTCCCGGCCGCGTACAGGGAGTTGCCCGGCCAGGCGCGCTGGCCGACGGACGTCGTCACGTTCACGATCACGCCACGGCTGTCCTCCAGTGCCGCAAGCGCGGCCTGCGTGAGCAGGACGGGAGCGAGGAGGTTCGTCGCGAGCTGCGGCTCCACGGCGGCACGCGTGTAGGCGCGCAGGGACTGGGTGTCGAGGATGCCCGCGTTGTTCACGAGCACGTCGATGCGGCCGTGCCGGTCGAGTGCCGTACGGACGATGCGTCCGGGAGCGTCGTCGGCCGTGATGTCGGCGACGAGCGGGCTGATGCGGGCCGGGTCGTGGGCGGCGGTCTCGGCGAGCGGCGCCGCGCGGCGGCCCACCGCCACGACCTGTGCGCCCTCGTCGGCGAACGCCCGGGCGGTGGACCGGCCGATGCCGGTACCGGCGCCGGTGACGAGCACGGTGCGCGGGGTCTTCGAGGGGGTCTTCGAGTGTGGGGATGCCATGCGGGGATCGTCGGACCCTGACGTCAGTGTCAAGGTCAAGCGAACGTGTCACGGCCGAGCGAAGCCGCCCGCAGGAGCTGTCTGTCCGCGGACGGCCTCTGAGGGCGGAGGCCTTACTGCTGGTCGGGCCGTTCGCGGTCGCGGTCCATGCCGAGCTGTCCCTCGACCCGCTGCTGCCCGGCGTCGATCTGGTCCTCGTACTTGCCGCCGGTCCTCTCGTTCATCTTCTGTTCCGCGGAGTCGGAGCCTTGCTTGCCCTTGTTCCGCGCCTGGCTCTTGAACTTGTCGAAGATGCCCATTCAGAAACTCCCTCCGGAGATGGCTCAGAACCGACGATACGCGTGGCGTGCGAGGAATGCCCGTTTAGGGCCGATGTGGTCTGGACCTCTTCCTCGCTACGGTGGGTCCAGGCACACGCCGCCCGTGCGGAGGCGGAACAGGCAAGCAGGGGAGGGGCGCACGGTGAGGCGTCTGAGGCGCGGGGCGGCACTGGCCGTCGCGATGATGTTCGCCGGCCCGGCACTGGCCGGCTGTGAAGGCCTGACCCCGCCCGCGGACGGCGGTGGACCCTCGGGGTCCGGCGTCCCGACGGCCGGTGACGGACGGGCCGTGAGCCCGCTGGACAACCCGGACGGCACGAAGCCGGGCCTGGCGGCGATCACCTCCGCCGAGGACAAGGCGCGGGCCCGTGCCGTCATCGAGAAGGTGGAGACGAAGGGGCGCGGGCCCAGGACGGGCTACGAACGCGACAAGTTCGGCTATGCCTGGATGGACTCGGCACCGGCCGACGTCCCCTTCGCCCGCAACGGGTGCGACTCGCGCAACGACCTCCTCAAGCGCGACGGCGAGAACCTCCGCTTCCGGTCGGGCTCGGACTGCGTCGTCATGGCACTCACCCTGCACGACCCGTACACCGGCAAGGTCATCGAGTGGACCAAGTCCCGTGCGACGAAGGTCCAGATCGACCACGTCATGCCGCTGTCCTACGACTGGCAGATGGGCGCCTCGCGCTGGACGAAGGACAAGCGTGAGGCCATCGCGAACGACCCGCTCAACCTCGTCCCGGTGGACGGGCCGACCAACGGCTCCAAGGGCGACTCCGGTCCGGCGTCCTGGCTGCCCCCGAACAAGCGGATCCGCTGCGCCTACGCGGTGCGCTTCGCCCAGGTGTCGCTGAAGTACGAGCTTCCCGTCACGGCGGCGGACAAGCGGATGATGCTGAAACAGTGCGGCAGTTGAAACCGGATGAGGTGAGCCCGGCCGGAGCGTCCCGGATGCCGAGCGGACTTGTCGCGCTGGCGCTCGGCGGCTTCGGCATCGGCCTGACCGAGTTCCTCATCGCCGGGCTGCTGCCGCAGGTGGCGTCGAGCTTCGCGGTGTCCGAGGCGGCCGCGGGCCGGCTGATCTCCGGATACGCGCTGAGTGTCGCGGTGGGAGCGATCGCGCTGACCGCGGCGACGGCACGCCTGCCCCGCAAACACGTCCTGGTCGGCCTGGTGGCCCTGTTCGTCCTCGGCAACCTGCTGTCGGCCGTCGCGCCGAACTACCCGGTGATGCTGCTCGGGCGGATCGTCGCGGCGCTGTGCCACGGTTCGTTCTTCGGCATCGGCTCGCTGGTCGCACGCCGTCTGGTCGTGCCGGAGAAGAAGTCCCAGGCCGTGGCGGTCATGTTCGCCGGGCTGACGGTCGCGAACGTGCTGGGCGTGCCGTTCGGCGCGCTGGTCGGTGAGCGCTGGGGCTGGCGGGCGGCGTTCTGGGCGGTCACCGCGATCGGCGTCCTCGCCCTGGCGGGGATCGCCGCGCTGGTGCCCGCGTGGGCGGGCCGGACACCTGCGCCCTCGGGGACGGCCGATGGGGAACCGGTACCGCCGAGCGGCCTGCGGGCGCAGATGCGGGCCTTCCGCTCCTGGCAGGTCTGGCTGACCCTGACGGCCACCGCGCTCGGCTACGGCGGGATGTTCGGTGCCTTCAGCTACATCGCCTACACCTTCACCGAGGTCAGCGGCTTCGCCCCGGCGGATGTCGCCTGGCTGCTGATGGTCTACGGCGTCGGACTGGTCGTCGGGAACCTGGTCGGCGGGCGCGCGGCCGACCGCGACCGTGACCGTGCCCTGGTCCTCGCCCTGTCCGGACTCACCCTCACGCTGGCCCTGTTCGGGCTGTTCGCCGGCAGCGCGACCGCCTCGGTCGTCCTGGTGTTCGTGATGGGGGTGACGGGGTTCGCCAGTGTGCCCGGGATGATCACGCGTGTCACCGACCACGCGCACGGTGCGGCACTGGCCGCCAGCGCCAACGTGTCCGCGTCCAACGTCGGCAACGCCCTCGGCGCCTGGCTCGGAGGCCTGGCCATCACCGCGGGCCTGGGCTACACCTCACCGCTCTACGTCGGCGCCGGCATCACCCTGCTGGCCACGGTCGTCATGGTCGTCGCCGCACGGCAGGCCAGGTCTTCGGAGGTGGCGGACCGTGTCCCCACGCGGTAATTCGGTTCCGGCCGTGCCCCCGCACGCCTACCGTGATCACATGCAGCCGAAGATATCGAGCCTCGCCGACCGCCCGGACATGCGGGAGCGGGTCGTCGGGATGGCGGACAGCTGGCCGGAGTTCACGATCCAGGACCTCGTCGGCGCCGCGCACTTCCCGCGGATCGCCGCCGAACTCCCGGAGTACGTCCTGTTCGCCGAGGACGAGCAGGGCGAGGTCGTCGCGAACGGCTACAGCGTGCCCTTCGCCCTGAAGGCCGAGGGCCGTGGCCGACTGCCCGGGAACGGCTGGGACACGGTCCTCGTGTGGGCGTTCTCCGACCTGCGCCGCGGCGTCCGCCCCGACACCGTCAGCGCGATCTCGATCTCCGTCGCCCCGCACGCCCAGGGCCGCGGCCTGTCCGCGCTGATGCTCTCGGCCATGCGCGACAACGCCCGGGCGCACGGCTTCCGGGAGGTCGTCGCCCCGGTCCGCCCCAACGCCAAGCACCTGGAACCGCACACGCCCATCGAGGAGTACGCGCACCGGGTCCGCCCCGACGGCCTGCCCCAGGACCCGTGGCTGCGGGTCCACGCCCGGGCCGGTGCCACCATCGACTCCGTGGCACCGGCGTCCATGACGGTGGCCGCCTCACTGGCGGACTGGCGCCGCTGGACGGGGCTGCCCTTCGACACCCGGGGCGACATCGAGGTACCCGGTGCCCTGGTGCCGGTGCGCTGCGAACCGGAGCGCGGCTACGCGGTGTACGTCGAGCCCAACGTGTGGATGCGGCATCCCCTGTGACCGGGCGGGCCCGTCCCGGAGCTCCCCTACGACCCGTTACGACCCGTGGGCCGGCCGGCCCGCCACCGCCGCGAGTTCGGGAGCGGGCTCGACGCCCAGCTCCCTGCGCAGCCGCCGCCGTAGGTCGCGGAACAGCTCGGCGGCCCTGCTGGGGGCTCCGAGCTCCACGAACGCCCGCATGAGCAGCAGATGGCTGGGCTCGTCGAGCGGCTCCCAGGACACCAGGAACGTCGCCGTCTCCGCCGCCTCGTGGGGACGGCCGCCGGCCAGGAGACTGTGACCGGCCTCCCGCAGCGCGTGGAACCTGCGCTCGTCCCAGCCGGCCTGGTGCAACTCCGCCCAGGCCGACCGCACATCGGACATCAGCGGCTGCCGCAGCATCTCCAGGTCCCGCGCGCGGGGCGGTGCGCCGGGCCGGGTGACGCGCTCCAGAGCCTCCTCCGCCAGCCTCCAGTCGCTGGTCAGCGCGTCGGTGAGATGCACCGTCTCGCCTTCGGTGTACGTCAGTTCCCAGGGCAGGCTCCGGTTCGTCCGCCACAACAGGCGGCTGAGTCTGCGCCGCCCGACGCTCTCCGGCAGGCCGGGCCAGAGCGCGCCGACGAGGGCCGGTCTTCGGGCCCTGCGCCCGCCCCGCAGTTCCAGATAGGCGAGCAGTTCGGCGGTCTGCGGCGGCAGTCGGTGGGATTCGTGTTCCGCGAGGTGGATGCCGTCGTCACCCAGCAGACGCAGCAGCACGGTGGGTTCGGTCCTGCTCTTGTCCGGGTGGGTGGAGGCCACTCCGAACGGAGATACGTATGGCAAAGGTTCCCCCTGTGTTTCCCCGTATCCGGCCCTTGTCCTCGTAAGTACCGGGCCGCGCGTGATGGAGCAGAGGTCAGCCTGCCGATCACGCGCCAGACAGTTAACACCGGCCTGTCGAACAGAACAAGCCATATGGCCACCGCTCGTGGGACAGCGGTGACCGAAAGTGATTTCCCGGCGCGTCCGGCCGTCGACGGGTCCGGCCGCGCTGACCTGGACCGGGAACAGCGCGGAGACACCCGGGAGACACCTTCGCTGCATGATGTGCCCATGTCCGAGATCGTCAGGGGGCGCACCAGGGTGAGCGCGGAGACGGGGCCTTGTGAGCCTGTGCGAGCCGTTGGCCAACCGGCCGTAACGGCTTGCCAGTTGACTCATGGAGGACTCCGTGAACAAGAACCGCGTCATCGCGAGCACCGTGCTCGTCGGTGCCCTCATCGGTGTCGGCGCGCCGGCCGCCACCGCCGCGACCCCGGCTCCGGCCCGCTCCGTGGCCCAGGTGCAGACGGCCGACACCCACCGCGCGGTCTCCTCGGCCGCCGAGGTGAGGATCGCCACGCCGGCCGCCTCCACCAACACCGCCACGGGCTCGACCACCGCCTCGGCCGCCGCCGAGACGGGCGAGTTCGCCGCCCAGGGCCGCATCAGCTGGCTCATCGGCAAGCTGAAGGGCCTCGGCTCGACCGCCTGGAACAAGCTGAAGGCCGCGGCCAAGAGCGGCTACAACGCGTTCAAGAAGGCGTACGAGAAGTACGTGCCGTGGCTGGTCCGCAAGGCGATCGAGGTCGGCTACACGGTGTACGAGGTCTACACCATCGTGAAGGACTTCGTCAGCTGAGGACCCTGCTGACCGAGGGCCCGATCAGCGGGTTTCCCCGTCCGGACACGCGTCGGGAAGCCACCGTCGCAGCACCCGGACGCCCGGCCGGCTCTCGGTGACCTGCGCGGCCGCGGGAGCGGGGGCTCCGCTCGGCCGTCACCACCGGTCAGGGTTCCGGCCGGTCACCCGGCCGGCGGTGCGGCCCGCGGAACCAGCCGGTTCCGCGGGCCGCACCCCGCCTTCCCGACACCCGACCCTTTGACAAGCCCTCGAGGAAAACCAAGGAAGACATGAGCAACGGATCCTTCCCGGCACAGCGGCAGGACGCCCCGGACTCCGTCCGCGGCGACACCTGGCCCGTAGTCCCGCTCGCTGTGGCCCTGCTGCTGCTCCGCTGGCAGGGAGAGCACACCTGGGCGTACGTCACCGCGGCCGTGATCGGCGGCCTCGGGCTCCTGGCCGCGCTGATCGGACTCGCCGAGTGCGTCAAGGCCGTCCGGCGCGGGCTCGCGCCCGGCAAGGTCGTCTGGGTCGTCGCCATCCTGTTGCTCGCGAGCTTCGGCGTGGTGCGGCAACTGATCGTGGCCTGAGGCGGGTTCGGAACATGACCAAGGCGACGATCGAAGTGTCGGGGCTGGCCAAGACGTACGCGAAGAAGCGCGTCGTCGACGGCCTGTCCTTCACCGTGAGCCCCGGAACCGTCACGGGGTTCCTCGGCCCGAACGGGGCCGGCAAGACCACCACCCTGCGCATGCTGCTGGGTCTCACCCGGCCCGACGCCGGCACCGCGCTCATCGGCGGGCGCGCCTACCACGAGCACCCCGAACCCCTCCGGGTCGTCGGCGCGTTGATGGACGCCCGCTGGGCTCACCCCAAGCGCTCCGCCCACGCCCATCTGACCTGGCTGGCCCGCAGCAACCGCATCCCCCTCCAGCGGGTCGACGAGGTGCTCGCGCAGGTCGGGCTCGCCGACGTGGCGGGCAAGCGGGTCGGCGGGTTCTCGCTCGGCATGGCACAGCGCCTCGGGCTGGCGGGAGCGCTGCTGGGCGATCCGGGCGTCCTCGTCCTCGACGAACCCGCCAACGGCCTCGACCCCGAGGGCATCGCCTGGATGCGGGGACTGCTGCGCGCACTGGCGGCCGAGGGACGCACCGTCTTCGTCTCCAGCCATCTGCTCGCCGAGATGGCGCAGTTGGCGGACGACGTGGTGATGATCGGGCGCGGGAAACTGATCACCCAGGGTTCCGTCTCGGACCTCACCTCGCTCAGCTCCACGGAGGAGGTGCTCGTCCGTGCCGAGGAGCCGGAGCGGCTGCGCGCCCTGGTCGCGGAGCACGGCGCGAGCGTCGTCGAGGCACCCGACCGCGCCGAGGCGCTGCTCGTCTCCGGGATGAGCAGCGAGGACATCGGCAGAGCGGCGGCCCGGGCCGGACTGGCCCTGTTCGAACTGGCGCCGCGCCGCCGCACGGTCGAGGACGCCTATCTGAAGCTCACGGCCGATGCGGTCGAGTACCGGGGCTCCCTGCAGCAGCCGGTGGAAGGGAGCCGGGCATGAGCACGGCCGTACTGCGGACGGAAGTCGACAAACTGCGGTCCCTGACCTCGACGTGGTGGTTCCTCGGCATCACGGCCGCGGTGTCGCTCGCGCTGAGCGGCTTCGGGGTGCGCGAGACGGCGGAAGGACAGGAGCCGGGCATCGCCGACGTCCTGACGGGACCGGCCTTCGCCCAGCTGCTCATCATGGTCTTCGCCGCCCGTTCGGCCACCATGGAGTTCCGCACGGGCACGATCTGGGCCTCCCGGCTGGCCGTGCCGTCCTGGCAGCGGCTGCTCACGGGCAAGGCGGCCGTCGTCGCCGGGGTCGCCGCACTCGCCGGCGCGGTCCTCATGGCCGGTGGCCTCGCCGTGGCCGCGCTGGCGGAGCCCGGCGCGCGGCTCGCCCCGCACTCCGGACTCGACTGGCGCCAGCTCCTCACGGTGCCGGTGGCGTTCGCGATCACCGCCGTGATCGGACTCGCGGTCGGGCTGTTGCTCAAGAGCGGGGGCGCGACCGTGGCGGTCGTACTGGTGTGGTCCCTGGTGGCCGAGCCGGCGCTGGGCGCCACGGGCGAATGGCTGCTCAGCGTCGACATCGGTGCCTGGCTGCCCTTCATCGCGCTCAGCGACTTCCAGGGCCAGCCCGGCGGGACGCCGTTCCCCGGCGGCCCCTACGCGGCCGGCCTCTACGTCGCACTCCTCGCCGCCGGGCTGCTGGCGGCGGCGATCCGGGTCCAGGAACGCAGGGAGCCCTGACCGGACGGGGCCGGAACGGAGCCCCGAGGCCCGGAGACCCGGAGACCCAGAGCCCGGGAGGGGACCCCGCAGACCCCCCGGACGCGGCTCCCCTCCCGGACCGGTCCGCGCGGCGGTGCCGGAAGTCCTGGTGAATCGTTGGTCGAATGGGTTGGCCAGAGCTTGGCCACTGCCTACCATCGATCACCGCAAGACCTTGTGCACCGTCGCACAATCTCCTCGGGAGGTCTCCTTGCACCGCCGCCGTCGCACCGCGCTCGTCCTCACCGCCGCGATCGCCGCCGCGGCACCCCTTCTCACCGCCTGCGGCAACGACGCGCATCCCGGCGCGGCGGCCGTGGTGGGCGGGCAGCGGATCACCGTCTCGCAGCTGGAGAACCGGGTCGGCGAGGTACGCGCGGCCCAGCGGGCGGCCGTGCGGGACGACGCCCAGTACCAGCAGGCCATCGCAGGCACCGGCACGCTCACCCGCGACACCCTGCACACCATGGTCCTCGACCGGGTGCTGCACCGCGCCGCCCAGGACGCCGGTGTGACCGTCAGCCGCAGGGAGATCCAGGAGATGCGGTCCGGCCTGGAGGAGCAGGCCGGCGGCGCCAAGGCGCTGGAGACCACCTGGCTCCAGCAGTACGGCATCCCGCCGCAGCGCCTGGAGGAGAACCTCCGCCTCCAGCTGGAGGCCCAGAAGCTCGCTCAGAAGCTCGGCACCGACACCAACCGACCCGAGTTCTGGAAGGCCCTGTCCGAGGCCTCCAAGGACCTGAACGTCGACCTCAACCCGCGCTACGGCACCTGGGACGTCCAGAAGAGCAGCCGAGCCGACGCGAAGACGCCGTGGGTGCGGGACGTGTCGGCGGCGCAGGCGCAGCAGAACATGTAGGAGCACCGCCCCGGGTGTCCCGGGGGCCCGTCCAGGGGCTGTGGATGACTTCCGGGGTTGTCGGCGGCGTGGGATAGCTTCGAATCGTGAACGCCAACAGCCCCGAGGCCCCCGGCCGCATCGTCCTGCTCACCACCAGCCACCGTGTCGCCCCCGGCCTGCTGTCCTGGCCCGCCTGGCAGGTGCTGCACGCGGCCGACCAGGTGCTGTGCGCGGACGGCGCGCACCCGCAGCTGCCGTATCTGCGCGAGGCGGGGATCACCGTCGACGAGGCGTCCCCGACGGCCGAGGAACTGGTCGACGCCTGCGCCGGCGGCCGCACGCTGGTCGTCGTGGCGACGGGCGAGGGCGAGCCGGCCCTGACGGACGGCCTGGCCCGCCTGGCCGGCACCGGCCGCGTCGCCATGCCCGAGCTGGAGCTGCTCCCCGCGTCCTACGACCTCCCGGGCGCCCGCCTGCTCGATCTGGTCCAGGTCATGGACCGCATACGCGCCGAGTGCCCCTGGTCGTCCCAGCAGACGCACAAGGGCCTGGCCAAGTACGGCATCGAAGAGGCGTACGAACTCGTCGAGGCGATCGAGGAGGGCGACCGCGACGAACTGCGCGAGGAGCTCGGTGACGTCCTCCTCCAGGTCGTCTTCCACGCCAGGATCGCCGAGGACGACCTGGAGAGCCCCTTCTCCGTCGACGACGTCGCCGCCGGCATCGTCGCCAAGCTGATCCACCGCCACCCACATGTCTTCGGTGACGAGACGGCCACCACGCCCGAGGAGGTCAAGGCGCACTGGCTGCGCACCAAGGCGGTCGAGAAGCAGCGCAGCTCGATCACCGAGGGCATCCCCCTCGGCCAGCCCGGCCTGGCCCTCGCCGCCAAGCTGGCGTCCCGGGCCCGCACCGCCGGCCTGGACATACCGCTCCCGCCGGTGGAGGGCCTCGGCTACGACCTGCTGGCCCTGGCCGTCCGCGCGGAGGCGGAGGGCGTCGACCCGGAGGCGGCCCTGCGAGCGGCGGCCCGCGCGTACCGGGACGCGATCAGGGAAGCGGAGCAGGGCTGAGACCGGCCGGGCAGGCGCAAGGGGCGGAGCAGGGCTGAGATCGGCCGGGGGCAGACACGAGAGGCGGAGCAGGGCTGAGATCGGCCGGGGCAGGCGCAAGGGGCGGAGCAGGGCTGAGACCGGCCGGGCAGGCGCAAGGGGCGGAGCAGGGCTGAGATCGGCCGGGGGCAGACACAAGAGGCGGAGCAGGGCTGAGATCGGCCGGGGGCAGACCCAAGGGGCGGAGTAGCGCTGAGATCGGCCGGGCGCAGACATAAGAGGCGAAGGGTGGCTGAGACCGGCCAGGGGCAGGGCACAGGGGGGGAGAACGGCTGAGACCGGCCGGGTCAGGGCCGGGCAGGGAGGCGGAGGACCGCTGGGACCGGCCGAGGGAGGGGAGGGGGGCGGGAGCCGGATACCGTCGGGGAGTGACCGACCAGCCCCAGCCCAGCACCCCGGCCGCCGCTCCCGACCTCTTCACCTGGGAGTTCGCGAGCAACCCCTACCCCGCCTACGCCTGGCTCCGCGAGCACGCCCCCGTGCACCGGACCAAGCTGCCCAGCGGCGTGGAGGCCTGGCTGGTCACGCGGTATGCAGACGCCAAGCAAGCGCTCGCCGACCACCGGCTCTCCAAGAACCCCGCGCATCACGACGAGCCCGCGCACGCCAAGGGCAAGACCGGGATCCCCGGCGAGCGCAAGGCCGAGCTGATGACGCATCTGCTCAACATCGACCCGCCGGACCACACCCGGCTGCGGCGGCTCGTCTCCAAGGCGTTCACGCCCCGCCGGGTCGCCGAGTTCGCGCCGCGGGTGCAGGAGCTCACCGACACCCTCATCGACGGGTTCGCGCGGAAGGGGTCCGCCGACCTCATCCACGAGTTCGCGTTCCCGCTCCCCATCTACGCCATCTGCGACCTGCTCGGCGTCCCCCGCGAGGACCAGGACGACTTCCGCGACTGGGCGGGGATGATGATCCGTCATCAGGGCGGGCCCAGGGGCGGCGTGGCGCGGTCCGTGAAGAAGATGCGCGGCTACCTCGCCGACCTCATCCACCGCAAGCGGGAGGCGCTGCCCGACGAGCCCGCCCCCGGCGAGGACCTCATCTCCGGCCTCATCCGCGCCTCCGACCACGGTGAGCACCTCACGGAGAACGAGGCCGCGGCCATGGCCTTCATCCTTCTGTTCGCCGGCTTCGAAACGACCGTGAACCTGATCGGCAACGGCACCTACGCCCTGCTCACCCACCCCGAGCAGCGCGCACGCCTCCAGGCGTCCCTCGCCGCCGGGGAGACCGGCCTCCTGGAGACCGGCGTCGAGGAACTCCTGCGCTTCGACGGCCCCGTCGAACTCGCCACCTGGCGGTTCGCCACCCAGCCCCTCACCATCGGCGGGCAGCAGATCGCGCCCGGCGACCCGGTCCTCGTCGTCCTGGCCGCCGCGGACCGGGACCCGGAGCGGTTCGCCGGTCCGGACGTGCTCGACCTCGCCCGCCGCGACAACCAGCACCTCGGTTACGGCCACGGCATCCACTACTGCCTCGGCGCCCCGCTCGCCCGTCTGGAGGGCCAGACCGCGCTCGCCACGCTTCTCACCCGCCTCCCGGACCTGCGGCTGGCGGCGGATCCGGCCGAGCTGAGATGGCGCGGCGGCCTCATCATGCGCGGGCTGCGCACGCTGCCGGTGGAGTTCTCACCGGCTAAACATGACACGCCGTCAGACCTGTGATCTTCACGTGATCTGCGCGGCATGAACTTGTGACAAGTGATCGTCTGCCGATACGTTCACCCATCATCAGCGCGGCCCGGGGGACCCTGCGCCGCGCCGGTCACTGCTGTCTCGCGAAAGGTCTCCGTATGCTCTCCGGGAACGGTCGGCACCGTCGCCCCCGCCAGGCTCCGGCTCTCCTCGTCGCGGCCGGGGTCACCGGCTCCGCCATCGCGATCCCGCTCCTCGGAGCCTCCGGTGCCAGCGCGGCCGACGGCACGACCTGGGACCGGGTCGCGGACTGCGAGACCGGCGGCGCCTGGAGCCAGAACAGCGGCAACGGATACTTCGGCGGCCTCCAGTTGTCCCAGGAGGACTGGGAGAACCACGGCGGCCTCGACTACGCCCCGAGTGCCGACCTGGCCAGCCGCTCCCAGCAGATAGCCGTGGCCGAGAGAATCCTCGCCGACCAGGGGGTCGGCGCCTGGCGCACCTGCGGTCTGCTCTCCGGCCTCGAACAGGACAAGGGCTCGGACACGTCCGACTCGTCCGCTCCGACGGACTCACCCGGACTGCTCGACTCCTCCGAGTCGGACGAAACCACCAACTCCGACAAGTCGCCTGATTCTGCCGATCCCTCGACGGAGCAGTCACAGGAGCAGTCGCAGGAGCAGTCCCCGGACCAGTCGCAGGACCAGTCACGGGATCAGTCGCAGGACCAGGAGCCCGGCAGCTCCCCGTCGCCCACTCCGGAGCGTGACGAGCCCGCCAAGTCGCCACAGGACGACCGCTCTTCAGCCCCGTCCGACACCACTTCCGGCCGCCACCGCGGCCCCAGCGCCGACGAGGACGCCAAGGCCGAGGACGGCCGTTCCTCCGGCTCCGCCGGACGGCACGCCTCGCGCGACGGCGAGGCCGCCCGGGAGGCGACGGACGGCTCCTACACCGTCCGCCCCGGCGACAGCCTCTGGTCCATCGCGAACTCTCTTGATGTCAGCGGCGGATGGCGCGCGCTCTACGTCGGGAACGAGACGGCCGTCGGCACCGACCCGAACCTCATCCGCCCCGGTCAGAAGCTCACGGTAGGGGTCGAAGCGGACGAGCGGTAGCCGGTGGGGCAGTACGGAAACGGGGGTGGAAGTCACCCCGAAACCGTGCGAGTTCACGTCACCGTTCGCGGCTAATGTCCCTTATCGGTGCGGTGAGAGATAGATCTCAGAAGCCCTGATCGTCTTTGAAATTCCGCGGATCGCATGTCTACGGTCATGACCGCTCGTCACCACGAGCCCCGGCTGCCGCAACGCCGAATCCTGCCAGCGGCCGCACGGGAACAGTCGTCGCGTCAAGCGCCGTAGGCAGGAGCGGGGGACCCAAGGTAAGTGCCCTACCGGCCGGTTGTGCCGGAAGGGCTTGGGGTGAAGCCGCGTCCCGGGAGGGACGCGGCCGGGCAACTCAACCGGCCCGAACCCGACAGCTCACCTCGTAGGCGTCGGTGAGGGGATCTCTCCATGCTGTTTTCCGGCAAGGGCACGCACCGCCGTCCGTCCAAGGCCTCTCGGGTCATCGCCATCGCCGGTGTCACCGGTGCCGCCGTCGCCGCCCCGCTGATGGCGGCCGGCAACGCCTCCGCCGCCACCGCCTCCGAGTGGGACGCCGTCGCCCAGTGCGAGTCCGGCGGCAACTGGTCCATCAACACCGGCAACGGCTACTACGGCGGTCTGCAGTTCTCCGCCTCCACCTGGTCCGGCTACGGCGGCACGAAGTACGCCTCCACCGCCGACCAGGCCACCAAGTCCCAGCAGATCGAGATCGCCGAGAAGGTCCTCGCGAGCCAGGGCAAGGGTGCCTGGCCGGTCTGCGGCAAGGGCCTGTCGAGCGCCGGCTACAGCGGCGGCTCCGAGCAGAGCAGCGGCTCCACCGAGACCCGCCAGACCGAGCAGCAGCCGGCCTCCCGCTCCGACGAGCGCCCGGCCCAGACCCAGAAGACCCAGAAGACCGTCACCACCCCGACCGGCAAGAAGGTCAAGAAGGGCGACGGCGAGTACAAGGTCGTCAAGGGCGACACCCTCAGCTCCATCGCGACCGAGGAGAAGGTCGAGGGCGGCTGGGAGAAGCTGTTCGAGCTGAACAAGGACATCATCACGGACGCCAACCTGATCTACCCGGGCCAGCAGCTGCACCTGAAGTAAGCAGCGGCCCACCCCCGTCCCCACGGGCTCCCCGCCCCGGTGCGTCATCCCCCGTGCGCACCGGGGCGGGGTTTTTTCTGCCGGTCTTTTCTGCCGGTCTTTGCGAACCGGCTTTGTTCCGTTCGGAAACAATTTACTCTCGGTTCTGTCCATGGGGTGGGCGACCCGGTGGCCGATCGCCCGGAGCCGGTTAGGCTCATGTCGCGAGCCACCGCGGCCCGCGCCTCGCCGGGTCCCCGCGGCCCGCGTACCCGCGTCACATGAAGAAGGAGATGCTCGTGCCGTCCATCGACGTCGTCGTAGCCCGGGAAATCCTGGACTCCCGAGGCAACCCCACGGTCGAGGTCGAGGTCGGCCTCGACGACGGCAGCACCGGTCGTGCCGCCGTCCCGTCCGGCGCCTCCACGGGCGCCTTCGAGGCCATCGAGCTGCGCGACGGCGACTCGAACCGCTACCTCGGCAAGGGTGTGGAGAAGGCCGTCCTCGCGGTCATCGAGCAGATCGGCCCGGAGCTCGTCGGCTACGACGCCACCGAGCAGCGCCTGATCGACCAGGCCATGTTCGACCTGGACGCCACCGACAACAAGGGCTCCCTCGGCGCCAACGCCATCCTCGGCGTCTCCCTCGCCGTCGCCCACGCCGCCTCCGAGGCCAGCGACCTTCCGCTGTTCCGCTACCTGGGCGGCCCGAACGCGCACCTGCTGCCGGTGCCGATGATGAACATCCTGAACGGCGGCTCGCACGCCGACTCCAACGTGGACATCCAGGAGTTCATGATCGCCCCGATCGGCGCGGAGTCCTTCTCCGAGGCGCTGCGCTGGGGCGCCGAGGTCTACCACACGCTGAAGAAGGTCCTGAAGAGCAAGGGCCTGGCCACCGGCCTCGGCGACGAGGGCGGCTTCGCCCCGAACCTCGGCTCCAACCGCGAGGCCCTCGACCTCATCCTCGAGGCGATCAACGAGGCCGGCTACACCCCCGGCGAGCAGATCGCCCTGGCGCTCGACGTCGCCGCGTCCGAGTTCTACAAGGACGGCGTCTACACCTTCGAGGGCAAGGAGCGCTCGGCGGCCGAGATGACCGAGTACTACGCGGAGCTCGTCGACGCGTACCCGCTCGTCTCCATCGAGGACCCGCTGTTCGAGGACGACTGGGAGGGCTGGAAGACCATCACCGCCAAGCTCGGTGACAAGGTCCAGCTCGTCGGCGACGACCTGTTCGTCACCAACCCCGAGCGCCTGGCCCGCGGCATCGAGGAGGGCGCGGCCAACGCGCTCCTGGTCAAGGTCAACCAGATCGGCTCGCTGACCGAGACCCTGGACGCCGTCGAGCTGGCCCAGCGCAACGGCTTCAAGTGCATGATGTCCCACCGCTCCGGCGAGACCGAGGACGTCACCATCGCCGACCTGGCCGTCGCCACCAACTGCGGCCAGATCAAGACCGGCGCCCCGGCCCGCTCCGAGCGCGTCGCCAAGTACAACCAGCTGCTGCGCATCGAGGAGATCCTCGACGACGCGGCGGTGTACGCCGGCCGCAGCGCGTTCCCGCGCTTCAAGGGCTGACCCCGGCCACAAGACGCAGCGTCGTACGTACGTCCCCGTACTCGGTCCCGTACCGTGTCCGGGGACGTACGCGCGTATGACGGTGGAGCGGGAGGCGGACAGACATGGCCGTGAAGGACCGGGACCGGTTCTCCACCGCGACCAGGATCCGGCTGCTCGGCGAGCAGACCGCGGCCCGGGTCTACCGCTCCCAGACCAAGCGCCAGGCCCGCCGCTCACGGCTGACCGGCCGGGCCGCGCTGCTCGCCCTGGTGATGTGCTCGCTGATCGTGGCCCTGGCCTACCCGATGCGGGAGTACGTCTCGCAGCGCGCCGAGATCGACGACCTGCAGCGCGAACAGCAGCAGGCCCGGCAGCGCGTCGAACGGCTGCGCGACCAGAAGGCGCGCTGGCAGGACGACGCGTACGCGGAGCAGCAGATCCGGAAGCGGTTGCACTACGTCATGCCGGGGGAGACGGGATTCATCGTCGTCGACCCGCACGCGGCGAGGCAGTCGCACGCCGACCTCGGGGCGGCCGACCGCCCCTGGTACTCGAACGTCTGGGACGGGGTCGACAAGGCCGACGCCTCCGACCGGTGACCCGACCCCCAGCCAATGACCTGAACCCAGAGAAAGACAGCCTGAACACAGTCATGGAAACGCCCCCGCCGACCACTCCGCGCACCGAGCCCACCGACGCGGACGTCGAGGCCTTCAAGCAGCAGCTCGGCCGGCCCCCGCGCGGCCTGCGCGCGATCGCGCACCGGTGCCCGTGCGGGCAGCCCGACGTCGTCGAGACGGCCCCGCGGCTGCCGGACGGCACGCCGTTCCCCACGCTGTACTACCTGACGTGCCCGAAGGCGAACTCGGCGATCGGCACGCTGGAGGCGAACGGCGTGATGAAGGAGATGACCGAGCGGCTGGCCTCGGACCCGGAGCTGGCGGCTGCCTACCGGGCGGCGCACGAGGACTACGTCCGCCGCCGTGACGAGATCGAGGAGCTGAAGAACTTCCCGAGCGCGGGCGGCATGCCGGACCGGGTGAAGTGCCTGCACGTGCTGGTCGCGCACTCGCTGGCCGCCGGGCCGGGCGTGAACCCGCTGGGCGACGAGGCGCTGGCCATGCTGCCGGAGTGGTGGCGCAAGGGCGCGTGTGTGACGACCGTCGAGGAGGACGCCCAGTGACCCGTGTCGCCGCCGTGGACTGCGGTACGAACTCCATCCGGCTCCTGGTCGCCGACGCCACTGTGTCCGATAGCGCCTCCGGCGCGGGCGCCACCGGCGAACTGGTCGACCTGGACCGCCGGATGACGATCGTGCGGCTGGGGCAGGGTGTCGACCGCACCGGCCGGCTCGCCCCCGAGGCGCTCCAGCGGACGTTCGCGGCCTGCCGCGAGTACGCCGGGATCATCAAGGAGCACGGCGCGGAGCGGCTGCGGTTCGTGGCGACCTCCGCCTCCCGGGACGCCGAGAACCGGGACGAGTTCGTGCGTGGCGTGCTGGACATCCTGGGCGTCGAGCCCGAGGTGATCTCCGGGGACCAGGAGGCCGAGTTCTCCTTCACCGGCGCCACCAAGGAGCTCGCCGGGCGCGACCACCTGCCGAAGCCCTACCTCGTCGTGGACATCGGCGGCGGCTCGACCGAGTTCGTCGTCGGCGACGACCACGTCCGTGCGGCCCGCTCGGTGGACATCGGCTGTGTCCGTATGACCGAGCGTCACCTGGTCCGGGACGGGGTGGTGAGCGACCCGCCCTCCAGGGAGCAGATCGCGGCGATGCGGGCGGACATCGAGGCCGCCCTCGACCTCGCCGAGGAGACGGTCCCGCTGCGCGAGGCCCGCACGCTGGTGGGCCTGGCCGGGTCCGTGACGACCGTGTCGGCGATCGCGCAGGAGCTGCCCGAGTACGACTCCGAGGCCATCCATCACTCCCGTGTCTCCCACGACCGGGTCCGCGAGATCACCGAGTGGCTGCTGCGCTCCACGCACGCCGAGCGCGCGGCCGTGCCCTCCATGCACCCGGGCCGGGTCGACGTGATCGGGGCGGGGGCCCTCGTCCTGCTGTCGATCATGGAGCGGATCGGCGCGGAGGAGGTCGTCGTCAGCGAGCACGACATCCTCGACGGCATCGCCTGGTCCGTCGCCTAGCCCGCTTCTGAGCAGGCATGGATCACGAATGAGCGTCTCCGGGGGGTTCCGGTGACCCCCCGGAGACAGCCCGTCGGAAAAGTTCGTGAAGTTCTTCACAAGGAATTCGGCCCTCCCGGGCGATCAGAGCGGCCCGGTTGACCCGTCCGGGGGCTGAACAGGCCTTTGAACATGTTCAGAAGCATGGTATGGAGGGGTCCGGGAAGGTGCGCGAAGGGGCGCTCCGGAAGGCCCTCACGGAGGCTTCTCGGATGCAGAGAGGCAGCTCACGCGGCATTGACAACGGTCCGGGGTGCACAAACGCTCCCGGTTGTCACCATGACATGGATCACGCGAGCCGCGGAGGATAACACACACCCCACCCGAGCTTGTGAAGGGGCGCACGAGCCACCCCCCTCAGGCGGGTGGATACTCGATGGCATGAGCACCACGGAGCGTCCCAGGATCCTCGTAGTAGGCGGTGGGTACGTAGGCCTGTACGCAGCTCGGCGCATCCTCAAGAAGATGCGTTACGGAGAGGCGACCGTCACGGTCGTCGACCCCCGGTCGTACATGACCTACCAGCCCTTCCTGCCCGAAGCCGCCGCCGGCAACATCTCCCCGCGCCACGTCGTCGTCCCGCTGCGACGCGTGCTGCCGAAGGCGGAGGTCCTCACCGGCCGGGTCACCACCATCGACCAGGACCGCAAGGTCGCCACGATCGCCCCGCTGGTGGGCGAGGCGTACGAGCTGCCCTTCGACTACCTGGTCGTCGCGCTCGGCGCGGTCTCCCGCACCTTCCCGATCCCCGGCCTCGCCGAGCAGGGCATCGGCATGAAGGGCATCGAGGAGGCCATCGGCCTGCGCAACCACGTCCTCGAGCAGCTCGACAAGGCCGACTCCACCACCGACGAGGAGATCCGCCGCAAGGCGCTCACCTTCGTCTTCGTGGGCGGCGGTTTCGCCGGTGCGGAGACCATCGGCGAGGTCGAGGACCTGGCCCGGGACGCGGCGAAGTACTACAAGAACGTGTCCCGTGAGGACATGCGCTTCATCCTCGTCGACGCCGCCGACAAGATCCTCCCCGAGGTCGGTCCCAAGCTCGGCAAGTACGGCAAGGAGCACCTCGAGGGCCGCGGCGTCGAGGTCTACCTGTCCACCTCCATGGACTCCTGCGTCGACGGCCACGTGGTGCTGAAGAACGGCCTCGAGGTCGACTCCAACACCATCGTCTGGACCGCCGGCGTCAAGCCGAACCCGGTCCTGACCCGCTACGGCCTGCCCCTCGGGCCCCGCGGCCACGTCGACTGCGAGACCACGCTCCAGGTCAAGGGCACCGACTACATCTGGGCCGCGGGCGACAACGCCCAGGTCCCGGACCTCGTCGGCCGCAAGGCGGGCAACGAGAACGCCTGGTGCCCGCCGAACGCGCAGCACGCGCTGCGGCAGGCCCGCGTCCTCGGCGACAACGTCCTGTCCGGCATGCGGGGCTTCCCGCAGAAGGACTACTCCCACGCCAACAAGGGCGCGGTGGCCGGACTCGGCCTCCACAAGGGCGTGGCGATGATCGTCATGGGCAAGATGAAGATCAAGCTCAAGGGCCGTCTCGCCTGGTACATGCACCGTGGCTACCACGGCATGGCGATGCCGACCTGGAACCGCAAGATCCGCGTCTTCGCCGACTGGACGCTCGGCATGTTCCTCAAGCGCGAGGTCGTCTCGCTCGGCGCCATCGAGACGCCGCGCGAGGAGTTCTACGAGGCCGCCAAGCCGGCCCCGGTCGCCGCCGCGCCGAAGGAGAAGTCCGAGGCCAAGGCCAAGGAGAAGACCGAGGAGAAGGCCAAGGCCTCCTGACCTCCGGTCGGTCACCCGCCTGACGAAGGACTCCACCGAGGACGTCCGCCGCAGGATCTTCGCTGAAGGATCTCCGCCGAAGGACCTCCCGCCATCCGTGGTGCGGGAGGTCCTTCGGCGTTCCCGCTCCTTTGACGCGTTCCCGTTCCTTTGACGCGTTCCCGTTCCTTCGGCGTGGTGGTTTTGCCCAGCCATGACGCGTGCCGGGGACTGCGCGAAGGCCCCGCAGGTGTTTACGTGGTGTCGGACATTCCGGGATTCCCCGTCACGGAGGTGTACACCATGGCAGACGCCGCGCCGCGGCTCCAGGGCCTCTTCGCACAGTTGCTGGGAGCACCACTACCCGTGCGCATCCGCGCCTGGGACGGTTCGCAGGCGGGCCCGCCGGGCGCGCCGACCCTGGTCGTACGCAACCGCCGCGCCCTGCGCCGCCTGCTGTGGAAGCCGGGCGAACTGGGCCTGGCCCGGGCCTGGGTGGCGGGCGATCTCGACATCGACGGCGACCTCTACACCACCCTCGACCTGCTGGCCGGTCACATCTGGGAGCGCGACGAGGACGCCCGCACCCTCGCCCAGGCCCTGCGCGACCCCGAGGTCCGCGCCGCCGTACGCGGGCTCGTCAAGCTCGCCGGGACCCCGCTGCCGCCCGCCCCGCCCCGCGAGGAGGCCCGCCGGCCGCGCCGCAACCTGCACACCAAGCGCAGCGACAGACGCGCCATCAGCCACCACTACGACGTCGGCAACGACTTCTACGAGATCGTCCTCGGGCCGTCCATGGTGTACTCCTGCGCCTACTGGCCCAGCCCCGACAGCACCCTCGAACAGGCCCAGTACGACAAGCTCGAGCTGGTCTGCCGCAAGCTCGGCCTGACCCCCGGTCAGCGGCTGCTCGACGTCGGCTGCGGCTGGGGCTCCATGGCCATCCACGCCGCCCGCGAGCACGGCGTGAGCGTCGTCGGCATCACTCTCTCCCAGGAGCAGGCCGCCTACGCCCGCAAGCGCGTCGCCGACGAGGGACTCACGGACAAGGTCGAGATCCGCGTCCAGGACTACCGCGACGTCCGCGACGGGCCCTACGACGCGATCTCCTCCATCGGCATGGCCGAACACGTCGGCGCCGAGCGGTACCTGGACTACGCCACCGATCTGCACGGGCTGCTCAAGCCCGGCGGGCGGCTCCTCAACCACCAGATCGCCCGCCGCCCGCAGCGCGACGAGACGGCGTACGACGTCGACGCTTTCATCGACTCCTACGTCTTCCCCGACGGGGAGCTCCAGCCCGTCGGCATGACCGTCGCGATGCTGGAGCGCGCCGGGTTCGAGGTGCGCGACGTCGAGTCGATCCGCGAGCACTACGCCCTCACCCTGCGGCAGTGGGTCGCCCGCCTGGAGGCCGGCTGGCAGCGTGCCGTCCAGCTCACCAGCCCGGGCCGGGCCCGCGTCTGGCGCCTGTACATGGCCGCCTCCGCGCTCGCCTTCGAACACAACCGCATCGGCGTCAACCAGGTCCTGGCCGTCCGCACCCCCGAGTCCGGAGCATCGGGCATGCCGCTGCGCGCCCGCACCTGGAACTGAGAACGACGAAGGGCCCCCTTCTCCCACGGGTGGGAGAAGGGGGCCCTCGCAGGTCCGGCGCTACTCCGCCTTGATCGCCTCCAGCATGTTCAGGCGGGCCGCCCGACGGGCCGGCCACAGGGCGGCGAGGACACCCACCGTCGCGGCCAGCAGGAGGAAGATCCCCATCCGTGCCCAGGGCAGGATCAGTTCGTAGGTCGCCATCTTCGTGGCCAGCAGCTCACCGGCCGCCCAGCCGAAGAACACGCCCAGGCCGATGCCGAGCACCGCGCCGAACAGGGAGATCACCAGGGACTCCAGGCGGACCATCCGCTTGATGCCCTTGCGGTCCAGGCCGATCGCCCGGAGCATGCCGATCTCCTGGGAGCGTTCGAAGACCGACATGGCCAGGGTGTTGATGACCCCGAGGACCGCCACGATCACCGCCATGGCGAGCAGGCCGTAGACCATGTTCAGCATCAGCGTGAACATCTGCGCGATCTCGTTGGAGATGTCCTGCTTGTCCTGGACCTTGACGGCCGGGTTGGTGCCGAGGGCCTTCTCCAGCTTGTCCTGGGTCGCACCGGACGTGCCGCCGGCGGTCTTCACCATGACCTTCATGTTGTACGGGTCCGACGCGTGCGGGGCGAGGGCCTTCTCGTCGAGCAGGATGCCGCGCAGGAAGTCGTTGCTCTCGTAGGTTCCGGCGACTGTGAGCTTCTGCTTCTTGCCGTCCTCGTAGGCGAGCGTGAAGGCCGAACCGGCCTTCCAGCCGTAGGCCTTGGCGGTCTCGCTGTCCACGACGACGTCGGTGCCGCCGACCTTGAAGGAGCCTTCGTCGACCTTCGGGCCGACCAGGTCGCCGATCGCGGCGCCGTTGACGCCGGTCACGTACTCGCTCTGACCGTCGATCCGGGTCTCGGCGTTGAGCATCGGACTGGTGGCGGTGACGTCACCGGCCTGCTTCAGCTTCTTCTCGACGTCCGGCGACAGCGCGTTGCCGTTCGCCATGGACACCACGTAGTCCGCCTTGATGGACGACGACGCCATCTTCTCGATGGCCTGCTGGAGGCTGCCCGCCATCACCGTCATGCCGGTGATCAGGGTCAGGCCGATCATCAGCGCGGAGGCGGTGGCGGCCGTACGGCGCGGGTTGCGCACCGAGTTCTGCCGGGCCAGCTTGCCGGAGACGCCGAAGGCGCGCAGCACCGGTGCGGCGGCGGCGATCAGCGGGCGGGACAGCAGCGGGGTCAGGATGAACACGCCGATGATCAGCAGCACTGCGCCGAGGCCCATCGGCATCTGGCCGTCCGAGCCGTCCATGGTCGTGGCCACGAGGACCACCGCCACGCCCGCGGCCGAGACCAGGGCGCCCAGCGTGTTGCGCAGCACCAGCGACTTCGTCGTGGCCTTGGCGTGCACGCTGTTCATGGCCGCCACCGGCGGGATCTTCGCGGCCCGGCGGCCCGGGAGCCAGGCCGCCAGCATGGTGACCAGGATGCCGACCGCGAGCGCGGTGAGGATCGTGGCGGGCTTGATGATCAGCGGTCCGTCCGGCACGGTCGCGTCGAACGTCCCCATCAGGGAGCGCAGTCCGGCTCCGATGCCGATGCCCGCGACCAGCCCGGCCACGGCGGCGACCGCGCCGACCACGAACGCCTCGATGAGCACCGACCGCGTCACCTGCCGGCGGGAGGCGCCGACCGCCCGCATCAGCGCCAGCTCCTTGGTGCGCTGGGCGACCAGCATGGTGAAGGTGTTGGCGATGATGAAGGTGCCGACGAACAGGGCGATGCCGGCGAAGATCAGCAGGGCCGTCCGCATGCCGCTCATCGACTCGGAGATCATCCGCGCCTGGTCGTCGGCGAGCTGCTTGCCGGTGGTGGTGGAGACGGTGCCCTCGGGCAGCGCCTTGTCCAGCTCCGCCTTCAGCGCGGCCTGCGAGACGCCCGGCTTCGCCTTGACGTCGATCTGGTCGTACACGCCCGCCTTGCCGAACAGCTTCTGGGCGGTCGCCGTGTCGAAGAGGGTGAGGCTGCCGCCGGCCGCGACGTTGCCGTCGTCGGTGGTGAAGATGCCGGTGATCTTCGGGGTCAGGACCGGCCCGTCGACCGACATGCGTACGGTGTCGCCGACCTTGTACCCGGCGCGCTTCGCCGTCGCGGAGTCGATGAGGATCTCGCCCGGGCCCTTGGGGGCGTGCCCGCCGGCCAGGGGATAGCGCGGGTCCTTGGCGCCCCAGTAGTTGCCGCCCTGCGACTGGAAGCCGTCGCCGATGAGTTTGCCGTCCTTGTCGGCGAGGGCGGTGAAGCCCTGCACGACCCCGATGGCGGACGCGGCTCCGGGGACCCGCTCGCTCTTGTCGAGCGTGGCCTGGGTCAGGTCGTGGACCTTGCCGACCTGGTCGCCCTCGGCCTCCTGGTAGTCCGCCGTCATGGAGACGTCGACCTGGTCGAAGCCCTTGGCGGAACTCTTCTGGTAGGCGTCGGAGATGGTGTTGGTGAAGACCAGGGTCCCCGACACGAAGGCCACGCCGAGCATCACGGCGAGGACGGTCATCAGGAGCCGGGCCTTGTGCGCGAGCACGTTGCGCAAGGCGGTACGGAACATGGGTTTCTTCTTCTCAGTCCTGTCGGTCCTGACGGGGGATCAGCTGGTGCGGCCCTTGGCGTCGAACGCCTTCATGCGGTCCAGGACCGACTCGGCCGTCGGCCCGTACATCTCGTCGACGACCCGGCCGTCCGCGAGGAAGAGCACCCGGTCCGCGTAGGCCGCGGCCACCGGGTCGTGGGTCACCATCACCACCGTCTGGCCCAGTTCGCGCACGGAGTTGCGCAGGAAGCCCAGTACCTCGGCGCCCGAGCGCGAGTCGAGGTTTCCGGTGGGCTCGTCCCCGAAGATGATCTCGGGTCGGGAGGCCAGCGCCCGGGCCACGGCGACGCGCTGCTGCTGACCGCCCGACAGCTGGGAGGGCCGGTGGCCGAGCCGGTCCGCCAGACCGATCATCCGGATCACGGAGTCCAGCCACTCCTTGTCCGGCTTGCGGCCCGCGATGTCCATCGGAAGGGTGATGTTCTCCAGGGCCGTCAGGGTCGGCAGCAGGTTGAACGCCTGGAAGATGAAGCCGATCTTGTCCCGGCGCAGCTTCGTCAACTGCTTGTCCTTCAGGGAGCCGAGCTCGGTGTCGCCGATGCGCACCGACCCCGACGAGAAGGTGTCCAGACCGGCCACGCAGTGCATCAGGGTCGACTTGCCGGAGCCGGAGGGGCCCATGATCGCGGTGAACTCGGCCTGCCGGAAGTCGACGGAGACCCGGTCCAGGGCGACCACCTGGGTCTCACCCTGTCCGTAGATCTTCGACAGATCCGTGGCGCGCGCGGCCACGGTGGTGGCCCGGTCGGTGAGCGGTGCGGTGGTCACGGGATGGCACTCCTGTCGGACGACGGTGTTCTTGCGAGGACTCGTTCCATCGTCCGGGTCCCATGCCGCCGTGTAGTCACCCGTTGTTCCGGTTCCGGGGGCCGACTCCGGTCTGACCGCGAGGGGCGGAGTCATACCTGGGGATGACGAACGCCCCTGAGGGAACCGGGTGTCGGGAACCGCGCGTTCCGGATGTTGGGAAAACGGGCGGTCAAGTGTCAAGAACAGGTGGAGTGCCCTCGTTCGAGCGGTGAAATTCCGTCATTCCGGCTGCGCCGCCGACGGCCGCACGCAAGGCTATTGGCAAGTGCGGATGGCGCGTTCCGTGTGCTGATGCACCCTCAGACGTCAATAAAATAAGACAACATCGGTCCGCCCTTCCGCTGTTCGGGGGACACGTCCCGATAGTCTCGGAACCTCGATGCGGAGCCCATGGCCTGCCCGGATGGTGGAATGCAGACACGGCGAGCTTAAACCTCGCTGCCCCTTCGCGGGCGTGCCGGTTCGAGTCCGGCTCCGGGCACCTTCCGATCCCTGTGTGGTCCATTGAGAAGTTCGCGGCGTGACCGTTGACAGCGGTCGCATGCCGTCAGAGACTCACATCCGATAACGGTGAAGGAATTTTCACCTGGCGAACGCATGGACGAACGGATGGGAAGGGGTCGCCCGATGCGCACCACCGTCGGCATCATCGGAGCCGGCCCCGCCGGCCTCCTCCTGGCCCGGCTGCTCCACAACGCCGGCATCGACTCGGTCGTCCTGGAGAGCCGCGACCGCGCCTACGTCGAACGGCGGCAGCGCGCCGGGATCCTGGAGCAGGGCACCGCGGACGTGCTGCGCGCGGCCGGTGCCGGGCAGCGCATGGACCGCGAGGGGCTGCGCCACGACGGCATCGAGCTGCGCTTCGACCGCAGGCGCCACCGCATCGACTTCCCCGCCCTCACCGGCGGACGCTCCGTGATGGTCTACGCCCAGACCGAGGTCTGCAAGGACCTCATCGCCCTCCAGCTCGCCGAGGGCGGACCGCTGCTGTTCGAGGCGGAGGCGCTGGCCGTGGAGGACGCCGGCACCGACGCCCCGCGCGTCCGCTTCCGGCACGAGGGTCGCGAGGACGTCCTGGAGTGCGCGTACGTCGTCGGCTGCGACGGCTTCTGGGGCGTGGCCCGCAAGGCGATCCCGGCCGAACCGGTCCAGGTCTTCGAACGTACGTACCCCTTCGGCTGGCTCGGCATCCTCGCCGACGTGCCGCCCTCGCACGACGAGCTGGTCTACGCCCGCCACGACCGCGGCTTCGCCCTCCTCTCCATGCGCTCCCCGTCCGTCTCCCGCCTCTACCTCCAGGTGCCCGACGGCACCGACGCCGAGGCCTGGAGCGACGAGGCGATCTGGGACGAGCTGGAGCGCCGCTTCGAGACCGCCGACGACTGGCGCCTGGAGCGCGGCCCGATCACCCAGAAGTCGGTCACGCCCATGCGCTCCTACGTCCACGAGCCCATGCGCCACGGCCGCCTCTTCCTCGCGGGCGACGCGGCGCACATCGTGCCGCCCACCGGCGCGAAGGGGCTGAATCTCGCCGTCGGTGACGTCGTGACGTTCGCCCGGGCCCTGGCCCACCGGCAGGAGACCGGCTCACCGGCCCTGCTCGACGCCTATTCGGAGACCTGTCTGCGCCGGGTCTGGCAGGCCGAGCGGTTCTCGTACGACATGACGACCCTCCTGCACCGCGCCCCCGGCGCGACCGGCTTCGAGGACCGGCTCCAGCTCGCCCGGCTGGACCGGATCGCCTCCTCCCGCGCCGCCGAGACCGACCTGGCCGAGGGGTACACGGGCTTCCCGTTCGGCTGATGTACCGGCCGATGTAGGGGCGGCGTCAGCGGGTGATCTCCGTCCGGTTCCGGACGTGTCGCAGCTTGGTGATGAATGACCCCCTCCGGTGGGGGGAATCACGAAGCCGCGTAGCGTGTTGCGCAGCACGACGAGGGAAAGATCCTCCCCAGGCACTAGGGTCTTTCCTTTGCCTACCTATTACTCTTGAGCCAAGGCCACGCAGTGTTGGCCATGGAGGAGTGAAATGAGGAGCAGAAACCCGGTCTTCTCGCGACGGGGGTTCAGCCGCGACAACGGCTACGCGGGCTTCAACACCGCGCCGCAGGCCGGGGGTCCCGCTGTCGCCACCCAGGGCAACCCGTACGCACAGCCGACGGGCACCCCCTACGCGCAGAACCCTTACGCGCAGAACCCTTACGCCCAGCAGGACCTGCAGTACGGCGCGCCGCCGCAGGCCCCGGCCACCACCGGCCGGATGACCATCGACGACGTCGTCCTGCGCACGGCGAGCACCCTCGGTGTGCTCATCCTCACCGCGGCGCTCTCCTGGGCCCTGCTGCCGGTCGACGACGCCAACATCAGCCGTAGCTACGGCATCGGTATCGGCGCCGCGCTGATCGGCATGGTCCTGGCGTTCGTCCAGTCCTTCAAGCGCAAGGCCTCGCCCGCGCTGATCCTGACGTACGCCGCGTTCGAGGGTGTCTTCCTCGGCGTCGTGTCCAACATCGTCGACAGCCGCATCGCCGACGGCGCGGCCATGCAGGCCGTGATCGGCACCATGGCGGTCTTCGCCGGTGTGCTGATCGCCTACAAGGCCGGCTGGATCCGCGTCAACCGCCGCTTCTACGGCTTCGTGATGGCGGCCGCGCTCGGCTTCATCCTGCTGATGATGGTGAACCTGCTGTTCGCGGTGTTCGGCGGCGGTGACGGCCTCGGCTTCCGCAGTGGCGCCCTCGGTGTCGTCTTCGGCGTCATCGGCATCATCCTCGGTGCCTGCTTCCTCGCCCTGGACTTCAAGCAGGTCGAGGACGGCGTCGCCTACGGCGCTCCGCGTGAGGAGGCGTGGCTCGCGGCCTTCGGCCTCACGCTGACGCTGGTGTGGATCTACCTGGAGTTCCTGAGGCTCATCTCGATCCTCAACAGCAACGACTAGTACCGACCAGTCGTACGAGTCGTACGCGAAGGGCCCCGGCATTGCCGGGGCCCTTCGTCGTGGTGCGCGCCTAGAGCAGTTTGCGCGCGGCCCTCCTCAGGTCGTACTCGTGGACGATCGCCTTCGCGTGGCCGTACGCGAGGTTGTGTTCGTGCCGGAGCCAGCTGACCTTTTCCTCGAAACGGAAGAGTGCCGGGCCTTCTTCGACGGTGCGCAACCAGTCGGAGATATCACGACCGGTGCAGTGGGGGATGCGGGCGAGCATGTTGCGATGGGTCTCTTCGGAGAAGACTTGGGACATCGGCGCCTCCGGACGCTGGGATGTAAGCCGGTCCTTCAGGTCACCGTGCCTGAGTGTTCGCCCGTTGGCAACAGTCCCGGTGCGACGCGTACGCTCGCGGCGTGGTTGATACGACGCCTCTGACCCGTGCGGTGGATCACTTCGCCGATCGTTTGAGGGCCGCGCCCCAGAGCCGGTTGCAGCGGGGCGCTGCCGCTGAGGCTCTCGGGGTGGCCCGGGAGCTGGCCCGGAGGGCGCAGGTGCTCGAGGGGCTGGAGCCTCGGGAGATGCCGGATGCGGGGATGTTTGCAGCGGCAGATCAGATCACCGTTGCCGGGCATGATCTGGCGGTGGTGATTCCCAGTGGTGCCGACGTCGATGAGGCGGTGCGGTTGGTTGAGGAGGCGCAGAAGCGGGCGGGGGTGTGACCCGTTTCGTCGGCGGGTGCGCGTTGTGTGTGGTTGCTCGCGCAGTTCCCCGCGCCCCTTAGAGGGACGCGATGACCCTGTCGGCCAGGACGTACACGTTCTCCTCGCCGCACTCGAACGTCAGGGTGTAGGCGCCCGAGATGCCGGAGCCGCCCAGGAGGACCGTGGTTTTGCCCGCGCGCAGAGCCTCGGCCAGGTGCTCCGCCGTCTCCCGGTGGCCCGGGGTCATGCACAGGGTCGTGCCGTCGGCGAAGACGTAGACGTCGAGGGTGCCCAGGGGGCCCGGGCGGACGTCCGTCAGTTCCACGCGCTGGGCGGCCAGCTCCTCCAGCGTGGCGACCGTGCGCTCGTGGTCGTTCACCACCGGCGACTGCGTCGGCACGAAGTCCGGGTGGGAGGGGTGGCGGCGGCGGGCCGCGGCCAGCTCCGGGGACTCCGCGGCCGGCTCCTCGGTGTCCGCGCCGGGCTCGGACACCGGCTCCAGACCCGCGAAGTCGGCCTGCCGGGGCAGGAACAGGTCGGTGTCGGGCAGACCCAGCAGGGGCGGCGCGTCGGAGGCGTCACGGGCCTCCTGGGCGGCCCAGAAAGCCCGTGCCTCGGCGAGCTCCCGCTCGCGTTCCTCCGCGAGCGCCGCTGCCACGGCGGCCCGTATCTCGTCGGTGTCGGCCGACGTGCGGGCGGCGGGCAGCAGGGCACGGGTGGTGGCGGCGCGGTTCTCGGCCAGCGCGGTGTGCAGGGCCGCGACCTGTCGGCGCAGCTGGAGGACGGTGCGCAGGACGGCGACGCCCACGGCGCCCGTGGCGGCCGTGGTGACCAGCAACGCGATCGGCATGGCGCTCACTGACGTACTCCCGGTTCAAAGTCGACCCCCGACTTCCTACATCAGCTTGAAGGGCGGACTAACCAGCTGTCAGTGCGTAACGTCACGAAACGGACAGGGCTTCGGTGCCGGGGGAGGGGGTGGGGCTGTTGTGACCTGGGCTTCTCTGCCTGTAGAGGGAGATAGGTCACATCCTGAGGGAGATTGGATCACAAAACAGCCCAGAACCCCGGAGTTTCCGGGGTTCTGGGCCAGGGCCTCACGGTGGGTGCTATGGCGGCTACGGTCAGGCGCTCAGCTGAGGCGCTCGATGACCATGGCCATGCCCTGGCCGCCGCCGACGCACATCGTCTCCAGGCCGAACTGCTTGTCGTGGAACTGGAGGGAGTTGATGAGCGTGGTGGTGATGCGGGCGCCGGTCATGCCGAAGGGGTGGCCGACGGCGATGGCGCCGCCGTTGACGTTCAGCTTCTCCAGCGGGATGCCCAGGTCGCGGTAGGAGGGGATCACCTGGGCGGCGAACGCCTCGTTGATCTCGACCAGGTCGATGTCGCCGATGGTCAGCCCGGCCCGCTTCAGGGCCTGGTTGCTCGCCTCGACCGGGCCGAGGCCCATGATCTCGGGCGAGAGGCCGGAGACGCCGGTCGACACGATGCGGGCGAGCGGGGTGAGGCCCAGCTCGCGGGCCTTGGTGTCGGACATGATCACGAGCGCGGCGGCGCCGTCGTTCAGCGGGCAGCAGTTGCCGGCCGTGACCATGCCGTCGGGGCGGAAGACCGGCTTGAGGCCCTGGACGCCCTCCAGGGTGACGCCGGCGCGGGGGCCGTCGTCCTTGGAGACGACCGTGCCGTCGGGGAGGGTCACCGGGGTGATCTCGCGCTCCCAGAAGCCGTTCTTGATGGCCTCTTCGGCGAGGTTCTGCGAGCGGACGCCGAACTCGTCCATGTCCTGGCGGGTGACGCCCTTGGCGCGGGCCAGGTTCTCGGCGGTCTGGCCCATCGCGATGTACGGGTCGGGCAGCAGGCCGTCCTCGCGCGGGTCGTGCCAGGTGGAGCCCTCGGACTGGGCGGTCGCCTCGGTGCGGGCCTCGGCCTCGGCGAAGACCGGGTTGTGCGTGCCGGGCATGTCCGAGCTGCCGTTGGCGTACCGGGAGACCATCTCGACGCCGGCCGAGATGAAGACGTCGCCCTCGCCCGCCTTGATGGCGTGCAGGGCCATGCGGGAGGTCTGCAGGGAGGACGAGCAGTACCGGGTGATGGTGCAGCCCGGCAGGTGGTCCATCCCCATCTGCACGGCGACGATGCGGCCGAGGTTGTGGCCCTGCTCGCCGCCGGGCAGGCCGCAGCCGAGCATCAGGTCGTCGATGTCCTTCGGGTCCAGCTCGGGGACCTTCGCCAGGGCGGCCTGGACGATCGTGGCGGTCAGGTCGTCCGGGCGGAGGTCCTTGAGGGAGCCCTTGACGGCGCGGCCGATGGGGGAGCGGGCGGCTGAGACGATCACGGCTTCGGGCATCACGGCTCCATTGACGTACCGGGTGGTCTGGCTGGGCTGTCTGGGAAGTTACCCGTACGTATGGGCTGGGTCACGGGTATGGCGGTGTGACCCTGACCGCAGTTTTCTAAGCGCTTGCTTTTTCCGGCCTCCCGGGACTTTCGTCAGTTCGACGGTGTGGCGGGAGCCGGCTCCTGCTCGGGTACCCGCCGGCGGCGCCGGCGCTTCAGCAGCGCCCACGGCCCCCTCGGACCGCTCGGCATGGCGGCCGTGACCTCCGTACCCGCCTCCGACGCGGCCTCCGCCGCCGCCCGGGCCACCGGCAGGAAGCCCTCGCGACGGGAGGCGTCCGGGCGCTCCTCCTCGGCCGGCCACAGGCCGAGGGAGGCGCAGACGGTCGGCAGGACCGCCATCGCCGCCGTCGCGTAGCCCTCGGCGGAGGGGTGGTAGTTGTCCGGGCCGAACAGCTCGCGCGGGTTCGCGGCGAACTCGGGGCCGAGCAGATCGCCCAGGGACACGGTGCGGCCGCCCTGTTCGACGACTCCGATCGTCTGGGCGGCCGCCAGCTGGCGGGAGGCCCGTCGGGCCAGCCAGCGCAAGGGTTGCCGGACCGGCTCGATCGTGCCCAGGTCCGGGCAGGTGCCGACCACGACCTCCGCGCCGGCCGTGCGCAGCCGCCGCACCGCCGAGGACAGGTGGCGGACCGAGCGGGTCGGGGGCATGCGGTTGGTGACGTCGTTGGCGCCGACCATGATCACGCAGATGTCGGGCACGGGATCGGGGTCGGCCAGCACCAGGGCCACCTGGCGGTCCAGGTCGTCCGAGCGGGCCCCGGGTGTCGCCACCGTGCGCAGCTCCACCGGGCGTTCCGCCAGGGCCGCCAGACCCGAGGCCAGCAGCGCGCCCGGCGTCTGCCCGGCCCGGTGCACCCCCTGCCCGGCGGCCGTGGAGTCGCCCAGCATCGTCAGCCGCAGCGGCTCCACACCGGGATGGGCGTACGTGTGGCCGTACCGCCCGTCCGCGTTCGGCACATGCGCCGACGTGCCGTTGCCCACCCGGCGCCGCGCCAGCTGGACCTCCGCCAGCACCAGCCCGGCGGCCGCCGCCCCGGCCAGACCGATCCCGCCACCGCCGTACGCGGCACCCGCCGCGATCCGCCGGGCCACCCGCGCCCTCGACATGCTCGTCATGCGTCGCCGCCACCTCCTCGAACCCGTACACCCAGTGCTTGCCCCGTACAGACCGTCGCCCAATCTCAACGGGGAGTGAACGACCGTCACGGATGACCACCAGGGCGAAGGCCCTGTCGCCGGATTCCCGCCTGCCACGCGGTGTCTGGCACGCACGCTCGCCGCGTTGCCGAGCCGTCCACGTGGCTCCGCCACGCGGACGCCCCGGCGCCTTGCGATCGCACGCACCAGACACCGCGTGGCCCGCCTTCGGCGGACGACGGGAATCCGGCGACAGGGCCTAGGCTGGCGACACCAACTACGACCACTTCTGCGGCAACCGGAGACAACGGTGCAGTTCCACGACTCGATGATCAGTCTCGTCGGCAACACCCCGCTGGTGAGGCTCAACAGCGTGACCCAGGGCATCAGGGCGACCGTCCTGGCCAAGGTGGAGTACTTCAACCCCGGCGGGTCCGTGAAGGACCGCATCGCCCTGCGCATGATCGAGGCGGCCGAGGAGAGCGGCGCGCTCAAGCCGGGCGGCACGATCGTCGAGCCGACCAGCGGGAACACCGGCGTGGGTCTCGCCATCGTGGCGCAGCAGAAGGGGTACAAGTGCATCTTCGTGTGCCCCGACAAGGTGAGCACCGACAAGATCAACGTGCTGCGCGCGTACGGCGCCGAGGTCGTGGTGTGCCCGACCGCCGTGGACCCCGAGCACCCGGACTCCTACTACAACGTCTCCGACCGGCTGGTCCGTGAGACGCCCGGGGCCTGGAAGCCCGACCAGTACTCCAACCCGAACAACCCCCTCTCCCACTACCACTCCACCGGCCCCGAGCTGTGGGAGCAGACGGACGGGCGGATCACCCACTTCGTGACGGGTGTGGGCACCGGCGGCACCATCTCCGGGACCGGCCGCTACCTCAAGGAGGTCAGCGACGGCAAGGTGAAGGTCATCGGCGCCGACCCCGAGGGGTCCGTCTACTCCGGCGGGTCCGGGCGGCCGTACCTCGTCGAGGGCGTCGGTGAGGACTTCTGGCCCACCGCCTATGACCGGACCGTCGCGGACGAGATCGTCGCCGTGTCCGACAAGGACTCCTTCCAGATGACCCGCCGCCTGGCCAAGGAGGAGGGCCTGCTGGTGGGCGGCTCCTGTGGCATGGCGGTCGTCGCCGCGCTGGAGGTCGCCGAGCGGCTCGGCCCGGACGACGTCGTGGTCGTCCTGCTGCCGGACAGCGGCCGCGGCTACCTCAGCAAGATCTTCAACGACGAGTGGATGGCCGACTACGGCTTCCTGGAGGACGCGGGCCCGAGCGCCCGCGTCGGCGACGTGCTCGCCGACAAGGAGGGCGACCGCATGCCCTCCCTCGTCCACATGCACCCGGAGGAGACGGTCGGCCAGGCCATCGACGTGCTGCGTGAGTACGGCGTCTCGCAGATGCCGGTCGTCAAGCCGGGCGCGGGGCACCCCGACGTGATGGCCGCCGAGGTCGTCGGCTCGGTCGTGGAACGCGAGCTGCTGGACGCGCTGTTCAGCAAGAGCGCCTCGCTGGAGGACCCGCTGGAGAAGCACATGTCCGGCCCGCTGCCCCAGGTCGGCTCCGGCGAACCCGTCGCCGACCTGATGGCCGTCCTCGGCAAGGCGGACGCGGCGATCGTCCTCGTCGAGGGCAAGCCGACCGGTGTGGTCAGCCGGCAGGACCTGCTGTCCTTCCTCGCCCGCTCCGCGAAGTGACGGCGAACGGCAGGTGAACCACCCGTGAACCGGGTGCACTTGCCGTTCGTCCGCGATCTTCATGGGCTTCGCGGAAGTGGTACGAGCGCGACACGTTCGCGCAGCACCCGCTTAACACGAGTCCTGCACATTAGAGGTGTCGGCAGGGCGGGAGCGGCTCCCCGCCCCGGCCGGCGCCGTTGGCGTCAAGGACCTCCGGAGCGGCTCCCGGACCTCCACCGACGTCACAGACGCGAGGACCCGGCCTGACCAGGCCCGCGTCTTACGCGGGGACCGCCGTCGTCCCGCCCCCCTCACGGGGGTGCGGCGGTCCCCGCGCTTTTTCTTTGCCGCTTTTCTTTGCCGCTTTCCTTGTGCGGGGTCAGCCGGACCGGCTCGTCACCCAGCTCCCCAGCAGCGCGAGCCGCTCCGCCGTCTCCGAGCCCGGTTCGGGCGCGTACGCCACGATCGTCTGGTCGGGGGCGGCCGGGATGGTGAGGGTCTCGTACGGCAGGGTCAGCAGGCCCGCTACCGGGTGCCGGAGCTGCTTCACCCCGTGGTCGCAGGGCTTGACCAGGTGGTCCGCCCACAGGCGGCGGAAGTCGTCACTGGCGCGGGAGAGTTCACCGACGAGCCTGCCCATGGCGGGGTCGTCGGGGTGGTGGCCCGCGTTGAGGCGGAGGTGGGCGACCGTCTGGGAGGCGATCGCCGCCCAGTCCGGGTAGAGGTCGCGGGCGGCGGGGTCGAGGAAGACGCGGCGGGGCATGCCGCGCTCGCCGGGGGCCAGGTCGCTGAAGCCGATCACGGCGTCACCGAGGGCGTTCCAGGCGAGGACGTCCATGCGGTGGTCCAGGACGTACGCCGGGTTGCGGTCCAGTCCGTCGAGGATCAGCTGGACACCCGGGCGTACCCGGGACGCGGCCTCCCGGTGCGCGGATTCCCGGGACGCCGCCGGACCGCCCTCGGTCCGCCGGCGGGGCCGGGCGACCGCCCGCAGATACGCGTGCTCGGCCTCGTCCAGCCGCAGCACCCGCGCGATCGCGTCCAGCACGGCGTCCGAAACTCCCCCGGACTTCGTCCGGGAGGTGCCCCCGGATCCCCGGCCTTGTTCGAGCCGGATGTAGTAGTCGACGCTCACCCCGGCCAGCTGCGCCACCTCCTCACGACGCAGTCCCGGGACCCGGCGGCGGCCGTACGAGGTCAGCCCCACCTCCTCCGGCTGGATACGGGCGCGGCGCGAGCGCAGGAAGTCTCCCAGGTCTCCGTCCATGGGTCCGAGCCTAGGCGGCCCGGGCCCGGCGAACCTGGTACTGCCAGACCCAGGAAAAGCGCAGCCCTGGGTACGGCCGCCGAGGAGGCCGAGGGTGGTGGACGTCGCCGGGGAGACGCCCCGGCCACCACCGAGGGGACATTCCATGCCGTACGAGAACCTGGCCGGCCGTACCGCCGTCGTCACCGGAGCCGCGAGCGGGATCGGTGAGGCCGTCGCCGTACTGCTGGCCGCCCAGGGCGCGCGGGTGGCGCTGCTGGCCCGACGTGAGGAGCGGCTCGCGGCGACCGCCGGGAAGATCCGCGCCGACGGCGGACAGGCCCTGGTCGTCGCCGCGGACGTCACCGACGAGACGTCCGTGGCCGACGCCACCGACCGGATCCACGCCGAGTACGGGACGGTCGACCTGGTCGTGAACGCGGCCGGCGTCATGCTGCCGCACCCCGTCGACGCCCGGCGCGCCGACGAGTGGCAGCGGATGCTCGACACCAACGTCGCCGGCGTGCTGCGGATGATCGGTGCCTTCACCGGCGACCTGGTGGGCGCCGCCGCGGAGGGCCGTACCGCCGACATCGTGAACATCTCGTCCATCGCCGCGCACGTCAGCTTCCCGAACTACGCGGTCTACGGGGCGACCAAGGCGGCCGTCACCTATCTGTCGGAGTCCCTGCGCGGCGAGTTCGGGCCGCGGGACGTCCGGGTCACCAACATCGAGCCGGGGTTCGTCGAGAGCGAGCTGCGCACGCACATCGCCGACGCGGAACTCTCCCGGCAGGTGGAGGGCATGCTGGACGCGGTGGGCGCGCTGTCCGCCGAGGAGCTCGCCGACCTGGTCGCCTACGTGACGAGCCGCCCGCGCCGGGTCAACCTGCGGCAGATCGTCGCGCTGCCGACCCGGCAGGTCTGACGGCCCGCGCCCGCTCAGTCCTCCCAGTCGCTCTTCTGGGAGGACGGGCGGCGGCCGCCGAACAGGCCCGGGTTGGTGCGGACGGCCTGCACGACGTTGACGCCGACGATGCCCGCCCAGGCGGCGAGCAGGCCGGGCAGATCGGCCACGCCCCCGCCGATCGCGGACAGCGGCACCGCGAGGACCAGGGAGACGATCCCGAAGCCGAAGCGCTCACCCCAGGAGTCCGTGGCCCCCGGCGACCGGGAGTCCCGGGCCGTCTGCATCTGCTGCTCGGCGAGCTGCCGGCGCACCCGGCGGTCCACCGCGCCGTCGATCCGCTGGTCGACCTTCTCCAGGAACGAGTCGACCAGCGCGGACTCGTACTCCTCGCCCAGCTCCCTGCGCGCGTGCAGGGTGGCGTCGAGTTCCCTCTTCAGGTCGGTGTCCCGCGCGTCCATTCCGGTCATGCCCTCACGGTAGAAAGCCGGGGCGCCGGCCGCACTGGGGTTAGCCCCCCTGTCCGTGCGGGGGCTGCCGGGCGGACTCACCGTCTCCGTCGGTTTCGGGTCCTCACTCACCCTCTTCCATACCCCCCAGGGGTATGTTATGGTCCCGGACCAAGGTACCCCCCGGGGGTATATCAGAGAAGAGGTGAACCCATGTCTGCCGTCAATCCCAGGCGCTGGTGGGCACTGGCCGTGCTCGCCGCCGCCCAGTTCATGGTCATCATGGACACGTCGATCACCGGGGTGGCGCTTCCCGAGATGCAGAAGGACCTCGGCTTCTCACAGGGTGAGTTGCAGTGGGTCTTCAACGCCTACGTCATCGCCTTCGGCGGCCTGCTGCTGCTCGGCGGCCGCCTCTCCGACCTGCTCGGCGCCCGCAGGATCTTCACCACCGGCTGGGCCGTGCTGATCGCCGGCTCGGTCGCCGCCGCCGCCGCGCAGACGGCGTGGGTGGAGGTCGTCGGCCGTGCCGTTCAGGGCGTGGGCGGTGCGCTGATCGCACCGTCGGCCATGACGCTGCTGATGATGCTCTTCGCGCACGACCCGAAGGAACTCGGCAAGGCCATGGCGCTCTACGGCGCCGCGGCGCCCGCGGGCGGCACGGCCGGCGTGTTCCTCGGCGGGGTGTTCACCGAGTGGCTGAGCTGGCCGTGGATCTTCATCATCTACGTCCCGATCGGCGTCGCCACCCTCGCTGCCACCAGGCTCCTGCCCGCCGTCGGCAGCCGTCGCGGTGCCGTCGACGTGCTCGGAGCCGCAGCCGTCACCGCCGGTCTGGCGCTCGCGGTCTTCGCCGTCGTCCGCGCGCCGGAGACCGGCTGGACCTCCACCGGGACCGTGCTCCAGCTGGCCGGTGCCGCGGCGCTGCTCGTGCTCTTCTTCGTGATCCAGAAGACGGTGCGCGAGCCGCTGATGCCGCTCGGTATCTGGCGCGTCCCGCGGCTCGGCTCGGCCAACCTCGCGATGACCCTGCTCGGTGCCGCGTGGATCCCGATGTGGTACTTCCTCAACCTGTACCTCCAGCAGGTCCTCGGCTACGGGGCGTTCGCGTCCGGTGCCGCGCTGCTGCCGATGACCGGCCTGCTGATGATCTTCATGACGGCGATCACGGCGAAGCTGATGGCCAGGGTCGGCGCCAAGCCGCTGATCGGCGGTGGTCTGCTGGTCCTCGCCGCCGGACTGCTGTGGCTGTCCGCCGTCGAGCCCACCGGCACCTTCCTGGTCGATGTCCTGCCCGCCTCGCTGGTCGCCGCGCTCGGTATGTCGCTCGCCTACATCCCGACGATGATGACCGCCATGTCCGGGGCGCCCCAGGAGCAGGCGGGTCTGGCGTCCGGCATCGTCAACACCACGTACCAGGTGGGCTCCGCACTGGGCCTCGCGGCGCTGACCGCGGTGGCCACGTCGCAGGGCGCGGGCCGGCTGGGCAACCTGCCCGCACTGACGGACGGCTTCAGCGCCGCGTTCGTCTGGGCCGCCGCCATCGCCGCGGTGGGCGGGCTGACCACCCTGCTGGTGATGCGCAGCGACAAGGCGGCTGCCGCACCGCGGGCCGACGCCGCCTCCGCGGCACGGGGCGAGCGGGCCGGGGTCTAGGGGCTGACCGGCCGGTCATGCCGCAGACGAGAGGAACATCCGAGGGGCCGTCCGGCACCGGGCAACCGGGGCGCCGGGCGGCCCTGAATTCTGTCCGGGGAGCAGCACCGGTCAGCCGGTGACACCCGGAACGGCACAGCACGCCAGGACGAGCGGAGTCAGGGCTGCCGCTGCCGTGAGGGCCGCGCACACGGTCCGCGGTGCCGGAGAGCCCGGGGCCTGCGGTGCGAGGATGCGGCGCATGCGCAACACCGCCGACGGTCCGCCCGCCGCGAAGGCCGCGTGGGGTGCCTGACCGGATGCCACCGCGTACAGGGCGGTGGCGAGTGCGTCCCGCGAACACCGGCGCAACGCCTGGTCGTCGGCTGCCATCTCGAGCAGCAGGGGTACCTCGGTGCGAGCGAGCCGGGCCAACGGCAGTTCCCGGAAACTGGCGGCGAAGGCCCTGGCCGCGGCGACCAGCAGATGGTGGCGGCCGGTGATGTGCGCCCGCTCGTGCTCCAGTACCGCTGCCACCTGCTGCCCGGTCAGGACCTGGAGTGCCCCGGAACTGACCACGATGTGAGGCGCACGGCCCGGCAGGCAGTACACGGCCGGGGTGTCGTGCTGCAGCACCGTGGCACGCAGCCCCGGTCGCCGGCTGCCGACGAGGCGCAGCAGTTCGGCGTGACGTGCCCGCAGGCGCCTCGCGCTCAGCAGTTCGCGTACGAGGGCGACCGTGAACGCGGCGGGCACGAAGGCCGCCGCGGCGAGGGCCGCCCCCACGCGGGCGTCCACGCTCGCGAGGCCGTTCGGGAACACGGCCCCCCAATGCGCGCCGACGGAGACGAGGCAGGCCTCGGCGAAGCGGGACAGGTGGTGGCTGCCCACTGCCGGAAGCAGGAGTTGCAGGACCGTCAGGGACACGGAAGCGATGAGGGACACCCCGAGCAGGCCCCACACCGTGAGAGCCAGCCGGGGTGTCCGGTGCGCCCAGTCGCCGCGGGCGAGCACCTTCGGCAGCAGCACCCCGACCACCAGGGTGACGATCAGCGGCGGCAGCGCATGATGGCCGGGGACGAGTGACGGGCCCGAGTGACCGAGGAGTCCGGTCACGAGGGCGCTCCGGGCTCCTCGGCGCCGCCCGGGGCGCGGCCCATCGCGCGCAGTGCGGCGGCCAGCGCGGACACGTCCTCCGGCGACATGTGCTCCACGAACCGCTGCAGCGCGGCCGGGCGGTCCTCGGTGTTGCCGAGCGCGTCCTGCATGAGGGCGGCGGTGTACTCCTCACGGCTGCGCTCGGGTTCGTACAGCCAGGCGCGCCCGGCCTTCTCGCGGCGGAGCAGGCCCTTGCGGTGGAGGATGTCCGCGACCGTCATCACCGTCGTGTAGGCGACGGGACGCGTGTGGTTGATGTCGTCGACGATCTCGCGGACGGTGGCAGGCCGGCCCCAGCGCCAGAGCCGGTCCATGATTTCGGCTTCCAGGTCACCCAGCCGTCGCACCCTTCCCCCACTTCCTCCCCGTCGCCGAGGTGCCTCACATCGTAGGTCACCCCTTTTCACCGCGGGCCGGCGCAGGCTGAGCGCGAACAGCGCCGGGCCCGGGCGGCTGAACCGCCCGGGCCCGGAAAGCCGGTCGGCCGCTTCAGCGGTCGGCGGGCTGGAAGCCGCGCAGGCGCAGGCTGTTGCCGACCACGAAGACGGAGGAGAAGGCCATGGCCGCCCCGGCGATCATCGGGTTGAGCAGGCCGGCGGCGGCCAGCGGCAGGGCGGCGACGTTGTAGGCGAAGGCCCAGAAGAGGTTGGACCTGATGGTGCCCAGCGTCTTGCGGGACAGGCGGATGGCGTCCGCCGCGACCCTGAGGTCGCCCCGCACGAGGGTCAGGTCGCCCGCCTCGATCGCGGCGTCCGTGCCCGTTCCCATCGCCAGGCCCAGGTCGGCCTGGGCCAGTGCGGCGGCGTCGTTGACGCCGTCGCCGACCATGGCGACCGAACGGCCCTCGCCCTGCAGGCGCTTGACGGCGTCGACCTTGTCCTGCGGCATGACCTCGGCGATCACGTGCTCGGGTGCGATGCCCACCTCCGCGGCGACCGCTTCGGCGACCGCCTTGTTGTCACCGGTCAGCAGGATGGGCGTCAGGCCCAGGGCGCGCAGCCGCTCGATGGCCTCCGGGCTGGTCTCCTTGATGGCGTCGGCGACCTCCAGGACCGCGCGGGCCTCGCCGTCCCAGGCGACCGCGATGGCGGTACGCCCGGCCGCCTCGGCCTCGGCCTTTGCGCGCCGCAGCTCCTCCGGCAGGGACATGGCCCATTCGGCGAGCAGCTTCTCGCGTCCGACGAGGACCGCGTGGCCCTCGACGATGCCCTGGACGCCGAGGCCGGCGATGTTGGCGAAGTCCTCCGGAGCGGGGAGCGTGCCGACGCGGGCGGTGGCGCCGGAGGCGACGGCCTGGGCGATGGGGTGCTCGGAGGCGTGCTCCAGGGCGCCGGCGAGGCGCAGGACGTCCCTCTCGTCGGTGCCGTCGGCGGTGTGCACGGCGAGCAGGGTCATCTTCCCGGTGGTGACGGTGCCGGTCTTGTCCAGGACGATGGTGTCGACCTTGCGCGTGGTCTCCAGGACCTCCGGGCCCTTGATGAGGATGCCGAGCTGGGCGCCGCGTCCCGTGCCGACCATGAGGGCGGTCGGGGTGGCCAGGCCCAGGGCGCACGGGCAGGCGATGATCAGGACGGCGACCGCGGCGGTGAAGGCGGCGGTCAGTCCGGCGCCGTTGCCGAGCCAGAAGCCCAGCGTGCCGAGGGCCAGGGCGATCACGACCGGGACGAAGACCGCGGAGATCCGGTCGGCGAGCCGCTGGGCGGCGGCCTTGCCGTTCTGCGCGTCCTCCACGAGCTTGGCCATGCGGGCGAGCTGGGTGTCGGCGCCGACGCGGGTGGCCTCGACGACCAGGCGGCCGCCGGCGTTCAGCGTGGCCCCGGTGACGGCATCCCCGGCGCCGACCTCTACGGGTACCGACTCGCCGGTGAGCATGGAGGCGTCCACGGCGGACGACCCCTCGACGACCACACCGTCGGTGGCGATCTTCTCACCGGGCCGCACCAGGAACCGGTCGCCGACCTTCAAGTCGCTCACGGCGATGAGCTCTTCCCGGCCGCCACGCAGCACGGTGACGTCCTTGGCTCCCAGTTCCAGCAGGGCCTTCAGCGCCGCGCCCGCCTTCCGCTTGGAGCGCGCCTCGAAGTACCTGCCGGCCAGGATGAAGGCCGTGACACCCGCCGCGGCCTCCAGGTAGATGTTCCCGGCGCCGTCGGTGCGGGCGATGGTGAGCTCGAAGGGGTGGGTCATGCCGGGCGTGCCGGCCGTGCCGAAGAACAGCGCCCACAGGGACCACAGGAACGCCGCCGAGGTGCCGACGGAGATCAGCGTGTCCATCGTCGCGGCACCGTGCCTGGCGTTCGTCCAGGCGGCCTTGTGGAAGGGCCAGGCGGCGTACGTCACCACGGGCGCCGCCAGTGTGAGCGAGAGCCACTGCCAGTACTCGAACTGCAGCGCCGGGACCATGGCCATCGCGATCACGGGCACGGCGAGTGCCACGGCGGCGGTCAGCCGCTGGCGCAGCGGCCGCAGCTCGTCGCTCTCCTCCTGCTCCTCGCGGGCCGAGCCCTCACCGGACGCCGGGTCGTCGGAGCGGGCGGCCTGGGGCTGCGGCTCCCGTGCGGTGTAGCCGGTGGCCTCGACCGTGGCGATCAGGTCCGAGACCGTCACGTCCTCGCGGAAGGTGACCTTGGCCTTCTCGGTGGCGTAGTTGACGGTGGCCTCGACCCCGTCCAGGCGGTTGAGCTTCTTCTCGATCCGGGCGGCGCACGAGGCGCAGGTCATGCCGCCGATGGCGAGTTCGACCTCGGCGGCGCCGGGCGTGGTGGTGGTCATGTCTGCTCCTCGGAGCTCACGGACGCGATGTGCGAAAGAGACGGGGGAACGGGGGCCGCGGGGACGTGCGGCCCCCGCCCGGCTCGTGGGCCGGTCAGGCGGTCACGCGGCCGGCGAAGTCGTAGCCGGCCTCGTCGACGGTCTTGGCGATCAGCGCGTCGAGCGCCTCGCCGGGCTCGGCCGCGGTCGTCACCGTGACCAGGCCGGTGCCGATCTCGACCTCGACCGCGGTGACCTCGGCCAGATCTCCCACGGCCTTCTGGACGACGCCCTGGCAGTGCGCGCTGCCCACGCCGTCGACCTTGTAGGTGGTCTTGATCTCCGCCGTGGTGTGGCAGCTTCCGTCGGGGGTGCAGCAGTTCGACACGGGTCCTCCGCAACTAGTGGCCATCTTATACCCCTGGGGGGTATCTGCGACGACTTCATGTATACCCCCGGCCCGTATTCAAAGCAAGGGCCGGCCCGACTTGACTTGATACCCCCTAGGGGTATGTTGAGCATGTCGGTCGCACCCACGAGCGGCCCGGAGAGTAGGAGTGGGTCATGAACACCGGACTGCGGATCACCGTCTTCGCCGCCGCGCTCACCGCGACGTTCGGCGCCGCCTACGGCGTGGGCGGCGCGGTCGGCCCGGTCTCACCCGAGCCGAAGAGCGGTACGCACAGGGACGGCGCGGGACACGCGTCCGCCGGGCGCGGGGAAGAGGCGGCCGGGCACCACGAGGCGAAGGCCGGCGGCCACGAAGCGGAACCGCCGGGCGGCCTGGAGATCTCCAGCAACGGCTACACGCTGGACCTGAAGACCGCGCGCGTCGAGGCGGGCCGGAAAGCCGACCTGCGCTTCGCCGTCGTCCGGGACGGGACGGGCCGCAAGGTCACCGCGTACCAACGGGAGCACGGCAAGGATCTGCACCTGATCGTCGCCTCACGGGACCTGACCGTCTACCGTCACCTGCACCCCGCCCTGGCCCCGGACGGCACCTGGTCGACGCCCGTGCACCTGCCGAGGGCCGGCGGTTACCGCGTCTTCGCCGACTTCAAGCCGAAGGGCGGCGAAGCGCTCACCCTCGGTGCCGACCTCGCCGCGTCCGGACCGTACGAGCCCCGCGAGCTGCCCGAGCGCAACACCACGGCGAAGGTCGACGGTTACGAGGTGAAGCTGCGCGGCGCGCTGACCCCCGGCAAGGCCGGCGAGCTGACGCTGACGGTGGCGAAGGACGGCAAGCCGGTCCGCGACCTCCAGCCGTACCTGGGGGCGTACGGCCACCTGGTCGCCCTGCGCTCCGGCGACCTCGCCTACCTGCACGTCCACCCCAACGGCGAGCCCGGCGACGGCAGGACGAAGCCCGGCCCCGAGATCTCGTTCACCGCGACGGCACCGAGCGCCGGCGCGTACCGCCTGTTCCTGGACTTCCAGCACGAGGGCAAGGTCCGTACGGCCGCCTTCACGGTGCGTGCGGGCGGTGCGGGGGACGACTCCGGGCAGCCCTCGCGGAACCGGTCCGCCGGGGAAGAGGCCGGGCACGCGCACTGAGCAGGTCGGCGGGCCGGGCGCCGTCTAGCCGCCGTAGTGGTCCAGGAACATGTCGACGCCGTTGGTGATGAGACGGTCCGTCAGGTCTTCGTCGAGTTGCATGCCGTAGGAACTGAAGAGCATGTGGGGGAAGACCAGGAGTCCGTAGAACTGGATGATCGCCACTTGCAGGTCGGGGACCGCCAGTCGGCCCCGCTCGGTGAGGGTGCGCAGGGCGCCCGCGACCGCGGGGTGGTGGCTCTCCGGGCCGCGGTGCCTCCAGGCCTCGCCCAGCTCGGGGAAGCGGTGGAGCTCGGCGGCGACGAGGTTGCGCAGAGCGGTGACCTCGCGGTTGGTGCGGACGGCGTGGACCCAGGTGCGGGCCGCCTCGACCAGGGCGGTCCGCAGGTCCTCGGCATCCGCCAGACCGTCGAGCGCGGCTGCGGACTCCCCGGCGAGAGGCTCGTCGAGCGCGTCCGTGATGACCGCTGTGAACAGGGTTTCCTTGCTGCCGAAGTGGTTGTAGACGGTCACCTTGGACACGCCTGCCGCGGCGGCGATGGTGTCCATTCCCACGCCGAAGCCCTCCCGCAGGAACAGCTCGCGGGCGGCCCGCACGATGGCCTGCCGCTTGAGCTCCGCGCGAGGTCCGCTGGGGGTCCTTTTGACGCTGTCCGTGCTCATGGACCGACCCTAGCACCCATCTGAACTGTACGGTTGAGTTCATGTGAACTGAACAGTATGGTTCAGGTGAGCCGGTCGACCGGAGCCGTACGCCAGAAGGACTCGCCATGACCCATTCCGCAGCCGGTGCGCCACACATCGCCGAACACGACCACCACCCGCCCGCCGATCCACGCCGCTGGGCAGCCCTCGCCCTGATCTGCCTCGCCCAGTTCATGCTGATCCTCGACGTCACCGTCGTGAACGTCGCCCTGCCCGACATGGCGGCCGACCTCGACCTCGGCCGGGAGACCCTGACCTGGGTCGTCACCGCCTACACCCTCTGCTTCGGCGGGCTGATGCTGCTCGGCGGCCGGCTCGCCGACGTCCTCGGCGCACGCCGCACCCTGCTCGCCGGACTCGTCCTCTTCACCGCCGCGTCACTGGTCACCGGTCTGGCCGGGAACGCGCCGACACTCCTCGGCGGCCGGATCGGCCAGGGTGTCGGCGCGGCCCTGCTGTCCCCGGCCGCGCTGTCCATCGTCACCACCACCTTCCACGGCGCCGAACGCAACAAGGCGCTCGGTGTCTGGGCGGCGATCGGCGGCACCGGCTCCGCGGCCGGCGTGCTCCTCGGCGGGGCCCTGACCGGCGGGCCCGGCTGGCAGTGGGTGTTCTACATCAACGTGCCCGTCGGGCTGCTCCTGCTGGTCGCCCTGCCCGCCCTCGTTCCGGCCCGGGCCCCGCAGCCCGCCCGGCTCGACGTCCCCGGCGCGCTGCTCGTCACCACGGGCACCGCCGCCCTGATCTACGGCCTGGTCGAGGCGGGGGACGCCGGCTGGGCGGACGCCTCGACGCTGCTGCCGCTGGCCGGTGCGGCGGTCGCGTACGCGGCCTTCGCGGCGGTCGAACGGGCCGGCCGGGCCCCGCTGATGGACCTGCGGATGTTCACCCGGCGGCCGGTGCTCGCCGGGGCCTTCCTGATGCTGATCGCGACCGCCATGCTGATCGCGTTCTTCTTCCTCGGATCCGTCTACTTGCAGCACATCCGCGGCTTCAGCCCCCTGAGGACGGGGCTGGTGTTCCTCCCCGTCGCCGTGGCCACCGGCATCGGCGCCCACCTCGGCTCCCGGCTCGTCGGCCGGATCGGCAGCCGTGCGACGGCTGTCGCCGGTATGGCCGTAGCGGCCGCCGGGACCGTCCCGCTGACCCGGCTGTCGGAGACCGGCAGTGTGTACGCCGGGCTCCTGCCGGGCTTCGTGATCGCCTCCCTCGGCATCGGCGCGGTCTTCGTCACCGCCACGACGACCGCCCTGGCGATGGTGGAGCACCGGGAGGCGGGGCTGGCCTCCGGGGTCGTCAACACCTTCCACGAGGTGGGTGGCTCGATCGGTGTCGCCGTCGTCTCCACCGTCGCGGCCTCCGGCTTCGAGCGGGGCTCGGTGGGCGGGTTCGGCGACGCGTTCACGGTCTGTGCCGTGACGGCCGCCGCCGGCGCCGTGCTGTCCCTGGGCCTCGTACCGCGCGGCAAGCCCCGCCCGACCGGCGGCCCGCACGTGCACTGACAGGGCCGGTCGCCGACTCGCGCCGAACGACAGTGCGACGCCCGGGATCCGAGTGCGGGCGACGCAGTACCAACTCACTTAGTAGTATCGCGGTAGGTCGAGTACGGAAGGCAGGTCGGCATGAGCGGGCGACTGCGGGCAGGTGGAGCCTTCGGGTACCTCCTGCTGGTCGTCATGCTCACCCTGGGCGTGTTCGCCATGCACACGATGGGCCATCCGGAGGAGTCGTCCGGGCACGGCATGAGCGCTGCCGTTCCTGCTGCGGCAGGGGCCGCAGGAGCCGCAGGGGTGCACCACGACGCCATGGCACCGAACGCCTCGGCCCCCGCCGGGCCCGAGGTGACGGGCGGGCAGGAGACTGCGGCGTCGGCCGCCAAGTCGCCGGTGCACGAGCCTCCGGGCGGCATGGACCCGATGTCCGTGTGCCTGGCGGTTCTCACCGTGTGGCTGCTCGTGCTGTTCCTCCGGGCGCTGGTGGTCCGCCGGCAGGAGCGGCTGACCGCCCTTCTCGCCCGGTCGAGGGCCCTGGCGCGCCCCGGCACTCCACCACCGAGACCGCTCCTCTCCCAGTTGTCAGTTCTGCGGATATAGGCCGAACCGCGGCGCGGTGCACCCAGTGCTGCCCGCGCAGACGCCGACTCCGCACAGCCAGTGACTGACGACAAGAGGTATCTCGCACATGACTGCCTACAAGCACGCCCTCAACCGTCGCCCGATCCGCCGTCTCGCGGTGGTGGGCGCCATCACGGCGGGCGGGCTGCTGCTCGCCGCCTGCGGCGGGAACGACATGGAGGGCATGGACCACGGGAGCGGCAGCTCCGCCTCCGCCTCCGCTTCCGCCTCGCCGAGCCGGGCGACGGGTGAGAAGCCGGCGTCCGGCGCGTTCAACGACGCGGACGTCATGTTCGCCCAGATGATGATCCCGCACCACGAGCAGGCCCTGGAGATGGCCGAGCTCGCGGACGGCCGGGCCTCCGACGCCGAGATCAAGACCCTGGTCGCGGACATCGAGAAGGCCCAGGACCCCGAGATCCGGACCATGAAGTCATGGCTGAAGTCCTGGGGCAAGCCGGAGTCCGCGGGGGAGAGCATGCCCGGCATGGATCACGGATCCGGCGGCAAGGACCAGGGGTCGGGCGGCATGGACCACGGGTCCGGGATGCCCGGAATGATGTCCGAAGGGGACATGAAGAAGCTCGAGGCCGTCAAGGGCACCGAGTTCGACCGGATGTTCGCGGAGATGATGATCGAGCACCACAAGGGCGCGATCACCATGGCGGAGGACGAGCAGAAGAACGGCCGCAACGCCCAGGCCAAGAAGCTCGCCGCCGACGTCGTGAGGACCCAGACCGCCGAGGTCGAGAAGTTCGAGAAGATCCTCGACCGCCTCTGATCGGCGTCACCCACTGACCGCCCAGGGCTCCGAGGCGCGCACCGAGGAGCCCGGGCGCGATCAGACGGCCATCGCGATCAGGCGGCCATCGCGATCAGGCGGCCATCATGACGAGCATGGCGCACATGGTGCCGCCCATGCCGATGTGGGCCGCCAGCGCCGCGCCCGGTGACGTGCCGGGCGGGCGACGGCGGCTCCGGTTGCCCGCTGCCCCGTGTGCGCGGTGCTTGTCGCCTCCCGGGCGGGCCTTGTCCCAGACGGAGACGGCGAGGGACGCGGCGAAGACCACGATCGCGTCGGGCAGGGCGAGGAGCCGCCTGGCCCAGCGGCTCTTGCCCGCGGCGCGGCCCGCGCCCGAACGTCGGCCGGTGCCGCGGAGCCGCGCCCACACGGACGCGACGACCGAGAGCAGGAAGTACACGGCGAGGGCGATCAGGACGACACGCCACACGGATGTGGAGCCCGCCGACGCGGAGCCATGGGCAGCGGCGCCGGTCGTCATGTCGTGGGCGGACATCCCCGCGGAGTGGCCCGTGCCCTCCGTCCCGGCCATGCCCGCCGCCCCGGCCGTGCCCTCCGCCCCCGCTGGGTCGGATCCGTGCCCGTGCCCGTGAGCCATGCCGGCCATCGAGTGCCCGCCCAGGGCGAGGACCGGCGCGGAATCGGTACCCGGCATGGCGAGCGTCATGATCACCATGGCGGCACTGCCGATGACGTGATGCGTCCAGCGGCGGCCGTGCCGCCAGCCGTGCAGACGGGCGTGGTGCACGGACAGGGCCACGCCGACCAGGCCGACGGCGGTGAACGCCGCCACCCACCACAGGCTGTGGTCACCGAAGCCGGCCGCCGTCGCGGGCAGGAACATCGCGGCCATGCCGCCGGCCATGACGAGGTCGCCTCCGGCGGCGAACCGGGCCTCTTTGCTCTCGGCGGCGGCCAGCCGGGCCGTGCTCACGACGGCCACGAGTGCGGCGACCGCCGCCAGCGTCCCGTTCAGGGCCGGACTTCCCATCGCTGCCTCCGTATTGACCGTCGCCGGCTGTTGTCTACGGACCTCCTTAGTACGTCGGAGCGCCGGGAGGCGTTCAGCGGAGGACCCCGCTTGCCGGTCTGCATATGCTCATGCAGAATCCTCAGCTACTGAATAAGCGAGGGGGAGCACCTCATGAGCGTGACCGACAGCCCTGCCGCGCGGTTGCAGGCGCTCTTCGAGGGCCACCGGCTGACGCCGACCCAGCGGCGCATCGCGCACAGCATGGTGCGGCGCGCCGCCGACGTGCCGTTCCTGTCGAGCGTGGAACTCGCCGAGCTGGCCGGGGTCAGCCAGCCGTCCGTGACCCGTTTCGCCGTCGCCCTCGGCTTCGACGGCTACCCGGCCCTGCGCCGCCACCTGCGCGAGGTCGCCCCCGCCGAACCCGCCGCGGACGCCGGGTCCGCCAACGAGTACCAGCAGGCCGTCGAGGCCGAGATCGAGAACCTGCGGCACCTGGCGGAGGTCCTGGCCGACCCCCGGCCCGTGCAGCGCGCGGGGCGCCTCCTCGCGGCATCCCGGCCGCTCCCCGTCCTCGGACTGCGGGCGGCGGCCGCCCAGGCGCACGGCTTCGCCTACTTCGCCGCCAAGGTCCATCCCGACGTACGGCTCCTCAACGAGGGCGGCACGATGCTCCACGACCGCATCGACGCCGCCGTCCGGGCCGGCGCGACCGCACTGCTGTGCTTCGCGCTGCCCCGGCACCCCCGCGAGGTCGTCGACACCCTCGACTACGCCAGACAGGCCGGGCTGACCGTCGTCACGGTCGCCGACTCCGCCTTCGCACCGGTGGCCAAGGTGTCCGACCTGCTGCTGCCCGCCGCCGTCGGCACCGGCCTCGCCTTCGACACGGCCTGCGCTCCCATGCTGCTCGGCCGGGTCCTGCTGGAGGCGATGTGCGACGACCTGCCTCAGGCCCAGTCCCGCCTGGAGGAGTTCGACGTGAAGGCGGCGGCGCGGGGACTGTTCGTCGACTGACGGCACGGGCACCGCATTCTCAGACTCGTCTCACGTTGTGTCGCTAATGTGCCTGTCCTGAAACGCCCTTCAGACGCTTCTGAGAGTGAACGGAGGCTGAACGTGACGCGCGGAGGACAAGGGCTGGCTCGGGTGGCCGTCGTCGTACGGGCGGGGGCGGCCCCGCTGTGGTGGCTGGGTGTGTTCGCGGCGGGCATCGGCCTGCTGGTGCCGGGGCTGACCGGGCGCCGGATCGGCGTCCTGGCCGGCGCGGCACTGTTCGTCCTGGCGACGGCCGTCGTGGCGTACGGACGCCGCAAGCGGTACGTCGTCCTGGCCGCGTCCGCGGCCCGTGCCGGCAAGCACGACGTACTCCAGGACCGCCATGTGACCGTGCGCAACTGGCGCCGTCACCACCGCTGGTGGCTCCTGCTCGCCTTCCTCGCCGCCCTGGGCAGCGCCTTCGCCGTGCCCGCCGCGGCGGGTCTGCTCCTGGCCGGCTGCGGGGCGGGCCTGTGGCTGAAGGCCGCGTGGCTCGGCCGCCGCGAACGCGCGGACGAGGTGCTGCTCTGGGTGCGCGTGGACTGGCTGCGCGGGAGCGCGGGCGGCCCCGCGCGCAAGCGGGTCAAGGCCTACCGCAGCACGGGCATCGCGGCCGGTGACGCGGCCCCGGGCGGGGCGAGGAAGAAGACACCGGCGCTCGTCTGATCGGGCAGCCCAGGGGCGCGGGGCAGCATTCGCCATGCGGCTACCGCCGCGCGGGCGCGACCAGCCATGTCGGACGTGTGGCCGGCGCACTACGGAAGCCCCCACGGCGCCCGGCCGCCCACCAGCGCATCGACCTGCGCCCCGCCGGACTCCGCCACGACCTCCTCGACCGTCTGTGCCCGGCGCACCACCGCGAAGGAGACGCGCCCCTCTCCGCCAGGCCCGAAGCCGTGAATCGCGGGCCGGACCAGCGAGTTGTACGCGTAGTGGTGCGCGAAGTAGTACGCCCCCGTGTCCAGCGCCGCCGCGAAGTCCCCCTGCTCCAGCAGCGGCAGCGCACACCCCTCGGCCAGCAGGTCGCCCGAGAAGCACGCCGGTCCGGCCACGTCCTGCACCACGTCCGGGCCCTCCTTCGGCCGCCCCTTGGCGTCGTAGGCGGCGATCCTCAGCGGCCAGACTCCCGGCGCGTACACCGTCCGCGTCGCCACCTGCACGCCCGCGTGCGTGACCGCCACCGGCCGGCCGCCCGCGCTCTTGGCGTACTCGACCCGCGCGACGACCGTCCCGTGCTTCGCCAGCAGTGACCGCCCGAATTCCGTCACCAGTCCGTACCGCCCGTCGAACAGCCCGGGCACCTCCTCGGCCAGCGTCCGCGCGTACTGCGCGTACGTCGGCGTGGTCGCGTCCGACGCGAAGTTCACCGGCAGCCCGCCGCCGATGTCCAGCGTGTCGATCTGCCGCCGCCCGGCCCGCCGGTTGATCTCCTCCGCCAGCTCGTACGTCTCCGCCACGCCCCGCGCCATCAGGGACAGCGGGACCCCCTGGGACCCGGTGTGCGCGTGCAGCCGGGTCAGCCACGGCCGGTCCAGATACGCCCGCACGACCCACTCCCGGGCGCCCTCGTCGCGCAGTGCCACCCCGAACTTCGACGTCGCCGTGGCCGTGGACGTCGCCTCGATGGAACCCCCGCCGATCTGCGGATTCACCCGAATCCCGAGCGGGGACCGGCTGGCGGCGGACCTCATCAGGCCGTCGATGCGCTCCAGCTCCTGCGGATTGTCCGCGTTGACGGCGATGCCCAGCGCCAGCGCCTCGCGCAGCTCCCCGGGCGTCTTGGCCGGCGAGTCCAGCACCGTCATCTCCGGGCCCAGCCCCGCCGCCCGCGCCAGTGCCAGCTCGCCCGGGCTCGCCACCTCCGCGCCGACGCCCTCCTCGCGCAGCAGTCGCAGCACCGGCACCAGCGGGGTCGCCTTCACGGCGAAGGCGTGGAGCACCGGCGTGCCCGGCGCGACGACCGCGTCGAACGCGGCCCGCAGCTCCGCCGCCGACTCGCGGATGCCGGTGACGTCCAGCAGTCCGACGATGGGGCTGTCGGGCCCGAGCAGCCCCTGCTCGACGGCTGCCCGTACCGCCTCGTCCCGCCGGGTCGCCCGCCCGGCGCCAAAGTCGCGTGCCTCATCTGCCTCGTTGTGTGCGCCCATGCATCCAGCCAAACATCCACGCCACCGCCGCGCCGACCCCCGGACGTATTGACTAGCTCTATTCAGGAGGCCAGGATGTGAATAACCGCAGCAACAATAACCGCAGCACCACCCGCCGGGAGCACCACGCACCCACCAGGAGGCAGACCATGTCAGGACCCCGCCCCGTCCGAGCACCGCGCGGCACGGAACGAAGCGCCCTGGGATGGCAGCAGGAAGCCGCCCTGCGCATGCTCCACAACAACCTCGACCCGGAGGTCGCCGAGCACCCCGACAAGCTCGTCGTCTACGGCGGCACCGGCAAGGCGGCCCGCGACTGGCGCTCCTTCGACGCGATGGTGCGGACGCTGCGGGGACTGAAGCAGGACGAGACCATGCTGGTCCAGTCCGGCCGGCCCGTCGGCGTCATGCAGACCCACGAGTGGGCCCCGCGCGTCCTCATCGCCAACTCCAACCTCGTCGGCGACTGGGCGAACTGGGAGGAGTTCCGCCGCCTGGAGGCCCTCGGCCTGACCATGTACGGGCAGATGACGGCCGGCTCCTGGATCTACATCGGCACCCAGGGCATCCTCCAGGGCACCTACGAGACCTTCTCCGCCGTCGCCGCGAAGAAGTTCGGCGGCACCCTCGCCGGGACGATCACGCTGACCGCCGGTCTCGGCGGGATGGGCGGCGCCCAGCCGCTCGCCGTGACGATGAACGACGGTGTGGCGATCTGCATCGACTGCGACCCGCGCGCCATCGAGCGGCGCATCGAGCACCGGTACCTGGACGTCAGGGCCGACTCCCTTGACCACGCGCTGCGGCTCGCCGTGGAGGCCCGGGACGCCCGCCGCCCGCTGTCCATCGGCGTTCTCGGCAACGCCGCCGAGCTGGTGCCGCAACTGCTCGCCATGGGCGCCCCGATCGACATCGTCACCGACCAGACCTCCGCCCACGACCCGCTGGCCTACCTGCCCCTCGGCACCGCCTTCGAGGACATGGCCGACGCCGCCGCCAAGGACCCGGCCGGCTTCACCACCCGGGCCCGCGAGTCCATGGCCCGGCACGTCGAGGCCATGGTCGGCTTCATGGACGCCGGCGCGGAGGTCTTCGACTACGGCAACTCCATCCGCGGCGAGGCGCAATTGGCCGGATACGAACGGGCCTTCGCCTTCCCCGGCTTCGTCCCCGCCTACATCCGCCCGCTGTTCTGCGAAGGCAAGGGCCCCTTCCGCTGGGCCGCCCTGTCCGGCGAGGCCTCCGACATCGCCAAGACCGACAAGGCGATCCTCGACCTCTTCCCGGAGAACGAGTCCCTGGCCCGCTGGATCCGCATGGCCGGGGAGCGGGTCCACTTCCAGGGCCTGCCCGCCCGCATCTGCTGGCTCGGCTACGGCGAGCGGGACAAGGCCGGCGAGCGGTTCAACGACATGGTCGCGAGCGGGGAGCTGGCCGCGCCGGTCGTCATCGGCCGCGACCACCTCGACTGCGGCTCCGTCGCGTCCCCCTACCGGGAGACCGAGGCCATGCTCGACGGGTCCGACGCGATCGCCGACTGGCCGCTGCTCAACGCGATGGTGAACGTGGCGTCCGGGGCGTCCTGGGTGTCCCTGCACCACGGCGGCGGTGTCGGCATGGGGCGGTCGATCCACGCGGGGCAGGTGACGGTGGCCGACGGCACGAGGCTGGCCGGCGAGAAGATCCGGCGGGTGCTGACGAACGACCCGGGCATGGGGGTCATCCGGCATGTGGATGCCGGGTACGACATCGCGGAGACGGTGGCGCGGGAGAAGGGCGTCCGTGTTCCGATGCGTGAAGGTGACTCGGCGTGACCGCACCGAACGGCAACCCTCCGGTGGGGGCGGGCGCATCGTCGCCGCCCGCGGGTTCGGCTGTGCCCACCCGTTCCGCCCCACGGAACGACTGCCCACAGCCCGTACCGCCTGGCCCTCACGGCTCCTCCTTCCACCAGATGTGGCGCGACCTGCTCCCCATCGGCCGCCACCCCGCATCCAACGGCTACCGCCGCTTCGCCTGGACCGGTGTCGACGGTGACTGCCGGGCCTGGTTCGAAACCCAGGCGCAGTCGCGCGGCCTCGTCCACGAGGTCGACCGGAACGGAAACCAGTGGGCCTGGCTCGGTGACCCCGCCGCCGGGGACGCCGTCGTCACCGGGTCGCATCTGGACTCCGTGCCGGACGGCGGCGCCTTCGACGGCCCCCTCGGAGTCGTGTCCGCCTTCGCCGCACTGGACGAACTGCGCGCCCGGGGCGTGCGGTTCGCCCGCCCCCTCGGCATCGTGAACTTCGGTGACGAGGAGGGCGCCCGGTTCGGGCTCGCCTGTGTCGGGTCCCGGCTCACCGCCGGCGAGCTCACCCGCGAACAGGCGCACCGGCTCACCGACGGCGAGGGCGTGACCCTGCCCCGGGCCATGGAGGCCGCCGGATACGACCCGGAGGCCATCGGGCCCGACCCCGAGCGGCTCGCCCGCATCGGTGCCTTCGTCGAACTGCACGTCGAGCAGGGCCGGGCCCTCGACCTGTCCGGCGACCGGGTCGGCATCGCCAGCGCGATCTGGCCGCACGGCCGGTGGCGGTTCGACTTCCGGGGCGAGGCCAACCATGCCGGCACCACCCGGCTCGCCGACCGGCGCGACCCCATGCTGTCCTACGCCGAGACGGTCCTCGCCGCCCGCCGCGAGGCCGAACTCGCCGGTGCCGTCGCCACCTTCGGCAAGATCGCCGTCGAGCCGAACGGCGTCAACGCCATCCCCTCCCTGGTGCGCGGCTGGCTCGACTCGCGCGCCGCCGACCAGGACAGCCTGGACGCCGTGGTCGCCGGTGTCGAGAAGGCGGCCGGGGAGTACGCCGCCGCCCACGGTGTCGATCTCGCCGTCGTGCGCGAGTCGTTCACGCCCGTCGTCGAGTTCGACCACGCCCTGCGCGACGAACTCGGCCGCATCCTCGGCAAGGACACCGGCCTCACCGTCCCCGTCCTGGGCACCGGCGCCGGACACGACGCCGGGATCCTGTCCGGGAGCATCCCGACCGCCATGCTGTTCGTGCGCAACCCCACCGGCGTCTCCCACTCACCGGCCGAGTCCGCCACCGAGGACGACTGCGTCGCCGGGGTACTCGCACTCGCCGACGTACTGGAAGGACTGGCGTGCAGGTGACCTCAGCAGCCCCGCGCACGTACTGGCTGGAGCACGCCTGGCTCGGCACGCACGTCGAGCCGGGCGTGGCCCTGGACGTCCGGGACGGCCGCATCGCCGCCGTCCGCCCGGGCACCCCCGCCCCGCCGCCGGGCGCCGAGGTCCTGCGCGGCCTCACGGTCCCCGGCCTCGCCAACGCCCACAGCCACGCCTTCCACCGCGCCCTGCGCGGCACCGTCCAGGTCGGCTCCGGCACCTTCTGGACCTGGCGCGAGGTCATGTACGCCACGGCCGCCCGGCTCACCCCGGACAGCTACCACGCCCTCGCCCGCGCCGTGTACGCCGAGATGGCCCTGGCCGGGATCACGGCGGTCGGGGAGTTCCACTACGTCCACCACGCCCCCGGCGGCACCCCCTACGCCGACCCCAACGCGATGGGCGAGGCCCTGATCGCGGCCGCCGCCGAAGCCGGGATCCGCATCACCCTCCTCGACACCGCCTACCTCTCCTCCGGCTTCGGACAGCCGCCCACCACCCCTCAGCTCCGCTTCTCCGACGGCACGGCGGACGCCTGGGCCGAACGCTGTTCAGTTCTCAAGGAACGAGATCACGCGCGGATCGGAGCGGCGATCCACTCCGTACGGGCCGTGCCCGCCGACCAGCTGGCGACCGTCGCCCGGTGGGCCGAGGAGCGGCGGGCCCCGATCCATGTGCACCTGTCGGAACAGACGGCCGAGAACGACGCCTGCCGGGAAGCCCACGGCCGCACCCCCACCCGGCTGCTCGCCGACCACGGCGTGCTCGGCCCGCGCACCACCGGCGTCCACAACACGCACCTCACCGACGAGGACATCGCCCTGCTCGGAGGTTCCGGCACCGGCACCTGCATGTGTCCCACCACCGAGCGGGACCTCGCCGACGGCATCGGGCCCGCCGTCGCCCTGCAGCAGGCGGGCTCGCCGCTCTCCCTCGGCTCCGACAGCCACGCCGTGATCGACCTGCTCGAAGAGGCGCGGGCCATGGAGCTGAACGAGCGCCTGCGCACCCGTACCCGAGGCCACTGGACGGCGGCGGCCCTTCTGCGGGCCGCCTCGGCGGACGGGCACGCGGCCCTCGGCTGGCAGGACGCGGGAGCCCTGGAGACCGGCGCGCTCGCCGACTTCACGACGATCGCGCTCGACTCGGTCAGGACGGCAGGGCCGCTTCCGCGGCTCGGGGCCGAGACGGCCGTATTCGCCGCGTCGGCGGCAGATGTGTCGCATACGGTCGTGGCAGGCCGGCACGTCGTACGGGACGGGGTCCACTCGCTCGTACCGGATGTGCCGCGAGCCCTCGCGGACGCCGTCGAAGCCCTGCGCGGATGACCCCGGACCGCTCCTGCGAGCGGCCGGCCCCCGCACCCGAACCCACCGCCGACCAGGCCACCAAGGACGCCATGAGCAACGCGACGACCGTCAGCCCCGCCCACTCCGCGAGCACCGCAAGCACGCTCATCACCAACATCGCCGCCCTGGTCACCAACGACCCCTCTCTCGGTGACAATTCCCCCCTCGGACTGGTCCAGGACGCGGCCGTCGTCATCGAAGGCGACCGCATCGCGTGGACCGGTGATCAAAGCAAAGCACCCGCCACTGACAATCGGGTCGACGCCGGCGGCCGCGCGGTCCTCCCCGGCTTCGTCGACTCCCACTCCCACCTCGTCTTCGCGGGCGACCGGACGCAGGAGTTCAACGCCCGGATGTCGGGGCGGCAGTACAGCGCGGGCGGCATCCGCACGACCGTCGCGGCCACCCGCGCCGCGACGGACGAGGAACTGGAAGCCAACGTCACCCGTTACCTCGCCGAGGCCCTCCGCCAGGGCACGACCACCTTCGAGACGAAGTCCGGCTACGGCCTGACGGTCCGGGACGAGGCGCGGGCCCTGCGCGTCGCCGCCCGCCACACCGACGAGGTCACCTACCTCGGCGCCCACATCGTCGCCCCCGAGTTCGCCGACGACCCGGCGGCCTACGTCGACCTCGTCACCGGCGAGATGCTCGACGCCTGCGCCCCGCACGCCCGCTGGATCGACGTCTTCTGCGAGCAGGGCGCCTTCGACGGCGACCAGGCCCGCGCGATCCTCGCCGCCGGCAAGGCGCGCGGCCTGCACCCCCGTATCCACGCCAACCAGCTCTCCTACGGCCCCGGCGTGCGACTGGCGGTCGAACTCGACGCGGCCAGCGCCGACCACTGCACCCATCTGACGGACGAGGACGTCGACGCGCTGGCGAACAGCCGCACGGTCGCCACCCTCCTGCCCGGCGCCGAGTTCTCCACCCGCGCCGAGTGGCCGGATGCCCGCCGCCTCCTCGACGCCGGCGTCACCGTGGCCCTGTCCACGGACTGCAACCCGGGCTCGTCGTTCACCTCGTCCGTCCCGTTCTGCATCGCGCTCGCCGTACGGGACATGGGCATGACCCCGGACGAGGCCGTCTGGTCGGCCACGGCGGGCGGTGCCGCGGCCCTCCGGCGCACCGACGTCGGCCGCCTCACCCCGGGCGCGTACGCCGACCTGACGCTTCTCGACGCCCCGAGCCACGTCCACCTGGCCTACCGGCCCGGGGTCCCGCTGGTCACCGGAGTCTGGCGGCGCGGCGAGCGGGTGCTCTAGAGAGACCGGATGAAGACAAGCACCGAACACTCACGGCTCCGGCTGATCCTCCCCCTGGCCGTCAACGTCGTCCTGGGGATCCCAGCCGTGGTTCCGGCGTTCCTGCTGTGGTACTTCGCGTCGAACTGGTTCCTTGCCGACGCGGGCTGGACCGAGCGCGAGCCCACCGAGAACGACGGCATGCTGCCCTGGTTCATGGTCGCCACACCGATCCTCACCCTGTTCGGGCTCGTCTGGTGGCTGGCCAACCGTCCTCTCCGGCGCAGGACGGCGCTGTCACCCCACGCTTACTGGCTACTGAGCGCTGCGGCCACCGCACTGCCCACGCTCACCCTCATCATCATCGGCTCGGGACGGAACTGAGGACGTGGCGACAACGCATCACGGGTGAGGCCCGCGAGGTCCACGACAGACGCGCCCGGGGGCGGACCGAACGGTCCGCCCCCGAAGTACAGCGTCACCGGGCACAGCGTCGTGCAGTGCGGACCCCTCGTCGGAGGGCCGCTTCGCGAAGGTCACTCCTCGACGGTCAGCCCCTTGCGCAGCCGTACCAGCGTGCGCGACAGCAGCCGCGAGACGTGCATCTGGGAGATGCCCAGTTCCTCGCCGATCTCCGACTGGGTCATGCCCGCGACGAAGCGCAGCGACAGGATCTTCCGGTCGCGCGGCGGAAGTTCGGCGATCAGCGGCTTCAACGACTCGACGTACTCGATGCCTTCGAGCCCGTGGTCCTCGTAGCCGATGCGGTCCGCGAGCGCGCCCTCGGAGTCGTCCTCCTCCGGCTGCGCGTCCAGCGAGGAGGCGGTGTAGGCGTTCGACGCGGCCATGCCCTCGACGACCTCGTCGTTGGAGATGCCGAGGCGCTCGGCCAGTTCGGTCACCGTCGGGGCGCGGTCCAGCTTCTGGGCCAGCTCGTCACCGGCCTTGGCCAGGTCGAGCCGCAGCTCCTGGAGCCGCCGCGGAACGCGCACGGACCACGAGGTGTCGCGGAAGAAGCGCTTGATCTCGCCGACGATGGTCGGCATCGCGAACGTGGGGAACTCGACACCCCGGGACAGCTCGAAGCGGTCGATCGCCTTGATCAGGCCGATGGTGCCGACCTGGATGATGTCCTCCATCGGCTCGCTGCGGGAGCGGAACCGGGAGGCGGCGAACTTGACCAGCGCGAGGTTCAGTTCGACGAGCGTGTTGCGGACGTACGAGTACTCGTGGGTGCCTTCCTCCAGCGTCTCCAGGCGCTCGAAGAGGGTCTTGGACAGGGCCCGTGCGTCGACCGCGTCGACTTCCTCGTATGGGGGGATGTCCGGAAGTCCGGCGAGAAGGTCGTCCTGTGTGACGAGCATCTCAACCTGCTCGATGGGATCCAGATGTTCCGGAGGGGGTGTCGACGTCGCTTTCTGGGTACGCGATGCGTCGAGCCGGGGTGACATGGTGTCCTCCATCGTTCTCGGCATATGGCTGCCGGAGCCAGTACGTGCACTGCGGTGTGCGGCGCCTCCAAAGCCGGCCGTGTCGGTTACGTGTCCTACTAGGCCTACCCGCTTCCCCGAGCACACCGCAAGTGCGTTCTGTGGGCATATGTCCGTTTGTGTGCGGTTGTTCGGGTGTCGAAGCGTGGAGGGAAGGCGTAGTGTTCGTGGGCGTCAGCAGCAGTCACGACGTCGGGAGAGAGAGACGGCATGGACCGCGGGACAGTCGGCAGCGCACAGTCTGGCCGGCTTCTGGTGGAGGTGCGGGAAGAGGGCTCTAATGCCGTCGTGACCCCGGCGGGTGAGTTGGATCACCACACCGCCGATCTGTTGCGTGAGCCACTCGACGACTGCCTCGCCAAGGGATTCAAGCGCCTGGTCATCGACTGCGCGCGGCTGGAGTTCTGCGACTCCACGGGGCTCAACGTGCTCCTGGGTGCCCGCCTGAAGGCCGAGGCCGCGGGCGGTGGCGTGACGCTCGCCGGGATGCAGCCGGTGGTGGCACGCGTGTTCGAGATCACTGGCGCGGACGCGGTCTTCAGCGTCCATGACACGCTTGAGGCGGCCCTGGCCGACGAGTCGGGCTGAGCCGCGGTGTGTCGGCGCGCCGAACCTCGGCCATCCCCCTGTGACCGATGTCCTGGCCCCGTCGCGCCTTTCGCGCCGAATACGGGGGTGTTCCCCCGAGCCGCCCGGGCAGGAGACATCCTGAAACGGTCGGCCGCCAGGGCGGCGGGGGCGCCGCGAAACCGTCGTGCCGCGCACTGCGTGACTGACTGTGTAGTGGATTTTTTGAATCGTGAACTGGTGAATCGGTGAGGTGAAGCGCTGATGAGCACCACCCGGCCCTACTCGCCGGGCGACCGCGGGCCGGAGCCCAGCGGCGCTTCCGGGGCGTCCGGAGGTGGCGTACCCGTGGGCGGTGCGTCCGGCGAGGGCGTGGCCGCGCCGTCCGGAGCCGCGGCACCGCCGGGGGGCCGGCAGGTGCGTCGGCTGAGCTTCGACGGTGCCAGCGGTGTCGTCCCGCTCGCCCGCGACTTCGCCCGCCAGGCGCTGTACGCGTGGGGCTGGCTGCCGGCCGCCTCTGCGGACCAGCGTGCCGCCGCCGAGGACGTCCTGCTCGTCGTCTCCGAGCTGGTCACCAATGCCTGTCTGCACGCCGAGGGGCCGGACCAGCTGTGGATCACCTGCGACAACAAGGTGATCCGCATCGAGGTCGCCGACCGGGGCACGGGTCAGCCGTCGCCCCGCACCCCGCACCGGGCCGGCCGCCCCGGCGGTCACGGCATGTTCATCGTCCAGCGGCTGTGCCTGGACTGGGGCGTCGTCCGCACGCCGGGAGTCGCCGGCAAGACGGTGTGGGCCGAACTGGGAGCTCCTGCCTGATCCGGAGCCGCCTCGGCTGATCCGGGGCGCCGCGAGCACGCCGCCTGTCCGCTTCGACTGTCCCTGGGTGCCCGTGTGGGGGCGAGCTCGGGCTGTTTCCCGGGCGCCCGCCCGGATGGCTGATCGACCGCGGTGCGGGCTCCGCGGATTCCGTAGGTGATCGACCGGGCGCGAAGCAGACCGTCCGGGAGCCCGTCTTCCGTGGTCGCGTCCAGCGCCTCGATGATCCCCTCGACCCTGAAGGCGCTCGGCTGTCCGGGTGACCCCGACGGGTGCGCGCTCCGGGCCCTCCGCGTGCGGCCGTTCGAGTGAAGGGCCGAGCGGGCAGTCCGCCGGTGGCTGCACGCCGCCCGGCCGCACGACTGCCCCGCTGGACGGCTGCCCCGCTGTACGCCTGCCCGGCCGCACGCCTGCCCGGCCGCACGACTGCCCCGCTGGACGCCTGCCCGGCCGCTCGCCCGCCCCCACCCCCACCGAACCTCCACCCCCACCGAACCTCCGCCGCACATCCCCCCGACCGCCACGCCCCGCACTCCGGATCGCCACAGATCCGGCGCGCACTGTGTCTTCCTTCCTCAAGGCCCCGGGCGTACCTTGACGGCCCGATCTGATGCGCCGTCAGAAAACAGGAAGGGGAGCGGCTCCGTGTCGTACCGGAATCGAACCGCCGCGCTCGCGTCCGCCGCGGCCCTGGCCGGCTCGGCGGTGTTGATCGCCGCCCCCACGGCCCGGGCCGAGGTCGTCGACGTCAACTACCAGTGCAAGACGCCGATCGGCGACAAGAGCGCCGTCTCGCCCATCGACATCAAGGGTGTCGAGAGCGGCAGCGGCTACCGGATCACCATGTCCTGGCAGAAGGGCGTCTCCTCCAGCCCGGTCGAACTGGGCAAGGGCGCGATGACGCCGAGCGCCACCATCGCCCTGGGCGGCGCGGACAGCGGCACCCTGACGGTGACCGGCCCCGCCAACGACGCCGCGATCCCCGCCAACACGCCGATCAAGATCAACGACCTGAGCGGCACGTACACGCCGAAGAAGAGCGGCGAGGTCACCTTCACGGCCGGCGTGCTCACCATCAAGGCGCTCGGCACGACGACCACGTGCACGCCGACGAACGACCCGGGCCCGTCCCTGACCCTCGACGTCACGGCCGCGAGCGGCGGCGGCGCCACCGGCTCCACCCAGGGCGGCGGCTCCGGCCCGGGATCCGGCTCCGGCCCGGGATCCGGCTCCGGTGACGAGCTCCCGCAGACCGGTCCGGAGGACTCGGCCGTCGCCCTCGGCACCCTCGGCGGAACCGTCCTGCTCGCCGGCGCGGCGGGCACCCTGTGGCTGACACGACGTCACCAGACAGCACGAGCACGCCGCTGAGCGCCCGCCCGCACGACCGCTGGAGCCGCCGATGCAGCCGATGCCGTACGTCGCCCGTGTCCCGTACCTGTCACCGCGTCTCCTGCTCTCCCTCCTGCCGCCCCTCCTGCTGGTGCTCCCGCTGTGCCTGGCGGGCGCCGGGCCCGCCGGGGCGGCGGACCGGCCGGTCGTCGAACTGTCCAGGGCCCAGGCCGGGACGGGCGGCTCGGTCACCGTCACCGGCAGCGGCTGGCGTCCGCGTGCCCTGCTGACGCTGCTGGTCTGCGGGCAGGCCGAGCCGTCCCGGGGTGTGACCGGCGGCACCAACTCCTGCGCCAACGCCGACGGCCGGGCCGTCACCACCGACGCCGAAGGGCGCTTCCGCCGCGAACTGCCCGTCGTGGAGCCGCCCGTGCCGTGCCCCTGCGTGGTGCACGTGGCGACGGTGACGGGGGCGGGGGCCGAGGCCGACGCGGTCCTCCGGGTCGCCGGGCACGCGGTCGAGCCACTGCCCGCCGACCGGGCCGGCGGGCGGCTGTCCCTGCTCGCGGACACCCGGCTGCGGGGCTCCGACGGGCTGCTGACCTGGTTCGGCTCCCCGCCCGCCCGGACACTCGTGGTCACCGTCGGGAACGTCGGGACGTCCCCCGTGAAGGACCCCGTCTTCCAGGTCGGCACCTCCCACGGCGTGTTCGCCCCGCAGTGGCAGGACCAGCGCTGGCGCGGCACGATCCGGCCCGGCGGCAAGGCGCGCATCGAACTCCCCGTACAGCTCGCCGCCGGGGCGCACGGCGACTACACCGTGTCCCTGAAGTACGGCGGCAAGGTCCTCACCGAACACCCCTGGGGCGTGGGCCGCCCCTGGGGCGTGACCCTCTTCTGGGTCCTCGTCTGCCTGGTCGTCCCGGCGGCGCTGTTCCGCGCCGGCCTGGCCGTCGTGGACCACGCCCGCCCCCGCCACGCCGTGCACGCGGCCCGCCCGCCCCGTCGCCGTCTGCGCCTGCCCGTCACCCGCCGGCCCCCGGCCCTGCCGTGGGTCTCCCCGGACGCCGAACCGCCGAGCTCCACGAGGACATGAGAAGGGCCGCCGCACCTCGAAGGTGCGGCGGCCCGTTCGTCAGGGTCCGGTGGGACGGGTCAGTGGACGTCGCCCATCAGCGCCTTGACCTTCCTGCGGTACATGTACACCGCGCCACCCGCCAGGGCGGCGAGGACCGCCTCCGCCGCGACCGCGCCCGTGCCGCTCAGGTCGACGCCCCCGACGGCCGGGTTGGAGAGCAGACCCGTCACCGAGTCGCCCGCCGTGACCGCGAGGAACCAGACGCCCATCATCTGGCTGGCGTACTTGGCCGGGGCCATCTTCGTCGTCACCGACAGGCCGACCGGCGAGAGGCACAGCTCACCGACGGTCTGGATCAGGTAGATGCCCACCAGCCACATCGGGCTGACCAGCGTGTCACCGCCGGCCATGCCCAGCGGCAGCAGGAAGAAGAAGAACGAGACACCGATGAAGAACAGCGCCGCGGCGAACTTGGCGACCGTGCTCGGCTCCTTGCCCTTGCGGTTCAGCCACAGCCAGAACCAGGCGAAGACCGGGGCCAGGGCCATGATGAACACCGGGTTCAGCGACTGGTACCAGGACGACGGGAAGTCGAAGCCGAGCAGCGAGCCGGAGGCCTTCGTCTCACCGAACGCCTGGACCGTGGAACCGCCCTGGTCGTAGATCATCCAGAAGGCGGCGGCCGCGACGAAGAACCAGATGTAGCCGGTCATCTTCGACTGCTCGACGTCGCTGAGCTCCTTGTCCCGCTTGATGCGGATCAGCACACCCGCCGGAATGACCAGGCCGATCACCGTGAGCGGGATCATCGCCCAGTTGAGGGTGAAGTGGCCGGTCAGGCCGACGACGCCGTAGAAGACCGCCGCGACGGCCAGCCAGAGCAGGCCCTTGCGCAGCCAGGACGCGCGCTCCTCGGCCGCCAGCGGCTTGGGCACGACGCTGCTCTGCGGGCTGAGGTTCCGGGTGCCGAAGAGGAAGGCCACGAGGCCGATGCCCATGCCGACCGCGGCCAGGCCGAAGCCGAGGTGCCAGCTCACCTGCTGGCCGACCGTGCCGATGATCAGCGGCGCGAAGAAGGCACCCATGTTGATGCCCATGTAGAAGATCGTGAAGCCGCCGTCACGGCGCGGGTCCTCCGGGCCGTCGTAGAGGTGGCCGACCATGGTGGAGATGTTGGCCTTGAGCAGGCCGGAGCCCAGCGCCACCAGGGCCAGACCCACGAAGAAGGGCGCCTGGCCGCCGGGCAGGGCCAGCACCAGGTGACCGGCCATGATCGTGACGGCCGCGATCGCCACGGTCTTGCGCGGGCCCCAGACCCGGTCACCGAGCCAGCCGCCGGGCATGGCGAGCAGGTACACCATCGACAGGTACACCGAGTAGATCGCCGTGGTGGTGGCGAGGTCCATCCCGAGACCGCCGCCCATGCTGCCCTCCTTGGCGTCGGGCCCGCCGGAGAGCAGGTACACGACGAGCAGGGCCCGCATGCCGTAGAAGCTGAACCGCTCCCACATCTCGGTCATGAACAGAGTGGCCAGTCCGCGGGGGTGGCCGAAGAAGGTCTTCTCGGAGCCGGGGATGCCCGGGCGGGCCGAGTCCTTCGTCAGGCTGGACGCCATGGTCGTTCCTTGCTGGTCGGGACGCGCTCCGCAGCAGCGGTGGGTGCGCCCGGGGGGAGCTGCCGGCACCGGTTCGTACGGCCGTCCGCCCGACGCCTACGGGGGTCCGCTCCGGGTCACGGAGCGGTGGGCGGTCGCCACCGGGATCCACGCCTCTACGCGCGTATCCGCACGACGAGGCCCGGCCACAGGTCGTTTCGGTCCGGGGGGCCGGCGAGCCGGTCCGCGCACAGACCCACACACAAAAGAGACCTCCAGGGGCAAACAGCCTCCGAAGGTCGCCGTGGTGCTACAGGCGTTGATTCACCATACGGCAGGACACCGCCGTATATGGAAGGACTTGAGACACGGATCACAGGTGTCGGGGGAACCGCAAGACCTATTTCCATGGTCCTTACCAGGATCGCACCCCACAGGCAGAGGTCAGTGCGCCTACCCGCGGTTCGTAAGAAACGGGTGTGCTGCGGGTAAGAATCAAGGCTTCCGGTCACACCCCAGCTCAGGGGCTTGCGGGACTACCATCACCTCATGACCCGTGTACTGCTCGCCGAGGACGACGCGTCCATCTCGGAGCCCCTCGCCCGTGCTCTGCGCCGGGAGGGCTACGAGGTCGAGGTGCGTGAGGACGGACCCACCGCGCTCGACGCCGGAATGCAGGGTGGCGTCGACCTGGTCGTGCTCGACCTGGGTCTGCCCGGCATGGACGGTCTGGAGGTGGCCCGCCGCCTGCGGGGCGAAGGTCACAGCATCCCGATCCTCATCCTGACCGCGCGCGCCGACGAGGTGGACACCGTCGTCGGGCTCGACGCGGGCGCCGACGACTACGTCACCAAGCCGTTCCGGCTGGCCGAGCTGCTCGCCCGCGTCCGCGCCCTGCTGCGCCGCGGCGCCGCCGAGCCGCAGCAGCCGCCCGCCACCCACGGCGTGCGGATCGACGTCGAGTCGCACCGCGCCTGGATGGGCGAGGAGGAGCTCCAGCTCACCGCCAAGGAGTTCGACCTGCTGCGGGTGCTGGTGCGCGACGCGGGCCGGGTCGTCACCCGCGACCAGCTGATGCGCGAGGTCTGGGACACCACCTGGTGGTCGTCGACCAAGACCCTCGACATGCACATCTCCTGGCTGCGCAAGAAGCTCGGCGACGACGCGGCCAACCCCCGGTACATCGCCACGGTGCGCGGCGTGGGCTTCCGTTTCGAGAAGAGCTGAGCCGCGGGGCAGGCACGGGTAGGCACGGGTAACAGGACATGCGCCGCCGACTGATCCAGTCCACGCTCGCCGTGGTCCTCGTCGTGATCGCCGTCTTCGGCGTCTCCCTCGTCATCGTCGAGACCAGGACGATCAGCAACAGCGCCCAGGAGCGGGTGGAGTCCGAGGCGGTCCGGCTGGCCAGCATCGTCGACAGCCGGCTCTTCGGCGCGCAGCAGGTCGACGCGGAGGTACTGCGCGACCAGATCACGCAGAACCGCTACTACGCGGTGATCCGGATCCCCGGGGAAGCGCCCATCGAGGTCGGCACCAAGCCGACCGGTGACGTCATCAGCGCCAGCGCGCCCGGCGAGGAGGGCGAGACGGTCACCGTCCAGGAGCCGCGCTCCTCGGTGACCCGCGAGGTCGGCCGCACCCTGCTGATCATCGCCTTGGTCGCACTGCTCGCCGTGGTGGCCGCGGTGCTGCTGGCCGTCCGCCAGGCGAACCGGCTGGCGTCGCCGCTGACCGACCTCGCGGAGACGGCCGAGCGGCTCGGCTCGGGCGATCCGCGCCCGCGCCACAAGCGGTACGGCGTGCCCGAGCTGGACCGGGTCGCGGACGTGCTGGACGGCTCGGCCGAGCGCATCGCGCGCATGCTCACCGCCGAGCGGCGGCTGGCCGCGGACGCCTCCCACCAGCTGCGGACGCCGCTCACCGCCCTGTCCATGCGGCTGGAGGAGATCACCCTCACCGACGACCCGGACACGGTGAAGGAAGAGGCGACGATCGCGCTGGCCCAGGTCGAGCGGCTCACGGACGTCGTCGAGCGGCTGCTGACGAACTCCCGCGACCCGCGCACCGGCTCCGCCGTCACCTTCGACCTCGACGAGGTCATCCAGCAGCAGCTCGCCGAGTGGCGCCCCGCCTACCGCAGCGCGGGCCGGGCGATCGTCAGCTCCGGCAAGCGGCACCTGGAGGCCGTCGGCACACCGGGAGCGGTCGCGCAGGTGCTGGCCGCGCTGATCGAGAACTCCCTGATGCACGGCGGCGGCACGGTGGCGCTGCGCACCCGCGTCACCGGCAACCAGGCCGTCATCGAGGTCACGGACGAGGGCCCCGGGGTCCCCGCCGACCTCGGCGCCCGGATCTTCGAGCGGGCCATCAGCGGGCGCAACTCCACGGGCATCGGCCTGGCCGTGGCCCGCGACCTGGCGGAAGCGGACGGCGGCCGCCTGGAGATGCTCCAGACCAAGCCCCCGGTGTTCGCCCTGTTCCTGTCCCGCACGCCCGTCGGGAAGTCAAAGGGCGGCCAGGACGCGCCGATGATCCGCTGACGCGTCTCGCGACGGCTCGCGACGGCTTACGGCACCCGCTGCTTGGCCCGCGACCGCCTGGCCCGCTCGCCCTTCAGGAGCGATTCCGCGTCCGCCACCGCCTCACGGGCCGGGAGGGCGCGGAACACCCAGCTGCGGTACGACCAGAAGCGGAACAGCGTGGCGACGCCGATGCCGAGGAACTTGAAGATGTTGTTCTGCAGCGGGGTGTCCCAGCCGAAGCCGTACGTGGCCGCGTACAGGATGCCGTTCTCGATGACCAGGCCGATCGCGCTGAACAGCAGGAACAGGCTCATTTCCCGCGTACGGCGGCTCTTGTCGCGGTCGCGGTAGGTGAAGTAGCGGAAGCCGACGTAGTTGAAGACGATCGCGACGACGGTCGCGATGACGCTCGCGCGCACCACCTGGAGGTCGGTGACGTGCCGCACCAGGTTGAACACGAGGAGGTTGACGAGCACCCCGGCACCGCCCACCGCGCCGAACTTGGCGACTTCGTGGACGAGCCGTCGGAGCCGCGAGGCACCATGTCCCATGGTCGTGCAGGCCCCCGTCCGTGGTCGGCGTCAACCCAGCCATGCTAACCACCCTTCAGCGCGATCTTCCTGCGGGCGGCGGTGGACCGCCGGAGATGGTCCGGGCGGGGCCGGGGTGGGACAGGAAACCGGCCACCTTGGCGCGGCCGATACCCTGGGGGCGTGACGTTCCCGGTAGTCGGCATGGTCGGCGGGGGCCAGCTCGCTCGTATGACACACGAGGCAGGCATCCCGCTCGGCATCAGGTTCAAGCTCCTCAGTGACACCCCGCAGGACTCAGCTGCGCAGGTCGTGAGCGATGTCGTCGTCGGCGACTATCGCGACCTGGAGACGCTGCGTGCCTTCGCACGCGGGTGCGATGTGATCACCTTCGATCACGAACACGTACCCACCGAGCACCTCAGGGCCCTGGAGGCGGACGGCATCCCCGTGCGCCCCGGCCCCGACGCGCTCGTGCACGCCCAGGACAAGGGCGTGATGCGCGCGAAGCTCGACGCGATCGGCGTGCCCTGCCCCAGACACAGAATCGTTTCCGATCCGCAGGACGTGGCGGCCTTCGCCGCGGAGGGTGACGGATTCCCCGTCGTCCTGAAGACCGTCCGCGGCGGTTACGACGGCAAGGGCGTGTGGGTCGTCGACTCCGTCGAGGAGGCCGCCGACCCGTTCAAGGCCGGTGTCCCCGTGCTCGCCGAGGAGAAGGTCGACTTCGTCCGCGAGCTCGCCGCCAACGTGGTGCGCTCCCCGCACGGGCAGGCCGTCGCCTACCCGGTCGTGGAGTCCCGCCAGGTCAACGGCGTCTGCGACACGGTGATCGCGCCAGCCCCCGGCCTCGACGAGGGCCTCGCCCTGCGGGCGGAGGAGATGGCGCTGAACATCGCCAAGGAGCTCGGCGTCGTCGGGCACCTCGCCGTCGAGCTGTTCCAGACCCGCGACGGCCGCATCCTCGTCAACGAACTGGCGATGCGCCCGCACAACTCCGGCCACTGGTCGATGGACGGCGCCGTCACCAGCCAGTTCGCCAACCACGTCCGGGCGGTCCTGGACCTGCCCCTCGGCGACCCGCGCCCCCGCGCGACGTGGACGGTCATGGTCAACGTCCTCGGCGGCGACTACCCGGACATGTACTCCGCGTACCTGCACTGCATGGCACGCGACCCCCAGCTCAAGATCCACATGTACGGCAAGGACGTGAAGCCCGGCCGCAAGGTCGGTCACGTCAACACCTACGGCGACGACCTGGACGACGTGCTGGAGCGCGCCCGTCACGCAGCCGGTTACCTGAGAGGCACGATCACCGAATGAGCCCTGTTGTCGGCATCGTCATGGGGTCGGACAGCGACTGGCCCGTCATGGAGGCGGCCGCCAAGGCCCTCGACGAGTTCGAGATCGCCTACGAGGTGGACGTCGTCTCCGCGCACCGCATGCCGCGCGAGATGGTCGCCTACGGCGAGCAGGCCGACGAGCGCGGGCTCAAGGTGATCATCGCCGGGGCCGGCGGCGCCGCCCACCTGCCCGGCATGCTCGCCTCCGTCACCCCGCTGCCCGTCATCGGCGTGCCCGTGCCGCTGAAGTACCTCGACGGTATGGACAGCCTGCTGTCGATCGTGCAGATGCCGGCCGGCGTCCCGGTCGCCACGGTCTCCGTCGCCGGTGCGCGCAACGCCGGCCTGCTCGCGGCCCGCATCCTCGCCGCGCACGACGACGAACTCCGCGCCCGCATGCGCGACTTCCAGCAGGAGCTCAACGACCAGGCCACCGAGAAGGGCAAGCGCCTGCGCTCCAAGGTCGAGGGCTCGGGCGGCTTCGGCTTCGGCGCGGGGAAGTGACGACGATGACCTCCGCGGAGGCGGTCCGGGAACTCCTGAGCGAGTTCCCGGTCGTCGACGGGCACAACGACCTGCCCTGGGCGCTGCGCGAGCAGGTCCGCTACGACCTCGACGCCCGCGATGTCGCCGCCGACCAGAGCGCCCACCTGCACACCGACATCCCGCGGCTGCGCGCGGGCGGCGTCGGTGCGCAGTACTGGTCGGTGTACGTCCGCACGGACCTGCCCGACCCGGTCGCGGCCACGCTCGAACAGATCGACTGCGTACGGCAGTTGATCGACCGCCACCCGGAGGACCTGCGGCCCGCGCTGACGGCCGCCGACATGGAGGCCGCGCGCCTGGAGGGCCGGATCGCCTCCCTCATGGGTGCGGAGGGCGGGCACTCCATCGCCAACTCCCTGGGCACCCTGCGGGGTCTGTACGGGCTGGGCGTGCGCTATCTCACCCTCACCCACAACGACAACGTGGACTGGGCGGACTCCGCGACCGACGAGCCGCGGTCCGGCGGCCTCACCGCGTTCGGCCGGGAGGTCGTGCGGGAGATGAACCGGCTGGGCATGCTCGTCGACCTCTCGCACGTGGCGGCGACGACCATGCGCGACGCGCTCGACACGAGCTCCGCCCCGGTGATCTTCTCCCACTCCTCGGCGCGGGCCGTGTGCGACCACCCGCGCAACATCCCGGACGACGTCCTGGAGCGGCTGCCCGCCAACGGCGGCGTCGCGATGGTGACGTTCGTGCCGAAGTTCGTGCTCCAGGCCGCCGTCGACTGGACGGCCGAGGCCGACGAGAACATGCGCGCCCACGGCTTCCACCACCTCGACACCACCGCGCAGGCCATGAAGGTCCACCGCGCCTTCGAGGAGCGGCACCCGCGCCCGGTCGCCACGGTGTCCACGGTCGCCGACCACCTGGACCACATGCGCGAGGCGGCCGGCATCGACCACCTCGGCATCGGCGGCGACTACGACGGCACGGCCTTCACCCCCGACGGCCTGCACGACGTCTCCGGCTACCCGAACCTGATCGCGGAACTCATGGACCGCGGCTGGTCCAAGGCCGACCTGGCGAAGCTGACCTGGAAGAACGCGGTCCGGGTGCTGGACGCGGCGGAGGACGTGGCCCGGGGGCTTCAGGCGACGCGGTCGCCGTCCAACAAGACGATCGAGTCGCTCGACTCGCTCGACGGCTGAGCGTCGAGGGCGGGGTAGTCGGTGTAGCCGGTCGCCCCGCCCACGTACATGAAGTACCGGTCGCGCATCTCGTTCAGGGGCGCCCCGAGCCGCAGCCGGGTCACCAGATCCGGGTTGGCGAGGAAGGGCCGGCCGAGCGCGATGAGGTCGGCACCGGCGGCCAGCAGGTCCTCGGACGCCCGGAGCACACCCTCGGTGGAGATCTCCTTCAGCACCGGGTTGGCGACGATCACCCCGGGCCAGGCGGCGCGCACCTTGCGGAACACCGGCGTGTCCGGGTCGGCGTACCCCAGGTGCAGATAGGCGAGCCCCAGCTCGCCGAGCCGCTCGGCGAGCGCCGGGTAGATCTCCTCCGTCTCGCCCTCCTCGATGCCGTTGACGGTGTTGCCGGGGGAGACCCTCAGACCCACCCGCTCCGCGCCGATCTCGGCCGCCACGGCCTCGGTCACCTCGGCGGTGAACCGGATCCGGGCGGCGACCGGCCCGCCGTAGCCGTCGGTGCGGAGGTTGGTGTTGCGGGCGAGGAACTGGTGGAGCAGATGGCCGTTGGCGGAGTGCACCTCCACGCCCTGGAATCCGGCGTCGATCGCGTTCCGGGCGGCGCGTGCGAAGTCGGCGACGGTGGTGCGGATGTCCTCGGCGGTCATCTCCCGCGGCACCGGGGCCGGCCGGTGACCCTCCGGCGTGAAGATCGTCTCGGGGAGCGGGACGGGCGAGGGGGCGACCGGTGTCAGCCCGCTGGTCGCGGGGTGGCCGACCCGGCCGCCGTGCTGGAGCTGGAGGAACATCCGGCCGCCCGCGTCGCGCACGGCGTCCGTGACCTGCCGCCAGCCGGTCACGTGCGTCGGGCTGTGGACGGCGGTGATGTTCGGGTACGTCTGCCCGACCGCGTTCGGCGTCGCGGCCTCGGCGATGATCAGCCCGGCGGAGGCGCGCTGGGCGTAGTACGTGGCCATCAGCGGGGTCGGGGTGCCGTCGGCCTCGGCCCGGTTGCGGGTCAAGGGCGCCATCACCAGACGGTTGGGCAGGTCCAGCCCGGGGAGACGAGCCGGTTCGAAGAGTGCTGTCGTGTGCTGCGTCATGCCCGTACGCTAGAACCTGACACTGATGTCAGAATCAAGTCCGGGAGTGGGACGTGCGGATCGGTGAACTGGCCCGGCGCACCAATGTGAGCGAGCGGTCGCTGCGCTACTACGAGAAGCAGGGGATGCTCACCGCCGAGCGGACGCCCGGCGGGCACCGGGAGTATCCGGAGGCGGCCGTGGACCGGGTCATCCGGATCCAGGAGCTGTTCGCGGCGGGACTGTGCAGCGAGAAGATCGTCCAGCTGCTGCCGTGCATGCGGGACACGGACGGCGGGCCCTCGGTCCGCGCCACACCCAACCTGGTCGCCGAGCTCACCACCGAGCGCGCCCGCATCGACCGGATGATCGCCGATTTGGTCCGCTCCCGGGACACCCTCGACGAGGTGATCGAGGCGGCCCGGCTGTCCTGAGGGGGGCGCGGCGCGAGGGGCGGGACCGTACTCCGAACGCCCCGCCCACCAGGAACCCTTCAGCGCTCCGTGCGACGGTGACCGTACCTCACGAACGACCGTACGGAGCCGCCATGGCAGACCTCCAGGACGACCTGCGCCCCACCGCCGCGGCCGGTGAGTTCGACGACCTGTCCGAGCCGTACCCCGACGAGGCCGTCATGGCGGCGGACCCGGCGGACCCGGCGGAGCCCTATGAGCCCGTCTCCGACCCGGACGACGCGCCGATGACCCGGGCCCACGCCATCCTCGCCGCCCACCCCGTCGCCGACGGCTACAACGGACTGCCCTGGGCACTCAAGCGCCTGTCCTACTACGACCTGGAGGAGGGCGAGAGCACCGTCGGCACGGACGTGCCCCGCCTGCGCCGCGGGCATGTGGGCGCGCTGTTCTGGTCGCTGCACCTGCCCGAGGGCCTGGACGGCGACCGGGCCGTCGGCGCCACCCTGGAGCAGCTGGACCTGGCCAAGAGCATCGCCCGGAGCTGCGAGGAGGGACTGCGGCCGGCCTGTTCGGCGGGGCAGGTCGCGGACGCCCGCAACTGCGGCCGCGTCGCCGTGCTCCTCGGACCCGCCGGGGCCCCGGCCATGGGCGACTCGCTGGGCATCCTGCGCCAGCTGCACTTCCTCGGCCTGCGCGTCCTGACGCTGACCGGGGTCTCCTGGGCGAGCGACGCGGGGCTGACGCGGTTCGGCGAGGAGGTCGTGCGCGAGATGAACCGGGTCGGCGTGATCGCGGACCTCTCCGGAGCCTCCGCGCCGACCGTCCGCCGGGTGCTGAGCCTGTCCCGGGCGCCCGTGCTGTTCAGCCGCTCCGCCGCCCGGGCCCTTCGCCCGCACCCGGTCAACCTCCCCGACGACCTGCTGGCGGAGCTGGGCGCGGCCAAGGGACTGTGCCTGGTGCCGCTGACCGCCGAGCAGACCGGCCCGACCGTCCGCGACGTCGCCGACCACCTCGACCACATCCGCGGCGTGGCCGGGGCGCAGTGCGTCGGGCTGTCCGGCACCTACGACTCGGGCTCGGCCCACCCGCAAGAGCTCGGCGACACCTCCTGCTATCCGCGGCTGGTCGCCGAGCTGCTGCGACGCGGCTGGGACGAGGCGGACGTCGCCCTGCTGACCTGGGGCAACGTCCAGCGGATTCTGCGCGGCGCCGACTTCACCGCCCGCGCCGCCCAGCAGCGGCGCGAGCCGTCGACGGCGACCATCTCCGAGCTGGACGGGTGACCGGCGCGTGACTCAGGCCGTGTGCTCGATCCGGCACAGGCAGAACGGATGCCCCGCCGGGTCGGCGTACACCCGGAAGTCCTTCTTCTCGTAGTCCTCCCGGTCCAGCACCCGCGCCCCCAGCGCCAGCACCCGCTCCTCGGCCGCGTCGATCTCCTCCCAGGTCGACCCGCCGTCGAAGTCCAGGTGGAACTGCTGCGCGTTGCGATCGGCCCTGGGCCACTCCGGCGGGGTGTACCCGGGCGAGCGCTGGAAGGCGAGCCGCGGCCCGTCGGGGATCCGCAGCACCACCCAGTCGGGGTCGTCGTCCTCGGGCGTGCCGCCCCCGACCTGCGCGTAGAAACGGGCCAGCTCACGCGGGTCGGGGCAGTCGACGACGACGGAACGGAAACGTGCCACAGCAGGCATGGGGCCTCCCGGTGTCAGCAGGCGCAGAGGCAGAACGGGTGCCCGGCCGGATCGGCATAAACCCGGAACGTCCGCGTCCGGTCCTCGGCGTCCAGCGGCTTCGCGCCGAGCGCCAGCACGCCCTTCTCGGCCGCGTCCAGGTCCTCCACGACCAGGTCGAGATGGAACTGCTGCGAGCCGTCGGGCGACGGCCACTTCGGCGGTACGTACCCCGGGGACTCCTGGAACGCCAGCGCCGCTCCGCCCGGCACCTTCAGATCGACCCACTCGCCCGAGTCGTCGGCCTCCACCGTGGGAGTGCCGCCGAGCACCTCGGCGTAGAAACCGGCCAGTGCTCGCGGGTCGGGACAGTCCAGGACGACGACATCCAGCTTGGCGAGAGCCATGGCTTCCTCCTTGAAGCGGCTGTTACCCGTCAGCGTTACCTGCACATCGCGGGTAACCGGTAACCGTTACTCCATGCTGGCCCATTGGCGGTAACCTCGCAAGGGGAATCCGAGAGGTACGGTCCAGCCATGACGGAGAGATCGCCCGCCCCCGGCGGCCTGGCCCTGGTCGAGGCCCTGGTGAACACCCTGGACATCGAGTCGGGTGCCGACTCGCTGGACACGGCGGAGGGCCGGGCCCGTTTCGGGATCACGCGGGACGACGTCGAGGACGCCAAGGCACTGCGTGAGTCCCTGCGCGTGGTCCTGCTCGCCCACGCCGGCCACCCGCCGCACCGCGAGGTGACCCCGCTGGGCGACCTGCTGGCCGGGGCACCACTGCTGGTGTCGGTCGACCGTCGGGACGGCTCGGCGGCCCTCGCCCCGGCCGACGGGGGCCCGCTGCTCTCCCGTGTCGCGGCCGCCGTCGCCGAGGCGCTGGTCGCCGGCACCTGGAGCAGGCTCAAGGCCTGCGAGGCCACCGACTGCCTCTGGGCGTACTACGACCGCAGCCCGGCCGGCCGGGGCCGCTGGTGCTCGATGCAGGTCTGCGGCGCCCGGGCGAAGATGCGCCGCTACCGGGCGAAGGGCTGACCGCGCGAAGGCCTACGCCTCCTCCTCCCGGGACGTCCGGGATCCCTGGGGAGCCGACGCCCGGGAGCCGACCAGGAGCAGGCACAGCACCGCGACCCCGGCGACGATGCCGGTCAGCACGAGCAGCGGGTCGAGGGGACGGGTGGCAGACGCGGCCGTCTGGGTCTGCGGCTGCTGCGCGACCGGTGCGGCCGGGGACGGGGAGGCCTGCGGTGACTGGCCCGCGGCCGCCGAGGAGGCCGTGGACGCGGCGGAGGGCGGTGACGGGGACGGCCCGCGCGTCGTCGGCGGCCTGCTGCCCGGCGTGGTGCGGCTCGGCGCGGTCGCCCGATGTTCCGGCGAGGAGCCGGTGTGGTGCTCGTGCGCCGTCGGTGCCGCCGTCGTCGCCGGTGCCGCCGCGCGGACCGTGATCCCGGCCGTCATGTTCGGGTGGACGGTGCAGACGTAGCCGTACGACCCGGCCGCGGTGAACGTGAAGCTCCAGCTCTGCCCCTTGTCGAGCATCGGGGAGTGGATCGGGACGGGGCCCGAGGTGGTCTTCACGTCGTGCGGCGCCGTGTCCTGGTTGGTCCAGGTCACCGTCGACCCGGCCGGGACGCTCAGGCTCGCCGGCGAGAAGGCGTACCCCTTCATCGTCACGCTGTACGAGGCCGCCGACGCCTGCCCGGCCGGCAGCAGCGGCAGGGCGAGGAGCGTCAGGACGGCGGGCACGGCGGCACCCCGGGCCGCCCGCCGGGCCGCCCTCACGCGAACTCCGCCGCGACCAGCAGCCGCAGCCGGGTGGCCGGCCGGCGCCACGGCAGCCGGAACCCCGTGGCGCGGCGCAGCAGCCGGTACGGCAGCCGGGCGTGCCCCACGACCAGCAACCGGTCGTCGGCCCGCTCGACCACCCGCAGCCGCAGCAGGACGGGGAAGGACAAGCCGTCCAGGTCGAGGTCGCCGGTGAGCTGGAGACGGCCGTGGACCTCGTCCACCTGCTCCGAGGTGAGCGCGGCGGACAGCAGGCGGTCGTCGAACTCGTAGCGGAACGAAGGGTGTTCGGCGTCCGCCGGCACGGTGAGGGACGCCCCGCCGAGCGTGATGCGCCGGCGCAGCACCGGCAGCGGGCCGCACCAGGCGGTGAGTTCGGTGAGCGAGCGGCCGGGGGCCACGGTGTACCGGCCGGGCAGCGGCAGCCGGCTGCCGGCGCCGCCGCGCGACGGCGACGGGGGAGGGACGGTGGGGAGGGTGACGGTCGTCATCCCGGTCTCCTTGGAAGGCGGTTCCCGAAGCATGGTGAGGGTGTGGAGAATGGAGCGGGCGCCGCTCCGGCCGGCTGAGCCCCGGCCGGAGCGGCGTCCACCTGTCCCGTCAGCAGTTGTCGGTGAGGAAGTCCGTGGTGGGCGTGAGCATCTGCCCGGCCCAGACGGTGTGCATCTTCACGTAGCTGTCGGGGTCGAGCAGGTCCGTGACCTGCTGTCCGAGCGATTCCTCGAGATGTGCCTTGTTGACGTGGTTCAGCAGCGCGCTGAGGGTGTCGTCGAGCACCGTGCCGCCGCCTGCGACGGCGGGCTTGAGGATGCTCTCGACCCACACCGTGTGCATCTTGATGTACGAGTCGAGCGCGAGTGCGTCCTGCACCTGCTCGCCCGGGGACCGCTCCAGGTGTGCCACGTAGAGGTGCTGGAGGATCGGCAGCAGCACGTTCTGGACGCTGGTGCACTGCTCGGCATCACCGGTACCGCCACCGCCGGTACCGCCCGTGGGAGTCGGTGTGGGTGTCGGTGACGAGGGGGGAGTGGGCGTGGGGCCGGTCGTCGGCGGGGCCGTCGGCGTGGGAGTGGGCGTGGGGGTGGGTGTCGGTGCGCCGCCACCGCCGCCGGAGCCCTCGACGACCTTCACCGATGCCACCATGTCCGGGTGCACGGCGCAGTAGTACTCGTACGTCCCGGCCTTGCTGAAGGTGTACGACCAGGAATCGCCCTGCTCCAGCGTCCCCGAGTCGAACTTCACCGGGGCCTTGGTGGTGGTGACCGTGTGCGGCGCGCTGTCGTGGTTGGTCCACTGGACGGTCTCGCCGACCTCGACGACCAGCTGCTTCCCGTCGCCGAACTTGTTGCCCATGATGTCGACCTGGTGGTCGGCCTTGGCGGCGGCGGGCCGTGCCTCGGCGGCGGCCACGGGCGCCTGAGCCGCGCCCGTGACCTGCTCCGAGCCGGCCGGTGCGGAACCGGAGACGGCGCTCAGCAATCCGAGGCTGAGCACGGCGGCCAGCGCCGCACCGAGCCCGGCGACCAGCAGACCCCGGTTCCCGGCGGGTGGCCTGCGCCGCCCCTGACCGGTGTCGTCGCTCTCGTTGCTTCGTTTCACTTCTGCTCCTTGTGCTTGGGGGAGTTCAGCGGCCGGGGTCGGCCGTGACCAGCAGACTCGTCACGGCGAGCACGACGAGGACGAGCCCCGTCTCGGCCGCGACCGAGTAACCGAAGGGCCGCACGGTGGCGGCGTCGCCGCGCAGCAGCACGGCGAGATCGAGGCGGGTGCGCACCCACTGGCGGCTCGCGAACGCGGCGAGCAGGACGGCCCCGAGCACGCCCGTCTTCAGCAGGAGCAGCTGCCCGTACGAGGTGTGCAGCAGGGCGTCGTACGACCCCACCACCTGCCAGGCGAGGACCAGCCCGGCGCCGACGATCCCGGTGACACTCACCGCCGCGAGGCGTGAGTAACCCGGCACCACCTCCGCCAGCTCCCCCGCGCGCCGACGCGGCAGCACGGCCAGCGCGAGCACGGCCAGCCCGCCGATCCACAGTGAGGCGCCCAGCAGATGGACGAAGTCGGCGACGGCACCCCACGTGGGCTCGGGGCCCTCGGAGCTGTGCCCCGTCATACCGGTCGTCCGCAGCAGCCCGAACGTCACCGCGAGGGCGCCCACCCGCCAGCCCGGGGAGCGGGAGGTGGAGGCACCGCCCTGGAGCAGGGCGCCGAGCACCACGGCCGCCAGCACCCACAGCAGTGCGCGCGCGGCGAGCACGACCCCGGGCTCGGTGGCCAGCAGATCGGCGTACGTCGCCGGGCGCAGTGCGTCGCGCAGGCCGCCGAGTGTGCTGTAGGCGCCCTGGAGGCCGATGCTCGCGACGGTGGCCGGCAGCCCGACCGTCCAGGCGAGGACGAGCAGCGCCCGGGACCGCGGTTCGTCCGCGCCGCGCGGCCACAGCAGCACGACGAAGGCGAGGCCGCCGACGAACAGGGCGAGCGCGAGGTAGCCGGCCCAGCGGGCGGCGACGAGGGCCTTGCGCAGCGAGGGGGAGGGGGCGGGAGCGGAGGCGGAGGCGGCGGCCTCGTCGCCGCCGGTGCCGGCGGCCGCGGCGCCGATGGTGAGGGCGATCCGGCCGGAGGAAGCGTGCCCGTCCTCCGCGTCGACGACGGACCACATGACGGCGAGCTCACCGTGCGCCGGGGCGGCGAGCGCCACCCGCACGGCATCGGCCCCGCCGCCCGGCGCACGGGACACCGGCAGCCGGTCGCCGCTCATCGTCAGCACACGGACGTCGGCGAGGTCGACGGCCTCGTCGAAGGTGAGGGTGAGGTGGCCGGGGGCCTTCTTCAGCTCCGCCCCGTCCTTCGGGGCGGAGGAGACCAGCTCGGTGTGGGCGGAGGCGGTCTGGGGCGCACCGGCCAGGAGGTAGAGGAGCGGGGTGAGCAGGAGCAGCAGCAGGGCGCGGCGGACGGTGTGGGTCACGGGGTCGCCTCCGGCCCGGGGGACGCGATGCCGCCGAGGAGACTGCCGGCCGGGGCCAGGCCGACACAGGGGGAGGGCTGCGGAGCGGGTGTCCCGCCCGCGCCGTCGAGCAGCCCGAACACCGGCTCGGTGAGCCCGCCGAGGAGGGGTTGTACGAGGGTGACCTCGCCGTCCTCGCAGGTGTCGTCGCCGGCCGGGGCGGACCCCGACGGGTTGGGTGTGGGGGTGGGAGAGGGGGAGGGGGAGCCGGTGCCGGAGGGCGGGGCGGGCGTGTGGCCGGTGTGGCCGGACCCGTCCGAGCCGCCGGTGCCGTACCCGGCCCCCGCGCCGATTCCGCCGTAGCCGGGCAACGGGCCGCCGCCGACGGGGACTTGGCCCGCACCGGTGCCCGGGCCGGATACGCCGGGGCCGCCCGGCGCGGCCGGTGTGGGGGCGGCCGGCGCGGTGGCCGCGGGCGGTGCTGCGGGGGGAGGGGCGGTCTGCGTGCTGCCGGAGGCGGAGGGGGCACCGATGCCCGACGCGTAACCCAGCACGATGACCACGGCGCCGACGAGCGCGCCGGCCACCAACTCGTCGCGGTGATCCCGCGGCCACTCCGCCCGGGAGAACAAGGGCATGGGGCACTCCTGGCATGGTCAGGTCAAGCCAATGGAAGGTGTGGCGAATGACGACCAGTGGAGTGGAAGGGGGATTCCGCGCAACTACGCGTCTGTTAATCGATTGTTGCCTGACCCTCTCTGCCGGTGCGCCGGCCCGTGAGAACGGTCGATTCCGCGTACTGCTCGAATAGAATTCGAACTCATATTGATGATTTCGAGGGCGACGGCGTATGTCGAGGCCGCCAGAGGGCTGTCGCCCTTGGGGGGACTGCCCGAGCGCAGCCTGAAAACGCACCGGGAATCCCCGCGGATCCGCTCGGTCCTTCACCGATCCCGCGAGAATTCCCGGACCCGTCGCAAAGCCGTCAGGAATTCATGAAACCCAACCGAATTCCACCGACCGGCCACACTCAGGCGGTCGGCCGCCCCATCGCCCGGTATGTCCACCCGGCCTTGCGCCAGCGCTCCGGGTCGAGGGCGTTGCGGCCGTCGAGGATGACCCGGGCCGCGGCGACCTCGCCGAGGGCCTCCTCGTCCAGCTCGCGGAACTCCCGCCACTCCGTCAGGTGCAGCACGATGTCGGCACCGCGCACCGCCTCCAGCGCCGAGTCGGCGTAGCCGAGGGTCGGGAAGACGCGGCGGGCGTTGTCCATGCCCTTGGGGTCGTAGACCGTGACCTGGCCGCCCTGGAGGTGGATCTGCCCGGCGACGTTCAGCGCGGGGGAGTCCCGGACGTCGTCCGAGTCGGGCTTGAAGGTCGCGCCCAGGACGGCGACGCGCTTGCCGAGGAACGGCCCGCCGCCCAGCGCCTGCCGGGTCAGCTCGACCATCTGCCCGCGCTGGCGCATGTTGATGGAGTCGATCTCCCGCAGGAAGGTCAGCGCCTGGTCCGCGCCCAGCTCGCCGGCGCGCGCCATGAACGCCCGGATGTCCTTCGGCAGACAGCCGCCGCCGAAGCCGATCCCGGCCCGCAGGAACTTCTTGCCGATCCGGTCGTCGTAGCCGATGGCCTCCGCCAGCTTGGCGACGTCACCGCCCGCGGCCTCGCACACCTCCGCCATCGCGTTGATGAAGGAGATCTTCGTGGCGAGGAAGGAGTTCGCGGAGGTCTTCACCAGCTCGGCGGTCGGGAAGTCCGTCACCACGAACGGCGAACCCTCGGCGATCGGCGTGGCGTACACCTCGCGCAGCAGCTTCTCGGCGCGCTCGCTGCGCACGCCCACCACGATCCGGTCGGGGTGCAGCGTGTCCTTGACGGCGAAGCCCTCGCGCAGGAACTCCGGGTTCCACGCCAGCTCGGCGCCCTCACCGGCCGGCGCGTGCGCGGACAGGTAGGCCGCCAGCCGGTCGGCGGTGCCCACGGGGACGGTCGACTTGCCGACGACCAGGGCGGGACCGTGCAGATGCGGGGCGAGCGAGGCGAACGCGGAGTCGACGTAGCTCATGTCGGAGGCGTACTCGCCGTGCCGCTGCGGGGTGTTCACGCAGACGAAGTGCACATCGCCGAACGCGCCGACCTCGGCCCAGTCCTGGGTGAAGCGCAGCCGCCCGCTGGCGCCCTCGATGCCCGCGACATGCCGCCGCAGCAGCTCGTCGAGCCCCGGCTCGTACATCGGGGCCTCGCCGCGCTCCAGCTTCTCGATCTTCTCGGGCACGACGTCGAGGGCGAGCACCTCGAAGCCGAGCTCGGCCATGGCCGCCGCGTGTGTCGCGCCGAGATAACCGGTGCCGATCACGGTGATCTTCAGGGCCATGGGTGCTCCAGGGGTCTACGGCAGGTGCGCGCCCGAGCATATCCGGGGCATGGAGGCGCGCTTCACGGGGCAACTTTCCCGCTGTCGTCTAGGTCACGTATCCCTCCCGTGGGCGAGCCCATAAACTTTTGATTACTTAACGGTAGTTAGCGTCACCATCGCAGCGTTTTGGAGCGTGAGAGACCTTGGCCGGATCGGCTGACTTCGACCTGTACCGCCCGTCCGAGGAGCACGACATGCTCCGCGACGCCGTCCGCTCACTGGCCGAGGCGAAGATCGCGCCGTACGCCGCCGCGGTGGACGAGGAGGCCCGCTTCCCGCGCGAGGCGCTCGAGGCACTGGTCGCGAACGACCTGCACGCCGTGCACGTACCCGAGGAGTACGGCGGCTCGGGCGCCGACGCCCTGGCGACCGTCATAGTGATCGAGGAAGTCGCGCGCGTGTGCGCCTCGTCCTCCCTCATCCCCGCGGTGAACAAGCTGGGCTCGCTCCCGGTGATCCTCTCCGGCTCCGAGGAGCTGAAGAAGAAGTACATGGCCCCGCTCGCCAAGGGCGACGGCATGTTCTCGTACTGCCTGTCCGAGCCGGACGCCGGCTCCGACGCCGCCGGCATGAAGACGAAGGCCGTCCGCGACGGCGACCACTGGATCCTCAACGGCGTGAAGCGCTGGATCACCAACGCGGGCGAGTCCGAGTACTACACGGTGATGGCGGTCACCGACCCGTCGAAGCGCTCGAAGGGCATCTCCGCCTTCGTCGTCGAGAAGTCGGACGAGGGCGTGTCCTTCGGCGCCCCGGAGAAGAAGCTCGGCATCAAGGGCTCCCCGACCCGCGAGGTCTACCTCGACAACGTCCGTATCCCCGCCGACCGCATGATCGGCGAGGAGGGCACCGGCTTCGCCACGGCGATGAAGACCCTCGACCACACCCGCATCACCATCGCCGCCCAGGCCCTCGGCATCGCCCAGGGCGCCCTCGACTACGCCAAGGGCTACGTCCAGGAGCGCAAGCAGTTCGGCAAGCCGATCGCCGACTTCCAGGGCATCCAGTTCATGCTCGCCGACATGGCGATGAAGATCTCGGCCGCCCGCGCCCTGACCTACCAGGCAGCCGCCGCCTCCCAGCGCGTCGACGCCGACCTCACCTACCTGGGTGCCGCCGCCAAGTGCTTCGCCTCGGACGTGGCGATGGAGGTCACCACGGACGCCGTCCAGCTCCTCGGCGGCTACGGCTACACGCGGGACTACCCGGTGGAGCGCATGATGCGCGACGCCAAGATCACGCAGATCTACGAGGGCACGAACCAGGTCCAGCGCATCGTGATGGCGCGCAACCTGCCGTAGCAGGCCCGGGGACGGGCGAACGGGCCTCCTGCCTCCCGGTCGGAGGCCCGTTCAGTCCTCGAACCCCTCAGCCGCCCGCTTCTCCCGCAGGTCCATGATCGCCCGGCGGCGGGCCAGGCGGTGGGTGCGGCGGATCTGGGCCTCCTGGTAGCGGCGCTTGTCGCGTTCGGTCTCCGGGAGGACCGGGGGGACCCGGCGCGGCTTGCCGTCGGCGTCGACGGCCGCGAAGACGAGGTAGGCGGATCCGACCTGTGTGGGCGGGGCCGACTCGTTCCAGCGCTCGGCCAGGACGCGGACCCCGACCTCCATGGACGTGCGGCCGGTCCAGTTGACCTGCGCCTTGACGTGGACCAGGTCACCGACACGGACCGGCTCCAGGAACGCCATCTCGTCCATGGACGCCGTCACCGCCGGCCCGCCGGAGTGCCGCCCGGCCACGGCACCCGCCGCGTCGTCGACCAGCTTCATGATCACGCCGCCATGCACCGTCCCCAGAAGGTTGGTGTCGTTGTGGGTCATGATGTGGCTGAGGGTGGTGCGGGAGGCCGAAGTCGGCTTGCCCGGGATATCCGCAGTGCCGGAATCCGCAGCTGAGGCCTGGTCTGTCATGGCCCCTACCTTATGCCGACGCGGTATGAGGGGGTTTTGTGTCAGCTTCGCCACAGCCGTGCTCTGATTTTCCGACGACTCTTGTATGGCGTACTACCGGGACCTGCACACTGGGGCGCATGAATGACTGGCCCGAGGGATTCTCCGGAGACAACCGCGGCAACCGCTACGGACGCGGCAGCTCGAGCGCACAGCCCGAGAGCGCCCGTGTCATGCGGCAGGTCCGCCGCGGTCCGGCGGCATCGCCCGGGCAGGCCGGCTACGGCGGCGCCCCGCCGTACCAGGGCGGAGTGCCGCAGCAGCCGTCGTACGTCGACGGCGGCTACGCCCAGCCGCCGAGCGGCTACGACAGCGGCTACAACACCGGCCAGGTCTACGGCGCACCCGGCGGCAGGGGCCCCGGCGGTCCGGGCGACGGCATGTACGAGCCGCGCCCCGCGCCGAACTGGCGCCGCCGTATCAAGGTGACGACCATCACGCTCGTGACGGTGCTGGTCGTGACGAGCGTCGCCACGTACTTCTGGGCCGACTCCAAGCTCAACCGCGACGTCGACCTGTCGAAGGTCATCGACCGGCCGGAGGCGGGCGAGGGCACGAACTACCTGATCGTCGGCTCCGACAGCCGCGCGGGCATGTCGGCCGAGGAGAAGAAGAAGCTGCACACCGGGTCCGCCGAGGGCAAGCGCACGGACTCGATGATGATCCTGCACACCGGCAGCAACGGCCCGACGCTGATCTCGCTGCCGCGCGACTCGAACGTCACGATCCCGTCGTACAAGGGCTCCGACTCCGGCAAGCTCTACCCGGCCACCGGCCGCCAGACGAAGCTGAACGCGGCGTACTCGGAGGACGGACCGGAGCTGCTCGTCCGTACCGTCGAGTCCAACACGGGCCTGCACATCGACCACTACGTGGAGATCGGCTTCGGCGGCTTCGCGAACATCGTGGACGCGGTCGGCGGCGTCGAGATGGACATCCCGCAGGACATCAAGGACACCAAGTCCGGCGCGGACCTCAAGAAGGGCAAGCAGACCCTCAACGGCGAGCAGGCCCTCGCCTTCGTCCGTACGCGCTACGCGCTCGCCGGCTCCGACCTGGACCGTACGAAGAACCAGCAGAAGTTCCTCTCCGCGCTGGCCAACCAGGTCGCCACCCCGAGCACGATCCTCAACCCGTTCAGGCTGTACCCGACCATGGGCGCGGGCCTGGACTCCCTCGTGGTCGACAAGGACATGGGCCTGTTCGACCTGGCATCCATGTTCTGGGCCATGAAGGGCGTCAGCGGCGGCGAGGGGAAGTCGATGAACATGCCGATCGCGGGCAACTCCGCGAACGGCAACCTCCAGTGGGACACCGCGAAGCTGAAGACGCTGGTCGACCAGCTGAAGAACGACGAGGCGGTCACCGTCTCGGGCAACTGAGCACCGGCATGCGTCGGGGGCACCCACGGGGGTGCCCCCGACTGCTGTGAGGCGGTGCTCACATCGTGGCGGCCGACATCGACCGGCACATCTCGGCACAGCGGCGACACGCCTCGGCGCAGCGCATCATCTGGGCGTCGTCCGGCATGGACATACACGCCTCGGCGCACATGTCACAGGCCCGGGCGCACATCGCGCACATCTCGGCCGACAGCGGCGAGCGCCGCATCATCATGTCGGCGCACATGCGCGTCATCTCGGCGCAGTCCATGACCGCGCGCATGATCTGCATCTGGGCCTGACCGCCCATCTGCAGGCAGGAGCTCATGGTCTCCTCGCAGACGCTGTGGCAGGTCATGCACGCCTGGACGCAGTCCTGCATCTCCTTGCTCAGCGGGGGCATGGTGGCTTGCTGGGTCATGATTCCTCCCGGGCGGGGTGTGAGGACCGGAATCGGTCCTTTGTGCCCTTCCGTCCTACGCCTGCCGGGGCCCGGCCGCCACGGGGCGGAGGGAAGGAATCCGCCATGCGTGCGTCAGGGCCCTACGAGCACGCCACCTCATCGCCGCGGACCACCCCGAACTCGCCCTGCCCCGGGTCCTCGGCCCGCACCTTGCGCACGCGCTCGAAATCCGCGCCCGCGATGACCTTCAGGGTCGCGCCCAGGCCCTTGACCGGGCGGAGTTCGCTGCCCGGCAGGGCCGTGGCGAGGGACTTGGCCGAGCGGTCCCAGCGGGGGTCGTGGGCGACGATCGTGCGCTTGACGTCACGGACGGCGGCGTTCACCGGGGCCCGGGTCGTCCGGAAGCCCGTCGAGGCCAGGGCCGCGTCCACCCGGCGGCCCAGCCCGGGCGTGCGCGTGCCGTTCTCCACCTGGACGCGGATCTGCTGCGGGGCGACCGAGACGATGCGGGCCGCGCCACGCGCCCGGTGCACCGACAGCGGCTGGTCCTCGCGCAGGGCGTGGAAGAGCCGCTCCGCCTTCACGGGGTCCCACTTGAGCGTGGAGCCGACGCCCTTCACCGCGTATCCCATCCGCCCGATCGGGACGGTCGTGAACTCGGAGGAGGAGGGGGAGAAGTTCCGCATGGCCCGGCCCAGGTCCAGCATCTGGTCCGCGCCGAAGCCCTTGTCGGCCCGCACCGAGCCGAGCACGGCCCGTGTCACGTCCCGGAACTTCATCGGGTTGAGGAGGATCCCCGAGGAGGTGATCCGCTCCACGAGCGCCGCCATGAAGCGCTGCTGCCGTTTCATCCGGCCGAGGTCCGACGCCCCGTCGATGTGCCGGGCGCGCACGTACTGGAGCGCCTGCCCGCCCCCCAGCGTGTGCCGGCCGGGCGGCAGGTTCAGGCCGGTGTAGCTGTCCTTCAGGGGGTCCGCGGTGCAGATCTGCACGCCCCCGACCACGTCCACCGTCCTCATGAAGCTGGTGAAGTCGACCTCCAGATAGTGGTCGATCTTCACCTTCGTCATGCTCTCGACCGTCCGCACGGTCAGCTGCGGCCCGCCCTCGGCGTACGCCGCGTTCAGCTTGACCGGGTGCCCGCCGTGCCGTTTGCCCGTCGTCCGGTCGACGTGCGCGGGCATCACGGCGTAGGAGTCGCGCGGCAGGCTCACCACACTCGCCCGCTCCCGGTCCTCCGAGATGTGCACGATCATGATCGTGTCGGTGCAGTGGCAGGGCGCCCCGCCCAGCCGGTACTTCCGCCGCTCCTCCTTGCTGATCTTCTCGCGGCCGTCGGTGCCGACCAGCAGCACGTTCATGCCGTGGCCCGCCTGCGGCCGGTTCTTCATGTCCTTGAAGGGGTCGACCCGCGCGATGTCCGCGTCCAGGCTGGTCATCACCGCGTGCCCGATACCGGCGGACGCGAGGACCACCACGGACAGGGTGGTGACCACGCGCATGCCCCAGCGCGGCTTCCGGCGCCGGGCGGGCGGCGCGGGCCTGCGCGGGCGCCCGGGGGCGGGCTGCGGGCGGCGCTGCGGGGCGGCGGTGGACCGAGGGGATCGCGGCGGCGTGGGCAAGGGGACACCTCCGGACGACGGCCGTACGTGGGATCCGTGAAACCGTAGGCCGATACGATCTGCGGCCCGCGGTACCGCCCCTGCGGCGCGCACCGGTGTCCCCCGTTCGCGGTAACGTGAGGCCCCTATGAACGCCAATCCCGACGTGCGGCTCCCCGCCGTTTCCGTGATCATGCCCGTCCTCAACGAGGAACGGCACCTGCGGGGAGCAGTCCAAGCGATCCTCGCGCAGGAGTACGCCGGCGAGATGGAGGTCGTGATCGCCCTCGGTCCGTCCACGGACCGCACGGACGAGATCGCCGCCGAACTCGTGGCCGAAACCGCGTCTCTCAAAAGCAAGCGCGTGCACACCGTCCCCAACCCCACCGGCCGTACGCCCGCGGCGCTGAACGCGGCGATCAACGCCTCCCGGCACCCGATCGTCGTCCGCGTCGACGGGCACGGCATGCTCTCGCCCAACTACATCGCCACCGCCGTACGGCTCCTGGAGGAGACCGGCGCGCAGAACGTCGGCGGCATCATGCACGCCGAGGGCGAGAACGACTGGGAGCACGCCGTCGCCGCCGCGATGACCTCGAAGATAGGGGTCGGCAACGCCTCCTTCCACACGGGCGGCGAGGCGGGTCCGGCCGAGACCGTCTACCTCGGGGTGTTCCGGCGCGAGGCGCTGGAGCAGCAGGGCGGCTACAACGTGGAGTTCATCCGCGCCCAGGACTGGGAGCTGAACTTCCGGATCAGGGAGGCCGGGGGCCTCATCTGGTTCTCGCCCGAGCTGAAGGTGTCCTACCGGCCGCGCCCGAGCGTGAAGGCGCTCGCCAAGCAGTACAAGGACTACGGCCGCTGGCGGCACGTCGTCGCCCGGTACCACGAGGGCTCGATCAACCTGCGCTACCTCGCCCCGCCGACCGCCCTGTGCGCGATCGCGGCCGGGACCCTGGTGGGCGCGCTGCTGACGCCGTGGGGCTTCGTCGTGCCCGGCGGCTATCTCGCGGCGATCCTGCTCGGCTCGGTCCCGGCGGGCAAGGGGCTGCCGCTGAAGGCGCGGCTGCAGATCCCCGTGGCGCTCGCCACGATGCACATGTCGTGGGGCTGGGGCTTCCTGACGAGTCCGCGGTCGCTGGCGAAGAAGGTCATCGCGTCCCGGCGTCCGGCGGTCCGGGCGGACGCGGACGCCACCGCCGCCTGACGCACACCGCACGCGTGCGGGCCCCTCCCGACTCGGGAGGGGCCCGTTTCCGTCACCAGGTGAAGTTCGGGTTCACGCGCATACAGGCCTTGTCGTCCGCGCCGTTGAGCGCCTCGGCCGACTTCGGGGTCTTGTTGTTCCGCTTCGGCGCCTTGTACTCCGCGCCCTCCCGCCAGTCGGCGCCCACGACGAGCGTGACGCCGGAGACGTCGGTCGACCGCTTGACCGAACTCAGCGGAAGCCCCAGGGCCTTGGCGATCCGCTGGGCGTCGCCCTCCAGGTCCGCGCTCGGGTAGCGGACGACGGTCCGCTCCTCGCTCCACGAGCCGGTGGTGTCGGCGACGGCCTCGGCGAAGCCCTGCTCGGTCAGCAGCCCGGCCACCGTGCTCGCGCGCCCGCGCGCCGCGGCCAGGGTGTCGGTCCGGGTGCCGTTGCGGACCTGGACCGGGATCTCGTCGTCGGCCGCGGCCGGGTCGGAGGAGGCCTTCTCCGCAGCCTTCTCCCCGTCGTTGTCCCCGTCCTTGTCCTTGCCGTCCAGCGCGATGTCGTCCCGTACCAGCCGGAACAGCTGCTCGGCGTCATCCGTCGGCTCCACGCGGGCGCCGACGTACCGGTTGGGCATCGTCGTCATGGTGATGCGGGCCGGCTCGACCTTGCGCAGCTCGTTGCTGAGGTCGTAGAGCTTCTTGACGGTGTCGAGGCCGGGATCGACGGTCAGCGCCCGGGTGGCCTCCTCGGCCAGTCTGCGGAGCTTGTTCGGGCTGCTGAGGGTGGCGTTCTCGCGCAGCTGGCGGACCATCGCGTTCATGTACATGTGCTGGGCCTTGGCGCGGGCGAGGTCGCTGCCGTCCTCGAAGCCGTAGCGGGTGCGCAGCCACTGGAGGGCCTGCTCGCCCTGGATGTACGAGGTGCCCTTCTCCAGCTTCAGGCCCGAGCCCTTGCCGTCGGAGGTGCGCGAGTGGATGTTGGCGTCGACGCACACCGGGACGCCGCCGACGGCGTCGGCCATGGACACCACGCCCGCGAAGTCGACCATGATGAAGTGGTCGATGTGGATGCCGGTGAGCTCCTGCCAGGTGGCCACGGTGCAGCCCGGACCGCCGTTGCCGAGGCTCTGGTTGGTCATCGTCCGCCCCTGGGTTCCCGGGTACACCTTCCCGTCGTCCGGGTCGGTGCACTTCGGGATCTTCACGAGCGTGTCGCGGGGCATGCTGATGACCGACATGTTGGTGCGGTCGGCGGACAGGTGCAGCAGCATCTGCACGTCCGCCAGCGGCGCGGCGCCGAACGTCTCACGGGCGCCGCCGAGTCTCTGGTTCTCCTTGCTGTCCCGTGCGTCCGAGCCGATGAGCAGGATGTTCAGCGGGGTCTGCCCGGCGGCGTTCGGCGTCGGTGCGGCGACCTTGTTGTCGCCGAGGTTCAGCGCGTCCTTCTTGATGTTGCCGTTGAGGTGCCGGTAGTAGAGGTATCCGGCCCCGGCCGTCCCGAGTATGAGAAGGGCGAGCACGGCGGCGGACCACCGCAGCAGCCGCCGGGTACGCCGAGGCCGGCCCTCGCCGCTCCGGCCGCCGGGGGTGTCACCCGTCGCCGACGTGGTCTCACCCTGGCCCGGTTCCCGGCGGACGCCCTGCCGCGACTCGTTCTCCCGCACACCGCTCTGCGTCACTTCCCGGTCCTTCCCGCCCCCCGCACACGCAACAGGCCCGTCCTGCCTCCTGTTAGACGCATGACGGGCCGGTCAGTTGCCCTCAGCGGGTCAACTCGCGCACTTCACCTTGTCGGCGGTGGACTTCTCCACGTCCGCCGCCTCGACCGGGGCGTCGAGCTTCACGCCGGCGCCCTTGAAGTCCTGGCCGAGGGTCAGGGTCATGGCGGGCACGCCCTGGGAGTTGGTCACGCTCTCGCCGGGCTTCAGCGCCGACCCGGACAGCCCCATGATGTCGGCGAGACGGCGGGCCTGGTCGGCCTGGTCGGGGGCGTACTCGAGCGTGGTCCTCGCCAGTGCGGCGGGCGCGTTCCCGCCGTTCTCGGACTTGGTCACGCCCTCCTCGACCTGGAGGTACTGGAGGGTCTTCTGCGCGCTGCCGGTGACGGCCCCGCCGTTGAGGACCCGGACCCGGACCTCGGAGGCCGGGGCCTTGCTGCCCTTCAGCCGCGCGGCCTCGGCGTCCTTCTCCTTCTTCTTCCGCTCCTTGACCTCGGTGAACGAGACGTCGTTCTTGATCATGTCGAACACCTGGGGAGCCTTCGACTCGTCCAGGACGACCGTCGCCTTCACCGTCTCCGCCGGGTTGTCCTTCACCGGGACGGTCGCGAAGGCGATGTTCTTCGTCGGCACCTTCTTCAGCTCCAGGGCGACGTCCTTCAGCGTGCCGACGCTGCCGATGGCCTGGTCCACGGTCAGCGCCTCGGTGGCGGCCTCGGCCAGCTTCAGCAGCTTCGAGGGGCTGGTGAGGGTGTCACTGGAGGACATCTTGCGCATGAGCGAGCCCAGGAACTGCTGCTGCACCTTGATCCGGTCCAGGTCCCCGCTGTTGCCGAAGCTCTTGCGGGTACGGACGAACGCGAGGGCCTGCTCGCCCTCGACCGTCGACTCGCCTGCGGGCAGGACGAGTTTGGACTCCTTGTCGTTGACCGGCTTCTCCACGCAGACGTCGACCCCTTCCACCGCGGTCGTCAGCGTCTTCACCGCGTTGAAGTCGGCCATCATGAAGTGGTCGACATCGATGCCGGTGTTCTCCTCCACCGTGAGCATGGTGCAGCCCGGGTCCCGGCCGGCCTCCCCGAGGCTCCGGTTGAAGCGGACGCCCCGCAGGCCCGGGACGACCTTCTCCGAGCCGTCCTCCAGCTTCGTCGGACAGTCGGGGATGTCCACGATCAGGTCCCGGGGGATGCTGAGGGCGGTCGCGTTGGAGCGGTCCTCGGCGACGTGCAGCAGGATCGTGGTGTCGGCGTGCCCGGAGCTGCCTTTGTCGCCGTAGCCCTCGTTGCCCTTACCGGTGCGCTTGTCCGTGCCGATGATGAGGATGCTGAAGGCCTCGTCCTTGCTGAAGTTGCTGGCGCCCGCACTGCCGACGTCGGTCGTCGTGACGTTGCCCTCCAGGTGCTGGAGGTAGAAGTAGCCGGCCGCGCCGACCCCGACCAGCACGAACGCCATCGTGCCGCCGGTCCACATCAGGGCCTTCTTGGCCTTCTTGGGCTTGCGCTGCACCGGCCGGCGGCCACCGCGCCGCCCGGGCGGCGGCTCCTCGGGCACACCGCGCCGCCGGCGCTGGGGCGGAACGTCGGCGCGCGTGCCGCCCGGCCTCGTCGGGCGAGTGGTTCCGCTTGCCCCGGACACCGGCGACTGCGCACCGGAGGGAGTCAGTCGCAGTTCGTATTCGCCGGTGTTCGGATTGAGTACCCACTGGTCTGCGGGGTCGATCTGGTCCCCCCGGCCACGGCGTTGCGCGTCCACGGTTGTCTGTTTCCTCCGTCGGGGCACGCGGCGCCTTCTCCCCCCGGAAGGCGCACGGGTACTGGTCATCACAGAAGCACTGGATCGCTCACACTATCCGCCCAGTTGAACGTCGATGTGCGCTGAATGACAAATTCAAGGTCCATACAATTGGGCAATCCCGCCCAATTCCCTGTGCGAGTGTGGAAGGAAGTCGTCGACCGGTGTGCGCGTTGCTTCTCCGGTCACTGCCAGCGATAGGGCGCGTACACGTCCATGCACTTCCCGGTGTCCGAGCCGTTGAGGGCGTCCGCGTCGCCGGGCAGGTCCCCGGCCTTCGGAGCCGGCTGCTTCGGATAGGCCGTACCCGTACGCCAGTCGGCGCCCACGACGACCGTGACGCCGGAGACGTCCGTCGACCGCCGCACCGAACTCGCCGGAATCCCCATCGACTTGGCGACGCGCTGCGCGTCGCCCGCCAGTTCGGCGCTCGGATAGCGCACCAGGGTCCGCTCCTCGGCCAGCGCGCCCGAGGTGTCGGCGGCGGCCTTCGTGAAGCCCTTCTCCACGAGCGACCGCGCGATGGCGCCCGCGCGGCCGGTCACCGGACCGAGGCCGGCCGAACGCGTGGCGTTCTGCACCAGGACCCCGATCGCGTCGTCCGCGGCGGCGGGGTCCTCGGACGTCTCGGGCTCCTTGGACGTCTCGGGCGCCTTGGACGCCTTCTTCGCGCCCTTGCCGTCGAAGGGCACGTCGTCGCGGATCATGTCCCACACGCGGTCGGCGTCGGCACCGGCCGGGACCAGGTGGTTGCGGTCCTGCGGGTCCTCGACCGTGGGCAGCGTCGTCATGGTGATGCGGTCCGTCGGGACCGTCTTCAGCTGCATCCCCAGGTCGTACAGCTTCTTCACCGTGCCGAGCTCCTCGGACACGTGCAGCGACTTGGTCGCTGCCTCGGCCAAGTCCGTCAGCCGCCCCGTGTCGGTGAAGACGTTCTGCGCCTTGAGCGTGCGGATCATCGAGTTCATGTACATGTGCTGCGCCCTGGCCCGCAGCGGGTCGCTGCCCCAGGCGTGCCGGGTGCGCAGCCACTGGAGGGCCTGCTCGCCCTGGACCTTCTTCCGGCCGGCCGTCAGCTTCAGCCCCGAACCGCCGGGTACGCCGGGCAGCGGGCGGTCCCACACGTTCTGCCGCACGCACACCTCGACCCCGCCGACGGCGTCGGCCATCTTCACCACGCCCGCGAAGTCGATCGTCATCCAGTGGTCGACATAGATCCCGGTGAGGTTCTCCCACGTCGCCAGCGTGCAGCCCGCTCCGCCCCGGGCCAGTGAGGTGTTGATGATCGTGTTGACCGGCGGATACGTCCGCCCGGTCTTCGGGTCGGTGCACTTGGGTATGTCGACCCGGGTGTCGCGCGGAATGCTCACCACAGCGGCGCTCTTGCGGTCCGCGGCCAGGTGGATGAGCATCTGCACGTCGGCCAGCGGCGGATTGCCGCGGTCCTTGCGCGCGCCGCCCAGCTTCACGTTCTCGTCGGAGGCACGGCTGTCGGAGCCGATCAGCAGGATGTTCAGGGGCGTCTGCCCGGCCGCGTTCGGGGCGGTCCTGCGCGCCTTGGAGTCGCCGCTGCTGCGCCGGCCCTTCTCGATGTTGCCGTTGAGGTGCTCGTAGTAGAGGTAGCCGGCGCCGGCAGTCGCGAGGATCAGCACAGAGAGCGACGCCGCCGACCAGCGCAGGGCGCGGCGCCCGCGGCCCGGCCTGCGGCCCCCCGGGCCGTCGTCGCCCGGCCCGACGGGGCTGCCCGGGACCGGCTCGCCCGGGACGGCCCCCGGCCTCGTCCCTTCCCCGTACACACTGCTGCTCTGTGCCATCTGCTCTTCCCCACCCCCGTGTCACCGGACAAGGCCTGCCGTACGCCCTGTGAGACGTACGGCGGCCCCGTCAGGTCACTCGGCGCACTCGACCTTGTCCGCCGTGGACTTCTGAACACCCTCCGGCGCCTTCGACGGAGCGGTGAGGGAAGCGCCCGCACCCTTGAAGTCCTTGCCCAGGGTCAGCGTCATCGCCGGCAGCCCCTGGGCGTTCTCCACGCTCTCGCCCGGCTTCATCGCCGACCCGGACAGTCCCATGATGTCGGCGAGGCGGCGGGCCTGGTCGGCCTGGTCGGGGGCGTACTCGAGCGTCGTCTTCGCCAGCTCCGCGGGCGCGTTGCCGGCGTTCTCCGACTTGGTCACACCCTCCTCGACCTGGAGCCAGCTGAGCGTCTCCTGGGCGCTGCCGGGGTCGGCACCGCCGTTGAGGATCCGCACCCGGACCTCGGAGGCCGGGGCCTTGCTGCCCTTCAGGCGGGCGGCCACCGCGGCCGCCTCCTTCTTCTTCTTGTCCTTGACCGCGGTGAAGGAGACGTCGTTCTTGATCATGTCGAAGACCTGCGGGGCCGTCGACTCGTTCAGCACGACCGTGCTCTTGACCTTCTCCGTCGGGTTGTCGATCACCGGTGTCGTGGTGAACGTCAGGTTCTTGGTGTTGAGCTTGCCCAGCTCCAGACCGAGGTCCTTCAGCTTGCCGATGCTGTCCAGCTGCGAGTCGACGGTCAGGGCCTTGGTGCCCGCCTCGGCCAGGTCGAGCATCTTGGAGGGGCTGGTGAGCGTGTCGTTGGACTTCAGCTTGCGCATCAGCGCGCTCAGGAACTGCTGCTGGAGCCCGATCCGGCTCAGGTCGCCGCCGAAGCCGACGGCATGCCGGGTCCGTACGAACGCCAGCGCCTGCTCGCCCTCGATGGTGTGCGTGCCCTTGGACAGCTTCAGCTTGGAGTCCGGGTCGTCGATGTCCTTGCCCAGACAGACCTCGACCCCGCCGACCGCGCTGGTCAGCGTCTTGACGGCGTTGAAGTCGGCCACCATGAAGTTGTCCGGCTTGACCCCGGTCAGCTCGGTCACGGTCCGCATGGTGCAGCTGGGGGTGCGGCCGTCCTGGCCGAGGCTGGTGTTGAAGCGGACCTTCTGCGTGCCGGGGATGACCTTCTGCGTCCCGTCCTCCTGCGTGGTCGGGCAGTCCGGGACGTCGACGATCAGGTCACGCGGGATGCTGAGGGCCGTCGCGTTGGAGCGGTCCTTGGAGACGTGCAGCAGGATCGTGGTGTCGGCGTGCCCGACACTGCCCGAGTCGCCGTAGCTCTCGTTGCCCTTGCCGGTGCGCTTGTCCGTGCCGATCAGCAGGATGTTGATGGCCTTGTCCTTCTGGAAGCCACCGGTGCTCGCGCCGTCGTCGGAGACGGACGCGATGTTGCCGTTCAGGTGCTCGATGTAGAAGTACGCGGCGCCTGCACCGGCGACCAGCACGAACGCCATCGCGCCGCCGGTCCAAAGCAGGACCTTCTTGCCCTTCGCGGCCTTCTTGGCGGGCCGCCGTCCGCGCCGCCCCGGCAGCGGCTCCTCCGGCGCCCCGCGGCGCCTGCGCGGCGGGGCCCCACGGCCGGGCGTCTCGGGCCGCGGGCGGCCGGGCGCATCCGTGCGACTGCCATCGGTGCGACTGCCGGCATCCGTGCGACCGCCGGCCCCCCTGCGGCCGCGCACCGGCGGGGTCCCGTCGGAGGCCGGTGGCCGGCGAGGGCTGGGGACGCCCGACTGCGGTGGGGAAGGGGGCAGTCGCAGTTCGTATTCGCCGGTGTTCGGATTGAGCACCCACTGGTCTGCGGGATCGATATCGTCCGCCCGCCCACGGCCTTGCGCGTCCACGGTTGTCTGTTTCCTCCGTCGGGGCACGCGGCGCCTCCCCCTCCAAGGCGCCCGGGTCTCTGTCACACAGTGCGCGACCTCAGGACCGTCCTCAGAGCCGGGCGCACCGGATCGCTCACACTAACCGCCAAGTTCAGTGCCGAACGACGACGGTGACAAATTCCACGTCCCTACACCTGGGCAATTCGCCCATTTCCCGGGTGAAGAGTCCATTGCCTTGGAGTGACCTTGGTGCCCGCTTTACTCACAGGTGTCCTCGGCTGCCGTGTTCCCCCGGAAGGTCGGTGGAGGAGAAACGGTGACGGGAGGCCCGGTAAACGGCCCCGGATGCGAATCCCCGTACGACCCGTCACGCGATTCGGTAGGCCTCGACGGGGCGGAACCACGGGGCACATTCCCGGCCACCACCACAGGTGTGTCCGTACGCAGCCGCTCGAACAGCCTCTCCGCCTCGGGCTCCACGAGTTGGTCGCGATTGGCGTCGTACGCGTACGACTCCCGTGGAACGGTCAGGAATTGCACACGTTCCATGGGGATGTTGCGCAGCCCACGCACGAGTTCGTACAAACCGCGAAGGCTCGCCAGATCCGGGTCCGTTGTGAGAGAGGACGTGGCGGCGTCCAGCACGGGATACAGCTTCGCCGGATTCAGCAGGACGTCATTGCTGCGCACCTTGTTGACGAGTGCCCCGAGGAACCGTTGCTGCCGCTCCATCCGTTCCGTGTCACTGCCGTCACCGAGCGTCTTGCGGACGCGGACGTAGCCGAGCGCCTGCTCGCCGTCGAGGGTCACCCGCCCGGCGGGGAGCCGCAGCTTGGCGGCCCGGTCGTCGATCGGCTCCCGCAGGCACACCTCCACGCCGTCGACCGCGTCGACCATCTTCTTGAAGCCGTGGAAGTCGACGACGACGTGGTGGTCGACGCGGATGTCGGTGAGCTTCTCGACGGTCCGGATGGTGCAGGCCGAACCGCCCACCTGGAAGGCCTGGTTGAACGCGGCGAACCGCGGCGCGCTGCGCGACCCGTCCGGGCGCCGGCAGCCCGGCACGTTCACCATCAGGTCCCGGGGCAGGGAGACGGCGGTGGCACTGCTCCGGCCCGCGGACAGGTGCAGCAGGATCGTGGTGTCCGACCGCTCGGTCCCGGAGTCGCGCCCGTAGCGCGCGTTGTCGTCACCCTCGCGCGAGTCGGATCCGATCAGCAGGATGTTCCGCGCGTCCTTGACCAGCGAGGTGGGCCGCTCCTTCTCGTAGCGCGCGAGCTCCGCGGCGGCGGCCTCGTCGGGCGTGATGTTCCCGCTGAGCTTCGCGTACACGGCCCATCCGGCCCCGGCGGCCGCGACGACGACACCGGCGAACCCGAACGCCCCGATCCGCACCCACCGCCGCCGACGCCGCCGCACCAGCCCCGGCCCACTGGCGGACGCCCCCGCCCTCGGCCCGAGCCTCCCGGTGTCGCCCACGACAGAGACCACCCCTCACGACGTACGAACGTGCGCGCGCACTGCTCCTACGACTGTGGCGTGGATGGGGGTCGGGGGTGGGGTGGGGATGGGCTGAACGGGGCAATCGGCCTAGCTGCGGGCGCCGGTCCGGCCTAGCTGCGGGCAATCGTGCCGCTAAGGGCGGCACGGGTGGGCGCAGCGGCACCCCGCTCCGCCGGGCTGCGCAACGCCCCGCCCCCAGCCCCCACGCCGAGCACCGTCAAACCGGCCTACCGGGCAATAGCCGTAACCCGCTCACTCTCCACCCGCTTGTCCAGCACGCCCTCCCCGGCCCGCTCCAGATGCCGGCACAACACCACGGACCCCCCCGTGGCCAACGGCCCGTACAACCCCGCGTTCAACCCCTCCCACGTGTCGTACGGCAACCCCGACAGGATCCGCGACCCCGGCCCGGTCAGCCCCAGCCCCGCCGCCTCCGCCCGGGCCCGCTCGACCACCTCCGCCCCGCTGAACTCCCGCCCCGCCACGATCAGCGCGGGCTCGTCCGGATCCACCGGCGCATACGGGACGAACCGGTCCCCCTGCCCCGGCACCTCCACCGCGTAGTCGACGAACCCCTCGGGCACCTGCGGAAACCGCCCCCCGAGCGGCCGCAGCGCCATCGCGATCCGCGCCCCGGAACACGCCCGCGCGGCTTCCAGCCCGTCCGGCCCGCTCACCACGACATCGGCGGCCCGCGCATCCCCCGACACGTCCGCGACGACTCCCACCGACGAACACGCCAGCAGCCACACCGCCGTCTGCCAGTGCGCGGGCAGCATCAGCGCCACCCGGTCCCCGGGCTCGACGGACAGCTCGTCCTGGAGGAGGTTGGCGGTCTTGGCCACCCAATTGGCGAAGGTGGCCACGGACAGTTCGACACGTTCGCCCGTGGCGTCGTCGTAGAAGGTCACCAGGGGGCGTCCCGGATCCGCTGCGAGCGCGGAATTCAGCAGGTCGGCAGGGGTGCGATCGGTGGCGTTCACCCGCGCAAGCGTACGCGGCGGCCAAGCCCGCGCCCAATGCCCCGGCCACCGCCCGCCGTGAATCCGCCACCGGTTCGGCCGAACCCCGACCGACGGTCCGTCAAATCCCAAATAGACAGACTCATAGGACTATGTCCAAGCTCAGGAGCATGCGTGGATTTATTGCTTCTTCGATCGGTGTCACCTGTGCGGCCGCTCTGGCCCTTCCGCTCACTCCGCCCGCCGTCGCGGCGACGGCGAGACCGGTGCCGACCACGGAAGCCGCCACGGCAGCGAGACCCGCGCCCCACGCGGGGGCACCGGACACGACTCTCACCAGCCGACGCGCGGCCGAACCGTACGCCCCCGGCAGCACCCAGTCCCTCCCCCTCGAACCCCTCAGCCGCAACCGCGCCACCCCCACCACCCCCGGCGGCCCCGAACAGGGCCTGACCCGCCGGGCCGTAGGCCACTTCTCCCTCGTCGGCATCGTCTGGGACGACCCCGAAGCCGAACTGCACGGCCGCGTCCAGGTCCGCACCCGCGCCGCCGGCACCGGCACCTGGTCGGGCTGGCAGGACGTCGAGACGCACAACGGCGACCACGCGGCCGACCCCGACACCCCCGAGAGGACCTCCGGCCGCGTCCGCGGCGCCACGGCACCGCTGTGGGTCGGCGACTCCGACGGCGTGGAACTCCGCGTCCGCTCCGAACCCGAGAGCGCGGAAGCCGACTCCGCGCACCACGGCACGGACACCCGCAACCTGCCCGCCGCGCCCCCGCTCCCCTCCGGCCTCCGCCTCGAACTCGTCGACCCGGGCGATGACGCCCCACCGCCCGACGCCTCCGCGGACGGCCCCCGCACCGCCGGCCTCGCCGGTCTCGCCGGTGAGAACTCCGCCGCCGCCGAAGCCTCCGCCGTCAACGCCGACCTGGCTCCCCTCGGCGCCACCGAGATCCCGGCGCTGAACCGCGCGGAGACCGAGCAGGAGTTCCTCGCCCTCAACCCCGGCGAGCTGACGGAGCAGCAGCAGCGGGCGAGACCGTACGTCGGCCCGCGCCCGCGCATCGTCACGCGGCGCGGCTGGGGCGCGGACGAGGGGCTGCGGGAGCGGGGCTTCCGGTACACGAAGAAGGTCAAGGCGGCCTTCGTGCACCACACGGCCAGCGGCAACAACTACCGCTGCTCGCAGTCCCCGTCACTCATCCGCAGTATCTACCGCTACCACGTCAAGAGCATGGGCTGGCGGGACATCGGCTACAACTTCCTCATCGACAAGTGCGGAAAGATCTACGAGGGCCGGGCCGGTGGCGTGGCCAGGCCGGTCCTCGGCGCGCACACCCTTGGTTTCAACAGCAAGAGCATGGGGATCGCCGTCCTCGGGTCGTACGACGCCAAGAAGCCGTCGTCCGCCTCCGTCCGGGCCGTCGCCCGGCTCACGGCCTGGAAGCTGGGCCTGTACCGGGTGAATCCGCGGGGTAAGACCTACCTGAAGTCGGGGGGCAGCAATCTCCACCGGAAGGGCAAGAAGGTACGACTGAACGTGATCTCCGGTCACCGGGACGGCTTCATCACGGACTGCCCGGGACGCAAGCTCTACAACAAGCTCGGCTCGGCCCGCTCCAAGGCGGCCCGGTACCAGGGCCGCTGAGACACACGTTCACCGCCGTCGGGGGGCAGCGGGCGGAATGCCGCACGGCCAGCGAAGGCGCCACGGAACGGTCTGCATACACTGACCGGCCGAAAGACAGTTCGGCCGGTCCCGGCAGGAAGCAGAGACGACACGTGACAGAAGCGATCCTCCTGGTCGGCGGCAAGGGCACCCGGCTGCGCCCGCTCACGGTGCACACACCCAAGCCCATGGTGCCGGCGGCCGGGGTGCCGTTCCTCACGCACCAGCTGGCGAGAGCGAGAGCGGCGGGCGTCGAGCACATCGTCCTGGCCACGTCCTATCTGGCCGAGGTCTTCGAGCCGTACTTCGGTGACGGTTCCGCGCTGGGGCTCCACCTGGAGTACGTGACGGAGGAGGAGCCCCTGGGCACGGGCGGAGCCATCCGCAACGTCGCCTCCAGGCTGCACTCCGGCCCCGACGACCCGGTGCTGATCTTCAACGGCGACATCCTGACGGGCCTCGACATCCGGGCCCTGGTCGACACCCACGAGACCACGGGCGCGGACATCTCCCTGCACCTCACCAAGGTCACGGACCCGCGCGCCTACGGTCTCGTCCCCACGGACGACACGGGCAGGGTCCTGGCGTTCCTGGAGAAGCCGCAGACGCCCGAGGAGATCGTCACCGACCAGATCAACGCGGGGGCGTACGTCTTCCGCCGCTCGGTCATCGACACGATCCCGCTGGGCCGGCCGGTGTCGGTGGAGCGGGAGACGTTTCCGGACCTGTTGACCGCCGGGGCCCACCTCCAGGGCATGGTCGACTCGACGTACTGGCTGGACCTGGGCACCCCGGCGGCGTTCGTCCGGGGCTCGGCGGACCTGGTCCTGGGCCGGGCCCCGTCCCCGGCGGTCCCCGGCCGCTGCGGCGACCGCCTGGTCCTGCCGACGGCGACGGTCGCGGCCGACGCGAAGCTGTCCGGCGGCACGGTGGTCGGCGAGGGCGCCTTCGTGGCGGAGGGCGCGCGCGTCTTCGGCAGCACGATCCTCCCGGGCGCCGTGATCGAGCCCGGCGCGGTCATCACCGACTCCCTCATAGGCACCCGGGCCCGCGTCGGCGAACGCTCCGTCCTCACCGGCACGGTCATAGGCGACGGCGCGGTCATCGGCCCCGACAACGAACTCCGCGACGGCGCCCGCATCTGGTGCGACGCCCAAATCCCAGCAGGAGCGGTCCGCTTCTCCTCGGACCAGTAACGCCTAGGCGGGGGGCTGAGCTGCGGGCAGTCGTGCCTCCCCCAGTGCCTTAAGGGCCTGGGAGGTGCCCCCAGGCGGCACGGGTGGGCGCAGCGGCACCCCGCAACGCCGGGCTGCGGACCCACCCGGCCCCAGCACCAACGCCGCAGCACCGGAAACCCGGGGCAGCTCACAACGCCCCAATATCCCACCGCGGCATCTTCGGCGCCCTCCGCCCCGGCACCACCCCACTCAACAAAATCAACCGAGCCGCCCGATGCCGCTGCCCCGCATAAGGCTGAAGCAACTCCAGCATCACGGAGTCATCCGCATCCCGGTCCCCGGCCAACGCCCACCCCACGATCCGCGGCAGATGCAGATCCCCCACGGTCACCTCATCCGGCGCCCCATGACTGCGCTGCACCGTCTCCGCCGACGTCCACGGCCCGACCCCCGGCACGACTTCCAGCCGCGCCCGAGCCGCCCCCGGCTCCATCCCGGCCGCCTCCTCCAACCGCCCGGCCACCCGCACCGCACGCAGAATCGTCGACGCCCGCTTGTTGTCGAGCCCGGCCCGATGCCACTCCCACGACGGGATCAACGCCCACTCCCGAGGCCCCGGCATCACACACATCCGCCCGGGCGCGGGCCCCGGCGCCGGCTCCCCGAACTTCCGCACCAGCAACCGCCACGCCCGATACGCCTCATCGGTCGTGACCTTCTGCTCCAGAATCGACGGAATCAGAGACTCCATCACCAGCCCACTCCGCGTCAGCCTGAGCCCCGGCCGCCGATGCCGGGCCAGCGCCACCAGCCGGTGCCGGGGCTCGAACACGGACGGGTCGTCGGAGGCCCCGAGCAGCTCCGGCAACCGGTCCAGCAGCCACTCCGCCCCGGGCCCCCAGGCCTGGCCGCGCACCCCACCGCCGTACGCGCACACCCGTAGCGTCCCGGGCCCGGCGGGCGTACGACACGCCCGCCACACGGACCCGTCCGGCATCGCCCGGAACGTCGGATCACCCGGCCCGCGCCGCAGCGGCCCGAGCACCAGACCCAGATCCAGCGGCCCGTCCGGCACCCAGTCGCGCACCAGCCCCGCCGCCTGCCCTGCCCCCGCCGCCTGCCGCGGCACGCCGGCATGCCCGCCGCGCACAGTGGTACGCGTGGGCCGGGGAGCGAACCGTCCTGCCATGAGTGAAGTCCCTGGGAAACGATGCGAAGCGAGAGGAGCCCTACGAGCGTAGGCGCCGGCCGGCGCCGGTCACCGCACCTCGATGAAGGCCCCCGCGTCCCGCTCCGACCGCGGACGCGGTTCCTCCGCCGGATGCCCGACCGCCACCGCGCCCATCGGATCCCAGTCGCCCGGCAGCCCCAGCACCTCGCGCACCACGTCCCGGCAGAACATCGTCGAGGACACCCACGCCGAACCCAGCCGCTCCCCGGCCAGCGCGACCAGGAAGTTCTGCACGCCGGCGCCCGTGGCGACCACGAACATCTCCCGCTCGGCCCCGTCACGCCGCGCGTCACCGTAGGTGTGCGAGCCGTCCATGACCAGACACGGGACGACGAGGTACGGCGCGTTCCGCAGGACGTCCCCGCGCCGGACCCGCTTGGCGATGGACTCCTCCGTCTTGCCGTCCCGCCGCAGATCCGCGATCCACGCGTCACGCATGGCGTCGAGCAGCCGCGTCCGCGACTCCTCGGACTCCAGCAGCACGAAGCGCCAGGGGGTGGTGTGGTGCGGCGCCGGCGCCGTCACCGCCGCGGCCACCGCCCGCCGTACCGCGCCGGGGTCGACGGGCTCGTCAGTGAAGGCCCGGACCGTGCGCCGCTGGGTCACCGCCAGCCGTACCGCCTCCGACGTGCCGAGCCGGAACATGTCGTCGCGCGCGCCGCGCACCATGGCCCGCGCTCCCTCTCCGTCGCCCGGCGCCAGCAGGTGCGGCAGGCCGCGCACCACGGCGACGGGGAGCCCGGACGCCTTGCCCTTGACCAGGTCGCCGGCCGCGGCGAGTTCGTCGGCCGTGGCGACGACGGTGGCGCTGAGCGGGTTGCCGTGCGCGTCCGTGCCGCCGCGCAGATCGTCCAGTACGCGCACCCCGGCGGCGCCGATCGCGACGTCCGTCAGCCCCGCGCGCCAGGGCCGCCCGAACGTGTCGGTGACCAGGACACCGACGTCGACGCCGAGGATGTCGCGCAGCCCGTCGCGGATCGCTCGGGCGGAGGCGTCCGGGTCCTCGGGCAGCAACAGCACCGTCCCGGACGGGGTGTTGGACGCGTCGACCCCGGCCGCGGCCATGACGAGGCCCTGCCGGTTCTCGACGATCCGGAGGCTGCCGCGCCGGGCGACCACGCGGACCGTCTCGGCGTCGATGGCCGCCTCCCGGTCGGTCGCCCGGACCGCCCGGCCCTCCGCCTTGGACACGATCTTCGACGTGACCAGCAGGACGTCGCCGTCGGCCAGACCGGGCTCGGCGGCCGCGATCAGCTTGGCCAGGTCGTCCCCGGCCGTGACCTCGGGCATCCCGCCCAGGGCCCAGACCCGGTACCCGTCGGCACCCTGCCGGTTCTCCGGCACCTCGCCGCTCAAGCTGCCCGCACCTCCTCCGCCAGTGCCAGGGCCTCCCGCGCCATCTGCGCGGTCGCGTCGGCGTCGGTCATCATCAGCGGCACGGCCCGGCAGCGGATCCCGGCCGCCTCGACCCGCTCCACCGCAGCGGCGTCCACCGTGTCGACGAGCCAGCCGTCCAGCAGGCCCGAGCCGTAGTGCTCGGCCACCGCCGGGGCGGTCGACTCGACACCCACGGCGGCGAGCACCTTGTCGGCCATGCCCCGCACGGGCGCGTCACCGACGATGGGGGACAGACCGACCACCGGCACCCCGGCGTCGGCGATGGCCTCCCGGATGCCGGGCACGGCCAGGATCGTGCCGATCGACACGACCGGGTTGGACGGCGGGAAGAGGATCACGTCCGCCTCGGCGATCGCCTCCAGCACACCCGGCGCGGGCTTGGCCTGGTCGGCACCCACCGGCACGATCGCCTCCGCGGGCACCGAGGCGCGCAGCCGCACCCAGTACTCCTGGAAGTGGATCGCCTTGCGCTCGCCGTCGATCTCCACGGCCACGTGGGTCTCCACGCGGTCGTCGGACATCGGGATCAGCCGCACGCCCGGCTCCCAGCGGTCGCACAGCGCCTGGGTCACCGCGCTCAGCGGGTAACCTGCGCCGATCATCTGCGTCCGCACGATGTGCGTGGCGAAGTCCCGGTCACCGAGGCCGAACCACTCGGGTCCGACGCCGTACGCCGCGAGCTCCTCCTTGAGGTGGAAGGTCTCGTCGGCGCGCCCCCAGCCCTGCTCCTCGTTGATGCCGCCGCCGAGCGTGTACATCACCGTGTCGAGGTCCGGGCAGACCTTCAGCCCGAAGAGGTGGATGTCGTCCCCGGTGTTGCCGATGACCGTGATGTCCGCGTCCGGCACGGCACGCTTCAGACCACGCAGGAACCGGGCACCACCGATGCCGCCTGCCAGAACCACAATGCGCATGGAAGCCAGTCTTGCAGGCGGCTGTGACAACCGGTCGGCGACCACCGCAACCGGTCAGGCGGTCACGGCCCCCGGTACGCTCCGGGCCTCGCAGTGCTGGGCCGTGTGCATCGGCATCTCCGTCAGGCCCGGGTAGTAGACGTGCAGGCTGACCGCCGGCTCCAGTGCGTCGTTGACGACTTCGTGCACGTACCCCGGCGCGAAAACGCGCTGCGCGCCTGCCCGCAACGCGCGTGTGCCCCGCTCCGTGCGCTCGGTCAGCGTGCCGTCCAGCACGGTCAGCACACCGGAGGAGCGGCCGTGGTCGTGCAGCCCGCTGCCCTGTCCGGGCACCCAGGACAGCAGCCACACCTCGTAGCCCGGGCCGGTGCGCAGCCGGTGGTACCAGCGGCTGGTCGCGTCGTAGTGGACGAGGTGCTCCCACTGGGAGCGGTCGGCGGCGAGGGAGCGGGCGAGTCCGACGAACTCGGCGACGGTGGCCGGGTGCTCTCGCGGGGTCTGGAGCAGATGCGGGACTTCGAGGAGGTCGCCGGCGATCTGGAGGTCGCTGTCGCTGTTCATGGGTGGTGGTGGTTCCTCAGTGAAAGAAGGTCAGAGGGAACAAGCCGAGAGAGGGTGGCTCGGCCTTCAGCTGGAGCAGGTGAGGCTCAACAGCTGGAACAGCAACAGCTACAGCGAGCGCGGGCAGCACCGTGGGACCCGGCGGTGCGGGTCGAGGTGAGTGCCGAGTTCGCGAGCATGCCCACAAGGACACCGGTTCACACCTTCACTGTCAACTCGGCACCCGTCATGTGGGATGTGGTTCACCTCATCCGGTCGTTCACTCAGATGAAAGGTTTGTTCATGGCCCGCCCGGGACACATGGCGTCCAACCGGGCGCACGAAACCCCGTTGCGTACTCGTGATCCGACTGTGATCCGTTTCGCTTCGAGGTGCGTGCCGGAACGAGATCGAACCTCTGGGCGTCCTTCTTCGTACAGGTCTGCAAGGGGTCCGGCGGACGGCGTGAACCCCTGCGGGCTCCGTCGGTGTGTCAGGTTTTATGGTGATTTGAACACTTTCCGCTTGGGCTTGGTTCCGCAGAGTGAATAAGGGGCTCAATAGCAGATCTCGGCTTGACTCGCCCGGAGCAGCACACTTGTAATTTCACTCGTGTCGTTCAGCCGGAATCGGTAACGGCTAGATCACGGGGACGCGAAAGACAGACGAGGGGCGCACATGACCGAGACGGTGCAGCAACTGCTGGTCGACGACGCGGACGAGGAACTCGGCTGGCAGGAGCGCGCACTGTGCGCCCAGACCGACCCCGAGTCCTTCTTCCCCGAGAAGGGCGGCTCGACCCGGGAGGCCAAGAAGGTCTGCCTCGCCTGTGAGGTCCGCTCCGAGTGCCTCGAGTACGCCCTCGCCAACGACGAGCGATTCGGCATCTGGGGCGGCCTGTCCGAGCGGGAGCGCCGCCGGCTGAAGAAGGCCGCGGTCTGACGGCATCCCGATCCGTACGCCCGGTTCGAACGGCCCGTCGCAGGTGGGTTATCCACAGGCGGCGGGCCCCCTTGTTGCACAGCCGATAGTGTGGTCGCTCGTCCGAGACGCACCGCTGCCCCCACCGGCCGCAGGCGTCCACCGCAGTCCACCGAACCGGGGCCCGTACCTCGATGTCCGTGCACAGCCACCCGGCAGCTCATCACGACAGCGCTGCCACACCTGAGTTCCCGCGTCATGTGGTGACCGCGGTCCTCGTCTCCCATGACGGCGCCCGCTGGCTGCCCGACGCGCTCGCCGGGCTGCTCGGCCAGGAGCGACCCGTGCAGTACGCGATGGGCGCCGACACCGGCAGCGCGGACGACTCCGCCCAGCTGGTCACCGACGCCCTCGGCGCCGACCGCGTGCTGCACCTCGCCCGCCGCACCGGCTTCGGCCAGGCCGTCGAGGAGTGCGACCGCACGGCCCCGCACCTCACGCCGGAGGAGCTGCCGTATCTGAAGCGGCCCAGCGGCTGGGACCCGGTCACCCGCTCCTGGCGCGACGACGCCTACGACCTGCCCGAGCTCCCGCACGGAGAGCCGGTCCAGTGGCTGTGGCTGCTGCACGACGACTGCGCCCCGGAGCCCGACGCCCTGGCCCAGCTGCTGCGCGTCGTGGACAACGAGTACGAGCTGGGCCGCGAGGACGTCGCCGTCGTCGGCCCCAAGCTCCGCGGCTGGTACGACCGGCGGCAGCTGCTGGAGGTCGGCGTCAGCATCGCCAACTCCGGCCGCCGCTGGACCGGCCTGGACCGCCGCGAGCAGGACCAGGGCCAGCACGACCACGTCCGGCCCGTGCTGTCGGTGTCCACCGCCGGCATGCTGATCCGCCGCGACGTCTTCGAACAGCTCGGCGGCTTCGACCGCCACCTGCCTCTCATGCGCGACGACGTCGACCTGTGCTGGCGCGCACACGCGGCGGGCTACCGCGTCCTCGTCGCCCCCGAGGCCGTCGTCCGGCACGCCGAGGCGGCCTCCCGCGAGCGCCGCACGGTCGACTGCGTGGGCCGCACGTCTGCCTCCCCCCACAAGGTCGACAAGGCCGGCGCCGTCTACACCCTGCTCGTCAACGCGCGTACGGCCGTCCTGCCCTGGGTGCTGCTGCGGATCGTGCTCGGCACACTGCTGCGGACCGTCGCCTACCTCGTCGGCAAGGTCCCCGGACAGGCCGTCGACGAGATCCGCGGCCTCATGGGCACGCTCCTCAGGCCCGAGCGGATCCTCGCCGGACGGCGCGGCAGAGGGACACCCCGGATCGACAAGGACGAACTGCGGCCGCTGTTCCCGCCGCCCGGCGCGACCGTCCGCATGACCGTCGAGCAGGTCGCGGGCAACGTCGTCGGCCCCTCCGACGCCGAGGTCGCCTCCGGCGCCGGACGGCACGGCGGTGCCGTCGAGTCCGGCCCCGGCGGTGACGACGCGGACTTCCTGGAGATCGAGCAGTTCGCCCGGCTCAAGCGCATCGCGCGCAAGCCCGGCCCGGTGCTCTTCCTGGTGCTGCTGCTCGTCTCACTGGCCGCCTGCCGCGAACTCCTCGGCGGCGGCGCGCTCACGGGCGGCGCCCTGCTGCCCGCCCCGTCCGACTCCTCCGACCTGTGGGCGCGCTACCTGGACGCCTGGCACCCCGTCGCCGCCGGTGGCACCTCCTCCGCGCCGCCGTACCTCGCGCTCGTGGCCATGCTGGCGTCCCTGCTGTTCGGCTCGACCGGCCTCGCCGTCACGCTGCTGCTCGTCTGCTCGGTACCGCTGGCCGGGCTCAGCGCCTACTTCGCCTCCCGCCCGCTGGTCGAGTCCCGGCTGCTGCGCGCGTGGGCGGCCGTCGTCTACGCCTTCCTGCCCGCCGCCACCGGCGCCCTCGCCGGCGGCCGGATCGGCACCGCCGTCCTGGCCGTGCTGCTGCCGCTCATCGCCCGCGCGGGCATCGCCGCCAGCGGACTGGCGAACCCCTCGGGGGCGCGTGGCAGTTGGCGCGCCACCTGGGCGTACGCGCTGCTGCTGACCATCACCACCGCGTTCACCCCGATCGTGTGGCCCATCGCGCTGCTCCTCGGCGCCGGGCTGCTGGTCCTGCGCCGGACCGACATCACGGCGTACGGGCTGCGGTTCCTCGCCCAGCTCGGCACGCCCCTGCTGGTCCTCGCGCCCTGGTCGCTGTCGCTGCTCCCCTTCGGCTTCTTCCAGGAAGCCGGTCTGGAGTACGGCCCGTCGGCCGCCTCCGCCCTCGACCTGCTCGGCGCCAGCCCGGGCGGCCCCGGCACCGTCAGCGGCCTCATGCTGATCGGCATCGTCCTGGCCGCGCTCGCCGCCCTGCTCCGCTCGGAACGCCGGCTGGGCATCTGGACGGCCTGGACGGCCGCCCTGACCGGCTTCGTCTTCGCGGTCCTGTCCAACAGCTCCACCTGGTCCGGCCCCGCGACGCTCGTCTACGGCATCGCCCTCCTGGCGGCCGCCGCGCTCGGCGCCGACGGGGCACGCGCGCGCGTGGCCGAGCAGAGCTTCGGCTGGCGCCAGCCCGTCGCCGTGCTGATCGCCTTCGCCTCGGCCGCGGGCCCGCTGCTCGTCGCCGCGGGCTGGATGATCCGCGGCGCCGACGGCCCGCTGGAGCGGCGCGACCCGACCCAGGTCCCCGCGTTCGTCGCCGAGGAGAGCGGCGGCAGCGACCAGGCCCGCACCCTCGTCCTCGACAGCGACTCCGCCTCGCGCGTCGGATACATGCTGGTCCGCGGCTCCGGCGCCCGCCTCGGCGACGGCGAGATCGCCGCGGCCGACGGCGAGAACAGCAGGCTCGACAAGGTCGTCGCCAACCTCGTCGCCGGCTCCGGCGCCGACCAGGCCGACCAGCTCGGCGGCTTCGCCGTGCGCTACGTCCTCGTGCACCAGGGCGCTCCCCGCGACGTCACCCGCGTCCTGGACACCACGCCCGGCCTGACCCGGCTCAGCCAGCAGGACAGCGGCGCGCTGTGGCAGATCGACCAGGACGTCGCGCGCGCCACCATCGTCCCCGCCTCCGGCTCCGGCACCCCGCAGACCGTCGCCGCCGGGCCCGTCGACATCCACACCACGATCCCGGCCGGCCCCGACGGACGCGTGCTGCGCCTGGCCGACACCGCCTCCGACGGCTGGACCGCCACGCTCGACGGCAAGCCGCTCACCCGCACCACGGTCGACGGCTGGGCTCAGGGCTTCAAGCTCCCCGCCACCGGCGGCAGGCTGGACGTCACCTACGACGACCCGGTCGGCCACACCGCGTGGCTGTGGGCGCAGGGCCTCCTCGCCGTCGTCCTCGTCGTGCTGGCCCTGCCCGGCCGGCGCCGCGACATCGACGACGACCTGCCCGAGGAGCCCGCCGTCCCGGCCCAGCCGGTCGCGGGCGAGGGCCGCCGGGCCCGCCGCCTGCGCGCCCAGGCGGAGGCCGAGGCCGAAGGGGCGGCGCAGCCCGGGGAGTTCCCGCCCCCGCAGCCCGAGCAGCCCCCGGCACCGGTGCCCCAGCAGAACCAGGGGCAGTGGGACAACGCCGGCTACCAGAGCGGCGAGTACGCGAACTACGGCGACCAGTACCAGGGCGCCCAGTACCCGGCGGACGCGTACGGACAGCAGTACCCGGCCGACCCCTACCAGGGCGGCCAGTACGACCCGTACGCGTACGGCGGCCAGCCCCAGAACCCGTCGTACGACCAACAGGGCTACGACCAACAGGGCTACGACCAGGCCTACCCCCAGGGCTACGGCACGCCGTACGACCCGGCGCAGCAGCACCACCCCCACGGCACGGGCAGTGAGCGTCCCGACGGGAGCCAGCAGTGAACCGCACGACCCTGTCCCTGATCGCCGGCGCGACCGCGCTCGCCGCCGTCACCGGCTTCGCCGCGCTGTCCGCCCCGGACACCCCGGGCGCGGACACCACCGCCAAGGCGGCCGCCCAACTGCCCGTGGAGCGCACGAGCCTCCTGTGCCCCGCGCCCAGCATGTCCGACATCGCGGAGACGTCGTACACCTCCTTCACACCCGTCACGAAGGGCACCGGGAGCGGCGGCAAGGCCGAACTCCAGGCGGCCGCCCAGGAGTCGGAGGACGGCGCGGGCGGCGACCAGGGCAAGGATGCCGGGAAGACCGGCGAACGGAAGACCGAGAAGCCGGTGCTGACCCCCAAGGAGCCCGGCAAGCCGGTCACCGGGGACACCTCGGGCGCCGAATCGCCCGCGCTGGTCGGGACCGCGGACGGCAGGTTCGCGCCCGGCTGGACGGTCCAGGAGACGACGGAGGTCGCCGCGGGCACCGGCCGCGGCCTCCAGGGCGTCAACTGCACGGCCCCGGACACCAGTTTCTGGTTCCCCGGCGCCAGCACCGCGGCCGACCGCACCGACTACGTCCACCTGACGAACCCCGACGACTCGGCCGCCGTGGTCGACGTCGAGCTCTACGGCAAGGACGGCACCCTCAAGTCCACGGTGGGGGAGGGCATCACGATCCAGCCGCACTCCAGCGACCCGGTCCTGCTGTCCACCCTCACCGACGAGCAGCAGACCAACCTCACGGTGCACGTCAACGTCCGCAGCGGTCGGGTCGGCGCCGCCGTGCAGGCCCTGGACGACAAGCTCGGCGGCGACTGGCTGACCGCGTCCACGGACCCCTCGGGCAGCCTGGTCCTGCCCGGCATCCCCAAGGACGCCACGTCCGTGCGCCTGGTCGCCTTCACCCCGGGCGACGCCGACGCGGACCTCAAGGTGCGCCTGGCCTCCCCCTCCGGGCTGATCACCCCGGCCGGGCACGAGACGGTGCACGTCAAGGGCGGCATGACCACCGCCGTCGACCTGGGCGACGTGACGCGCGGCGAGGCGGGCTCCCTGGTGCTGACGCCGACGGACCGGTCCGTGCCCCTCGTGGCGGCCCTGCGGGTCGTACGCGGCAAGGGCGACAAGCAGGAGACGGCCTTCATCCCGGCCACCCGCCCCGTCGGCACGCGCGCGACGTCCGCGGACAACAGCGCCAAGGGCAGCACGCTCTCGCTGACCGCCCCCGACCGCGCCGCCACGGTCGAGGTCACCGCCTCGGCGGGCAGCGAGGGCGGCACACCGGCGTCGAAGACGTACACGATCAAGGCCGGCACCACCCAGGACATCGAGCCCCCGGTCCCCAGCGGACTGAAGGGCACGTACGCGCTCACGGTCGAGCCGAAGTCCGGCGGCCCGGTCTACGGCGCCCGCACCCTGGCGGCGACGGAGGGCGGCGTGCCCGGCTTCACCGTGCAGACGCTCCCCGACGACCGGGGGACGGTCGCGGTGCCGGAGGCGGACGAGGACCTGTCGGTGCTGCAGAAGTAGCCCTGAACACGGGGGTCGGTGCTGCGGAAGGAGCCCTGACTACTGGGGTCGGTGCTACGGAAGTAGCCCTGACCACTGCGGTCGGTGCTGCGGAAGTATCCCTGGCCGCAGCCGGGCGGTCTCAGCCCTGGTCCTCGCCGTACCGCGGATCGACCGTCTCCGGGGTCAGCCCCAGCAGCTCGGCGACCTGTTCGACGACGACCTCGTGCACCAGCGCCGCCCGCTCGTCGCGGCCCTTGGTGCGGATCTCGACCGGCCGCCGGTAGACCACCACGCGCGCTGGGCGGCCCTCACGGGCGCTGATCGTGCCGCCCAGCGGGACCGCCTCGTCGTTCCAGGCCTGGCCGGGCCCGTCGAGCCGCGGCACCTCCAGCACCAGGAAATCGATGTCGGCGAGCTGAGGCCAGCGCCGTTCCAGGCGCTCCACGGAGTCCTGCACCAGATCGGCGAACGCATCCGCGCGGCTGGCGGCGAGCGGCACCTGTGGCGGTGCGATCGGGCCGCGCATGCCCCGGCCGTGGCGATCACGGCGGCGGGGCCCGGGGGCGGCGGCTCGGGGCGTTACGGGCATGTCCATCACTGCTGAAGGGTAGTCCCCGCCGAGTCCCCGCGCCCGGCACCGCACGCCGGTACGGACGGCTTCCGGCCGACCGGTACGGCATGTCGTTACATGACCATTCCAGCCAAGGTTGGGCTCGATTCCGTATCTCGCCGAGACCGGCGACCTCACGGCAATTGAGGGTTTTGTGACGACTCTTGACCGCTTGACGGGTCGTTCGACACCCCGGACGACACTGTCCGGGCAGGTCAGCAGGGTGCGCCCGAAGGGGGGTGTGGGGCGTTTCACAGCACGACACGGGGGAGTGACCTGGTGGAGAGTCGTCGCGGCCCGCTCAAGAGTGCGGTACCGTCCAACGTCGTGAGCCCTGTACGTCGCTGTTCGCGCACCGCCTGCGGCCGTCCCGCCGTCGCGACGCTGACGTACGTCTACGCCGACTCGACCGCGGTCCTCGGCCCGCTCGCCACCTACGCTGAACCCCACTGCTACGACCTGTGCGCCGAGCACTCCGAGCGCCTCACCGCCCCGCGCGGCTGGGAGGTCGTCCGGCTTCTCGACGGCTCGGCCCCGGCGCGCCCGAGCGGCGACGACCTGGAAGCGCTTGCCAATGCCGTGCGCGAGGCGGCCCGTCCCCAGGAACGGGCGGCCGGGGCCGGTGGCGGCGGGCGCTCGGCCGACCCGATGGAGGTCGCCCGGCGAGGGCATCTGCGGGTCCTCCGGTCGCCCGACAACTGACCGCACCTCCCGGATCCTCCCCGCGCACACCCATTGACGCGCGCTTGGCGTGGACATGACCATTCCGTTTGGGGGACGCGAGAAATCGCTTCCGCATGACGGAAACCGGGGAGGCGCCCGTGTACGTGCAGGAACTGGAACCCGTCGCCGGCTCCCTGGGCCTGTCCGCCCTCGTGGCGGCCCTGCCTCTCGTGCTCGTCCTGGTCCTGCTGGGCGCCGTCCGCATGAAGGCGCACCTGGCCGGCCTGACCGGCCTCCTCGCCGCCGTTCTCGTCGCCCGGCTCGCCTACGGCATGCCCTTTGGGCAGACGCTCTCCAGCGCCGCCCAGGGCGCCGTCTTCGGCCTCTTCCCCATCCTGTGGATCGTCGTCAACGCCCTGTGGGTGTACCGGATGACCGTCCGCACCCGGCACTTCGACATCCTGCGCCGGTCCTTCGGGCGGCTCTCCGACGACCCCCGCATCCAGGCGCTCGTCATCGCCTTCTGCTTCGGTGCGCTGCTGGAGGCACTCGCCGGCTTCGGGGCGCCCGTCGCGATCAGCGCGGTCATGCTGGTCGCCCTCGGCTTCGAACCCGTGCGCGCGGCCGTCGTCGCCCTGGTCGCCAACACCGCGCCCGTGGCCTTCGGCGCGATGGGCACACCGGTCGTCACGCTCGCCCAGGTCACCGGGCTGCCGCTGGACTCGGTGGCGTCCGTGGTGGGCCGTCAGACGCCACTGCTGGCCCTCGTGGTGCCCCTCGTGCTGGTCTGGCTCGTGGACGGCCGGCGCGGACTGCGCGAGACCTGGGTGCCCGCCCTCGCCTGCGGAGTCGCCTTCGCCGTCGCCCAGTTCGCCGCCTCCAACTACGTCTCCGCCCAACTCGCCGACATCGGCGCCGCCCTGGCGGGCGCGGGCGCCCTGGTCGCCGTACCGCACGCGCGCGTGCCCGCCGCCGAGTCCGTACGCGCCTCCGTGCTGACCGGCGTACGCAGCGAGGAACTGGACGAGCAGGACCCGCCCCGCGAGGTCCTTCGCGCGTACGCCCCCTACGCGCTGATCGTCCTGATCTTCTCCGTCGCTCAGATCCCGGCCGTCAAGGACTGGCTGGACAGGGCCACCCAGACCTACGACTGGCCTTTCCTGAACGTGCTCGGCTCCGACGGCGAACCGGTCGGCGGCAACGTCTTCACCTGGCCGATCGTGTCGACCGGCGGCACGCTCGTGCTGCTCGCCGGGATCGGCACGGCCGCCGTCATCGGGGTGCACGCGCGCGTGGCGGTGAAGGAATGGCTCGCAACCGTGCACGAGCTGCGCTTCGCGATCCTGACGGTGACGTCCGTACTGGCGCTCGCGTACGTCATGAACCTCTCCGGGCAGGCGGCGACCATCGGCCACTTCGTGGCGGCGGCGGGAGCCGGGCTCGCCTTCCTCTCGCCCGTCCTCGGCTGGTTCGGCGTCGCCGTGACGGGATCGGACACCTCGGCGAACGCCCTCTTCGGCGCCCTCCAGGTGACCGCCGCCCGCGAGTCGGGGCTGCCGCCCGACCTGCTGGCCGCCGCCAACAGCTCCGGCGGCGTCCTCGGCAAGATGATCTCCCCGCAGAACCTCACCATCGCCTGTGCGGCCGTCGGACTGGCGGGCCGCGAGGGCGACTTGCTGCGCAAGGTACTGCCGTGGAGCCTCGGCCTGCTGCTGGTGATGTGCCTGATCGTGGTCGGCCAGAGCACGCCCGTCCTGGACTGGATGCTGCCGTGACCTGAGACGACGCCCGGGCGCCGACTCGGCGTCCGCACAGCGCGCTGTCAGCGGGCGAGGGTAGTTTGGGCGGACCGACAGTACTTTTTCAGGAAGGTTGGCCGTGGCTGCTGATCTGTCGCAGGTCGTCAAGGCGTACGACGTACGCGGGATCGTCCCCGACCAGTGGGACGAGTCCCTGGCCGAGCTCTTCGGAGCGGCCTTCGTGCGGGTCACCGGCGCGAGCGCCATCGCGACCGGGCACGACATGCGGCCCTCCTCACCGGGCCTGTCGCGGGCCTTCGCGCGGGGGGCGGCGGCGCTGGGCGCCGACGTGACCGAGATCGGCCTGTGCTCCACGGACCAGCTCTACTACGCCTCGGGCGCGCTGAACCTGCCGGGCGCCATGTTCACCGCCTCCCACAACCCGGCCCAGTACAACGGCATCAAGATGTGCCGCATGGGAGCCGCCCCGGTCGGCCAGGACACCGGCCTCGCCGAGATCCGCGAACTGGTCGAGGCCTGGAGCGAGTCGGGCGCCCCCGAGCCCGCCGCGACGCCCGGAACCATCACCGGCCGCGACACGTTGTCGGACTACGCGGCGCACCTGCGCTCCCTGGTCGACCTGACCTCCATCCGCCCCCTGAAGGTCGTCGTCGACGCGGGCAACGGCATGGGCGGCCACACGGTCCCCGAGGTCTTCGCCGGCCTGCCCCTGACGCTGGTCCCGATGTACTTCGAACTCGACGGCACGTTCCCCAACCACGAGGCCAACCCCCTCGACCCGGCCAACCTCGTCGACCTCCAGAAGCGGGTCCGCGAAGAGGGCGCCGACCTCGGCCTCGCCTTCGACGGGGACGCCGACCGCTGCTTCGTCGTCGACGAGCGCGGCGAGCCGGTCTCCCCGTCGGCGATCACCGCCCTGGTGGCCTCCCGCGAGCTGGCCAGGCACGGCGGCAAGGGCATGATCATCCACAACCTGATCACGTCCTGGTCGGTCCCCGAGGTCGTCGTGGAGAACGGCGGCACCCCGGTCCGCACCCGCGTCGGCCACTCCTTCATCAAGGCGGAGATGGCGCGCTCGGGCGCGATCTTCGGCGGCGAGCACTCCGCGCACTACTACTTCCGCGACTTCTGGAACGCCGACACGGGCATGCTGGCCGCCCTGCACGTCCTGGCGGCCCTCGGCGGCCAGTCCGGCCCCCTGTCCGCCCTCGTCGCCCAGTACGACCGCTACGCCGGCTCCGGCGAGATCAACTCCACGGTGACCGACCAGGCGGCCCGCCTCGCCGCGATCCGCTCCGCGTACGAGAACCGCGAGGGCATCACCCTCGACGAGCTGGACGGCCTGACCGTCTCCGCCACCGACTGGTGGTTCAACGTCCGCCCCTCCAACACGGAGCCCCTGCTCCGCCTGAACGCGGAGGCGAGGGACCAGGAGACGATGACCAGGGTGAGGGACGAGGCACTGGCGATCATCAGGGGCTGAGGGAAAGGCGAGCCCGGCCTCTTGTCCGACCGCTTCGGGCGGCGGGTGGGCATAGGCCGGGGTCCAGGGGGCGAAGCCCCCTGGCGGGGTCAAAGGGGCGGAGCCCCTTCACCCACCCCAGCCCACATACCCGCCGCACTTGCCGATCACCCCCGCCCCACCCCCCACCCGGCGGTACCCTGACCAGGCACATCCGCACCACCCCCAGCACCAACGCCCCACCCCGCCCCATCCCCGAAGGGACCCCGCATGGCACTCGAAGCCGGCCTCCTCGAAATCCTCGCCTGCCCGGCATGCCACGCCCCCCTCAAGGAGCAGGACACCGAACTGCTCTGCACCGACCAGAACTGCGGCCTGGCCTACCCGGTCCGCGACGGCATCCCCGTCCTCCTGGTCGACGAGGCCCGCCGCCCCGCGTAGGCCCGCCCGGGCAGACACACCCGCGTGAACCCGGCGCACATACACCCCGGGCACAACGGGCACCGACGTAGGACATCCCAAAAACGGACCCGGACCGGACTCCGGCGATCGGAGGCTGCCGCCCATGCTCGACGAATCGCTGCTCGACTCCCCGGAGGGCCTCTCCGAGGCAGACCACCGCGGGCTGCTCCGCGGCGCCGCAGAAGCCGGCGCCCGCGTCCGCACGGCCGCCCGGCACTCCGCCGAGGCCGGCATCAACGACCTCAAACCCGACGGCCGCCCCCGCGCCGTCCTCATCGCCGGCCCGGGCGCCGCCGCCACGCACGCCGCCGACCTCATCGGCACCCTCGCGGGCGCCGGCAGCCCGGTCACGCGGCTGGCCCCCACCGGCGTCGCCCCCGCCGCGGGCGCCCTGCGCTGGGATCTGCCCGGCTGGGTCGGCTCCGTCGACCTCCTCCTGATCACCACCCCGGACGGCAGCGAACCGGGCCTGTCCCTCCTCGCCGAGCAGGCCTACCGCCGCGGCTGCAACGTCGTCGCCGTAGCCCCCCGCCGCTCCCCGCTCGCCGACGCGGTGAACGGCTCGCACGGCCTGTTCGTCCCCATGGCGACCGCCCCGTACGACCAGGACGAGCCCCTCGCCGCCTCCGCGCCCGGCGTCCTGTGGGCGCTGCTCACCCCGCTGCTCGCGCTGCTGGACCGCACCGGCGTGCTCGCCGCCCCGCCGGAGGCCCTCGGCAAGGTCGCCGACCGCCTCGACGGCATCGCCGAACGCTGCGGCCCCGCCATCGCCACCTACAGCAACCCCGCCAAGACCCTCGCCGCCGAACTCGCCGACGCCCTCCCGATCGTCTGGACCGAGGGCACCTCGGCCGGCCCGGCGGGCCGCCGGTTCGCCGCCGCGCTCGCCGAACTGTCCGGTATCCCGGCGGTCGTCGCCGAACTCCCCGAGGCCCTCGCCACACACAGCGCCCTGCTCGCCGGCCCCCTGGCCGCCAGCGCCGACCCCGACGACTTCTTCCGCGACCGCGTCGACGAACCACCCGCCCTGCACGCGCGCGTGGTGCTCCTCCGCGACCGCCCCATCGGCGGCCTCACCGCCGCCCCAGGCGCCCGCGACCTGGCCCTCAGCCATGACACGCCGATCAGCGAGCTGGAACCGGAGGAGGGCGGCGAGCTGGAGACCCTCGCGGAACTGATCGCCGTCACGGATTTCGCCGCCGTTTACCTGGCGCTCGCTTCCAGGGCCTGATCATGCTCGGGACACGCTGACGCACCCGCACGCCCGAACCCCCAGAGAGACCCCATGGACCGCCTCGACAACACCATCCGCCCCTACGCCTGGGGTTCTCCCACCGCCATCCCGCACCTGCTCGGCACCGACCCGACCGGCGAGCCGCAGGCGGAGATGTGGATGGGCGCCCACCCGGGCGCCCCCTCACGCACCGGCCGGGGCACGCTCGTCGAGGTCATCGACGCCGACCCGGAGAAGGAACTCGGACCGGCCGCGGTCGCCAAGTTCGGCCCCCGCCTGCCCTTCCTCCTCAAGATCCTCGCCGCCGGCGCCCCGCTCTCCCTCCAGGTCCACCCCGACCTGGAGCAGGCCAAGGAGGGCTACGCGGACGAGGAGCGCCGCGGCATCCCCGTGGACGCCCCGCACCGCAACTACAAGGACGCCAACCACAAGCCCGAACTGATCTGCGCCCTCACCGAGTTCGACGGCCTGTGCGGCTTCCGCGACCCGCTCGCCGCCGCCGGCCTGCTCGACGACCTCGGCATCGACTCCCTCAAGCCGTACGTCGACCTGCTGCACGCCCACCCCGAGGACGCCGCCCTGCGTGAGGTCCTCACGGCGATCCTCACCGCCGACCCCGAGGAGATGTCCCGCACGGTCGCGGAGGCGGCCACCGCCTGCACCCGCCTCGGCGGCGCCTACGCCCCCTACGCCGACATCGCCCACCACTACCCGGGCGACCCCGGCGTCATCGCCGCGATGCTGCTGAACCACGTCCGGCTCCAGCCCGGCGAGGCCCTCTACCTCGGCGCCGGCGTCCCGCACGCCTACCTGAACGGCCTCGGCGTCGAGATCATGGCCAACTCCGACAACGTCCTGCGCTGCGGCCTGACCCCCAAGCACGTCGACGTCCCCGAGCTCCTGCGCATCGTCCGCTTCCGGCCCAGCGACCCCGGCGTCCTGCGCCCCGAGGCCTCCCCGGACGGCGAGGAGCTCTACGAGACCCCCATCGACGAGTTCCGCCTGTCCCGCTTCGTCCTCCCCGAGGCGGGCAGCGCCCACGACCTCACCCGCGCGACCCCGCAGATCCTGCTCTGCACGGCCGGCTCCGTCCGGGCCGGCGGGCACGACCTGACCCCGGGCGGATCCGTCTTCGTCCCGGCCGGCGAAAAGGCCGAAGTGTCCGGAACCGGCACGCTCTTCCGCGCCACGGTCGTCGCCTGACCGTTTCGATGACCCCCGTGCTGGTGACCTGAAGCACCGCGGCCCGAGCGGGCTGCAACAATGGCCCACCGTCAAGCACGGGCAAAGCCACGGGTGCCGCACCAAGGCGGCATCCCGGCCCTGGAACGGCGTACGAAGGGACAACGCGAACATATGAGCGCGTCAGGCGGCACCAAGGCGATCGTGGCGGCACTGGTCGCCAACCTCGCGATCGCGGTAGCGAAGTTCGTGGCGTTCATCTTCAGCGGCTCGTCATCGATGCTCGCCGAGTCCGTCCACTCCGTCGCCGACTCCGGCAACCAGGCGCTGCTGCTGGTCGGCGGCAAGAAGGCCAAGCGCGAGGCCACCCCGCAACACCCCTTCGGCTACGGCCGCGAGCGCTACATCTACGCCTTCCTCGTCTCCATCGTCCTCTTCTCGGTCGGCGGCATGTTCGCCCTCTACGAGGGCTACGAGAAGATCAAGCACCCGCACGAGCTGACGCACTGGTACTGGCCGGTCGGCGTCCTCGTCTTCGCGATCATCGCCGAGTCCTTCTCCTTCCGCACGGCCATCAAGGAGTCCAACGTCCTGCGGGGCAAGCGCTCCTGGAAGGAGTTCGTCCGCCACGCCAAGGCTCCCGAGCTCCCGGTCGTCCTCCTGGAGGACCTCGGCGCCCTCGTCGGCCTGATCCTCGCCCTCGGCGGCGTCGGCCTCGCCCTGCTCACCGGCGACAGCGTCTGGGACGGCATCGGCACCCTCTGCATCGGCATCCTGCTCATCCTGATCGCCCTCGTCCTCGCCGCCGAGACCAAGTCGCTGCTGCTCGGCGAGTCCGCCGGCGTCGAGGAGACGCAGAAGATCGAGGCCGCCGTCGTCGACGGTGACACCGTCACCCGCATCATCCACATGCGCACGCTCCACCTCGGCCCCGAGGAACTCCTCGTCGCCGCCAAGATCGCCGTCCGCCACGAGGAGACGGCCACCGAGATCGCCGCCGCCATCAACGCCGCCGAGGGACGCATCCGCGAGGCCGTCCCGATCGCCCGCGTGATCTACCTCGAGCCGGACATCTACAGCGAGGCCGAAGCCGCCAAGGGCCCCGACCCCGAGGCAAGCCCCGGCGGCCCCACCGACCACTGACACCACCACCTGCGACTCCTCCGGCCACGGGGCCCGCCGAACCACTCGGCGGGCCCCGTCGCCTTCCACCACTCCCGCACCTCACCGACAGTCCCACCCCCGCCCGTTACGGGATCGGCTCGATGTGTTTCCCTGCGGACTGGGGATCGCAGGCGCCCCCGGTGTAGCTTGGGACGGAGCCAGACGTCGCTGCTGATGGCGGTCGGGCGGTCCCACCGCGGACCGACCGAGGGAGAGAGGGCCTCCGACGGACTGCGCTGCGCACACGCGGGCATGCCTGTGTCCTCTTTCGGGCACCCCTGTGTCCGCCGCCGCGCAGACCAGCCGTACCCACCTCGACCCAATCCCGAGGAGCAGCTCTCAATGACGACTGTCGACAAGCGACAGGACTTCAAGGTCGCCGATCTCTCCCTGGCCGAGTTCGGCCGCAAGGAGATCACCCTCGCCGAGCACGAGATGCCCGGCCTGATGGCGATCCGCAAGGAATACGCCGAGGCCCAGCCCCTGGCCGGCGCCCGTGTCACCGGCTCCCTGCACATGACCGTGCAGACCGCCGTGCTCATCGAGACCCTGGTCGCCCTCGGCGCACAGGTCCGCTGGGCCTCCTGCAACATCTTCTCCACCCAGGACCACGCCGCGGCAGCCATCGCCGTCGGCCCGAACGGCACGCCCGACAACCCGCAGGGCGTCCCGGTCTTCGCCTGGAAGGGCGAGACCCTGGAGGAGTACTGGTGGTGCACGGAGCAGGCCCTGACGTGGCCGGACAGCCCCACCGGCGGCCCGAACATGATCCTGGACGACGGCGGTGACGCCACCCTCCTCGTCCACAAGGGTGTCGAGTACGAGAAGGCCGGCAAGGTTCCTGCCGTCGACACCGCCGAGAACGACGAGCACCGCGTCATCCTCGAACTCCTGAACCGCACCATCACCGACGGCTCCCAGAAGTGGACCCAGCTCGCCTCGGAGATCCGCGGGGTCACCGAGGAGACCACGACCGGCGTCCACCGCCTGTACGAGATGCAGCGCGACGGTGTCCTCCTGTTCCCGGCGATCAACGTCAACGACGCCGTCACCAAGTCGAAGTTCGACAACAAGTACGGCTGCCGCCACTCCCTGGTCGACGGCATCAACCGTGCCACCGACACCCTCATCGGCGGCAAGACCGCGGTCATCTGCGGCTACGGCGACGTGGGCAAGGGCTGCGCGGAGTCCCTGCGCGGGCAGGGCGCCCGCGTGATCGTCACCGAGATCGACCCGATCTGCGCCCTCCAGGCCGCGATGGACGGCTACCAGGTCACGACCCTCGACGAGGTCGTCGACAAGGCCGACATCTTCATCACCACGACCGGCAACAAGGACATCATCATGGCCGGCGACATGGCCAAGATGAAGCACCAGGCCATCGTGGGCAACATCGGCCACTTCGACAACGAGATCGACATGGCCGGCCTCGCGAAGATCCCCGGCATCGTCAAGGACGAGATCAAGCCGCAGGTCCACACCTGGACCTTCCCCGACGGCAAGGTGATCATCGTCCTGTCCGAGGGCCGCCTGCTGAACCTGGGCAACGCCACCGGCCACCCGTCGTTCGTGATGTCCAACTCCTTCGCGGACCAGACCCTGGCCCAGATCGAGCTGTTCACCAAGCCCGACGAGTACCCGACCGGCGTCTACGTGCTGCCCAAGCACCTCGACGAGAAGGTCGCCCGCCTCCACCTCGACGCGCTCGGCGTGAAGCTGACCACGCTCCGCCCCGAGCAGGCCGAGTACATCGGCGTCCAGGTCGAGGGCCCGTACAAGCCGGACCACTACCGCTACTGAGCCGAGTACCGCTACTGAGCCGAGCAGCTCAGCTCCTCAGCAGCTCAGGTCCTTCGAAGCAGGCCCCCGCACCCCCGTGCCGGGGGCCTGCCCCGTTCGACCGGCCGGTGACCGGCCCAGCCCGTCAAGACCCAGGACCCCCATGCCCCGCGGCCGCTATTCGCTCCACGATCCGCACGATCACACCCCCCTCGCTGAAGAACACTTCCAGTGCGCCCCCGGCCCCTCCGGCTGGCGCTACGTCTCCCAGCTGACCACCCCCTCGGGCGATCACCACGGCTCCGTCGACCTCACCCTCGACGAACTCGGGCGCCCCATCCGCCTCGAACTCCACGCCGCCGCCTGGCAGGTCCGCGGCGCCGCCCTCGACGGCGTCACCTGGGTCCGCACCGACCCCACCGGAACCGACGCCACCGAAGGCAATGTGCGCGCCCACGCCTTCACCGGCACCTCCCCGGCGTTCCTCGTCGCCACCACCCGTCTCCTGCGCCTCACCCCCTCCTCAGCAGGCACCCGCGTACGCCTCGTCGCCTTCACGGACCCGGTCCTCGCCCCGCGCACCGTGGACCAGTCGTGGACCTTGCTGAAAAGAGAAGCACACGCCACTGACAACGGCCCCCTGACCGTGGACGAATACCAGGTCACAGCCCTGGACACGGGAGAACAGCACTCCGTGCACATCGCCGGAGACGTGGTGCTCGCGGCCCCCGGCATCGAGCTCGAAGACCTCGAATCACCGCCGTCGGCGTTCACCTGAGCCCGGCCCCCCCGCTGAACGGGCAGCCCGGCCGCCCTCCACTACGCCGGCGGCACGAACCCAGTCCCGGGACGCTCGCCCGCAGGCACCTCATGCGACTCCGCGGGCCGGTCCCCGCCGGACGACTCGACAGCCGCACCGTACGGCTGAGACACGGCACCAGGCGGCACAACCGGCGGCCGTCCGTACGCACCGGACGCCGCGCCCGCCCCCGAAGCGGGCTCAGCTGCCGGGGCAGCATCGGCGGCCGGAGCAGCCGGAGCAGCCGCAGCACTCGGACCGGCCGACGAGGACGACCCGCTCCCGAAAGCCCGCCGAGCCTCCCGCGCCTGCCGTTCATGCACGACCGCCGCCAGAAACGCCGCCGGCGGAACACCCTGCGGCACCGGAGCTCCCGTCCGTTCCGCGAGATCCGACGCCAGCCGCTCCGCCATGGACCACCCCACCTGCGGGTCCAACTGCTGCATACGCGTCAGGTACTGCCGCACGGCCAGCCACAACCCGTCGGGCACCGCAGACAGGTCGAGTCCCGAGAACCGCCCCGCCAGCCAGGGCGGGGGAGGGGGCACGAACCCGGTCCGCGTGACCGGAATCCGCTCCCGGACGACGAGGGTCCCCGCGAACACATCCCCCAGCCGCCGCCCACGCGCCGACACGAACGAGGCGATACAGGCGACGACACCGAAGGTCATGAGGATCTCGATCACCCCGATCAAGCCCCTTACCAGCGCATGCCGGAACCGGATCGGCCCCCCGTCGTCCCGCACCACACGCAGCCCGCAGGCCATCTTCCCGAGAGAACGCCCATGGCTGAGCGTCTCCACCGCGATCGGCCCGCCCACCAGCACGAGAACGAACGTCGCGATCGACAGCGCCGTCTGCGCCGCCTCGTCCAGCGAGGCAGTGGAAACCACGACCGCGATGGTCACCGCCACGTAGACGGCCACGGCCGCCACAAGATCCAGCAACACGGCCAGCGCCCTGCTGGGCAACCTCGCGGGGCGCAGCTCCAACGCCACCGCCTCGCCCGTCACCAGCTCACTCACGCCCGCCGTCCTTCCCCTGCCCTGCCCCCGACAGGGCCAGTCTGCCAAGCTGAGGGCGCATCGCGCCGCAGTACGACAAGCTGATCCACGACGAGCCGCCGACGAACAGCCGAGGAGCAGGCAGACCGATGGACCTCGACGTCTTCGTCTCCGCCCACCGAGCGGAGTGGGACCGCCTCGAAGCCCTGCTCCGTCGCCAGCGCCGCCTCAGTGGTGCCGAAGCCGACGAACTCGTCACTCTTTACCAACGTGCCGCCACGCACCTCTCCCTGATCCAGTCCAGTGCTCCCGACCCCCAGCTCACCGGCAGGCTCAGCCAACTCGTGGCACGCGCGCGTGGTGCGGTCACGGGTACCCGCCGCGCCTCCTGGCGCGACGTCACCCGCTTCCTCACCCACAGCTTCCCGGCCGCCGTCTACACGTCACGCCACTGGTGGGTACCCACCGCGCTGCTGTCCACGGCGGTCGCGGCCCTCCTCGGCTGGTGGATCGGCACCCATCCCGAGGTCCAGGCGTCCATCGCGGCCCCCAGCGAACTGCGCGACCTCACCCGCCCCGGCGGCCAGTACGAGACCTATTACTCCAGCCACCCGGCCGCCAGCTTCGCCGCCCAGGTCTGGACGAACAACGCCTGGGCCGCAGCCCTGTGCCTGATCCTGGGCGTCTTCCTGGGGCTCCCGGTCCTCTGGATCCTCTTCCAGAACATGCTGAACCTGGGCATCGGCGTCGGTCTCATGTCCTCGGCCGGCCGTCTCGACACCTTCCTCGGCCTGGTGCTCCCGCACGGCCTGCTCGAACTGACCGCCGTCTTCGTGGCCGCCGGCACCGGCCTGCGCCTCGGCTGGACCCTCATCGACCCAGGCCCCCGCACGCGACGCACCGCTCTCGCGGAAGAGGGCCGCGCCGCCATCGGCATGGCCATCGGCCTGGCGCTGGTCCTCTTCGTCTCCGGCGCCATCGAAGGCTTCGTCACCCCCTCCGGCCTCCCCACCTGGGCCCGCATCACCATCGGAGTCGTCGCCGAACTGGCCTTCTTCGCGTACGTCTACGTCGTGGGCGGCCGCGCTGCCCGCGCCGGCGACACCGGCGACGTCGAGGCAGCGGAACGCAGCGCCACCGTCCCGACAGCTGCCTGAACGGCCCTACGGCCGCCGGATGTGCGACCACGTCCGTTCAACTGCTAGTCTCCTCTTCGCCCCACAGGAGCCGTTGACACGGCTCGTGCGGGGAGGTAGATTCGAACAGTTGCCTGGACAAGGGGTTCAGCCCCGGATCGGCGACAGTGAGCATCTGTCTGCTTCATGAAACGCTGATTTCATTGAAGCCCCTCCCGATGAATCGGAAACGAGCGGCCGGTCAATCCGGCTCAGAACTTCTGATAAAGTCGGAGCCGCCGGAAAGGGAAACGCGGAAGCGGAAACCTGGAAAGCACCGAGGAAATCGGGTCGAGAAAAGATCTGATAGAGTCGGAAACGCAAGACCGAAGGGAAGCGCCCGGAGGAAAGCCCGAGAGGGTGAGTACAAAGGAAGCGACCGTTCCTTGAGAACTCAACAGCGTGCCAA